>NZ_RCWD01000001.1:0-339984 GCF_018448965.1 Photorhabdus hainanensis | reverse complement strand
TGAAATAAACTCATGAATAGAAATGCCTTTTTGGAATTGAATCTGATTTTTAGCCATTTTCATTTACCTCCACACAGACTTATTTTAAGTATACGCCTATGGGAGCTGAATTTAAGTGATAATCAGGAATTATTTTGACTACAAAGGGCTTTATAAAGATAAACTTAAATCCACTTCAAACAATTTCACCGGTGGTTCACCCAAATACACATATACCGGCAGCATATTAGGAATAGGGAGCATCACTACCTACTTTATCCAAACCACTTTCTCGGCTGACATGATAGCCCAGAGCCGTCATCCTGCCGATTTTTTCATCTTCTGATCCAGTAAAAATGAACACGAGTCGGTGCCTTATCGAACCGTTCGACAATTTCACTAAGATGATATCGATTTAAGTAATCCTCTCCGCCCTCATTCAATCCTGATAAATAAAACAGTTCCATTAATCCGACTGTCAACGAATTCAGTACCTCCATCCTGCGACCAGCACTGATAACGCATCAGCAATGCCTCACCACACTGCGGGTAGTTGCAGCCACGGCGGTAACAACGGCTTCGGCCTTATTTTTGCCACCGTTAAACACCGTTTATACCACGGTAATTTTTTATCCTGCGGTTTATCCGGTTCGGGCAGGTGTTTGTTACCCCGCGGAGGCTGTTCGCTCTTTGACGTCGTTATTAACGCGAAATATGATATGCCACCGGCAATAATATACGTGCCGGGACGCTTACCACAGGTGGTTTTGTCACCAACGAGTAGATAATACTCTATTGCCATCTATTCATTCCTTATTTACTAATCACATAAAACGTGGGTCTAATCGAAATTTTCACCATATTATTACTACTTAAGAATTAATTTATGATTAATAATACAAAAAATTTTTGTTAAAAAATATATAAATATTCTGAAATTGATGAAAATCAAGTCAATATTTTGTCTCTGACGTTACCCCACCAGTATCGTCAAAGCAGAAAATCATTGATAAAAACCGCAAGAAATAGGGTAAGAATCTGATTGTGACAAACATCTAAGTGGAACTTGAAATGCAACTTTATATCTCGAGCTATACCATTTTAAGTAAGTTTTTTATTTAATTATTCTTCAAAAATTTAATTTCATAGAATTTACCTAACCTTAATTTTATTTAAGAATAACTATTGCCAACAGCAGACAAATTCAGACGCGGTTTTTAGGCTGAAAACTCCATATAGTTGATTATTCTGACAATTCCACAATATATTTTACCAGATTAAAATGACCAATATATGCCGTTTAAAAAGCATTCTTTAATTGATCGAATATTATTCCGATTAAATGCCATTTTTTCGCCTTTATTCTGCTCCAAAGATAACACCTTCTATTTCATTCTATTACCGGTCATCGTTATAACAACCACTCTTTCATACTTCGGTTAATGACAGAAAGTTTTTGACTTACATCACTTAATTAATTATGACTTAAAAATCCCATTCATTAATTTTACTGTTTAGTAATCAAATTAAAATGTTTCCATACAAAATAGTACTTTACGTTATATTCATTAATGTTAAAAGTCTCATTGTTTAACAATAAAAGGTTTAATTAATAAATATATGTATTTTGACGAGCAAGTTATTATATTCTATTATATTACCAAGGCATTCTAAGTATAATTAGTTAGCAAACATGTCAGATAACAACCGAAATAATCGTTCAGGAGTCACCAATGCAACATATAAAAAACAGACCTAACAATATCACTCCACAATTAATTCATATGTGGGAAAACAGTGATGAACCTTGGGGAGCTAAAGATCTCCAATCAAGATTCATTTATGCCAACTTCGCCTTTTATCAACTACTCAATTTGCCGGAAGAGTTCGATATTAGCGGGCTTTCAACAGGTGAATTACCTTCACCTATTGCAGAATATGAAAAAGAATGCCACAGTCAGGATCAAAAAGTTATTCAAACAATGCAACGCGTTAGTTCACTGGAAACGCATCCATTTGAAGAACATAAGATTAAACAAATCTATCTTTGTAATAAATACCCACTTTGTGATGAAGATGGCAATTGTATTGGGATCATTTTTCATATGTGCAAAACCCAAAACTTTTCTACTGCTTACTACCATGAAAAAACTCCTCCGGCAACGTTGGAATTTATCGCCCCTAATGACAAATTGACGCAAACTGAATGGGAAGTTCTCTTTCTGACCCTGCGCTCATTAGATGAAGATAAAATCGGTGAAGAGTTAATGATAAGTACCGAAGATGTGGTTAATCATATTCAATCGATTTACCAAAAATTTAATTTGCCACTACATGCAGAATTGGAAGATTTCTGTAGAAAAAATAAACTTGATCTTTATATCCCAGCAAGATTCGTCACTCTTGGTAGTTTAGAGTTAAATTGATTATAAGATTAAATATCAATGGCTAGAGAAAAAAGGAGTAATAACATGGATAATAAATTAATTATTTCATCTCAAGTTATTAATACATTGAGGCAAAGTAATGATCCTTGGGGAATAAAGGATAAAAACTCATGCTTTATTTATGGTAACCTGGCATTAAAATCTCTTAAGAACTTTTCAAGTTCATTTGAATTTGAAGGACTTTATGAACACGAATTACCTTGGGATGGGGCCGAATTTGCCAAAGAATACATAGATCATGATCGAAAAGTTATGGAAAAAGAAGAAAGAGTATGTTTGCTTCTAACACATACTTTTGGAAAAGAACAAATTCTGTCATCTTATTTTTTTGAAAAATATCCTCTCTATCATGAAGACGGAAGCTGTATGGGAACGATATATCATGGTTGGCAAGCTCAGGATTTCTCATTCACCCGACTATTTCATGGAAAATTGCCAGCCAATATTATGTTCCAAACACCAACTGAACTCTTTACTCAACGGGAATGGGATGTTATTTTTCTCCTATTACAAAAATATACCAGTAAGCAAATCGGTAGAATGTTAAATATTTCCTACCGTACCGTTGAAACCCATATCTCACGCATATATAAACGCATTGATGTTCACTCTAGTCGTCAATTGGAAGAATATTGTCGCACAAATGATTATGATCTCTATGTACCAGAAAGATTTGTGCATCCAGAAAGCAGAATGTTTCTTTAACACTTAGATTACAAAGGAGCTTTTACTAATATGAAAAAGAGCTATGCAATATTACCTCAAAATATTAACACCATAGAAATGAGCAATGAACCGTGGGGAATACAGAATAGCTCTTCGAACTTTATCTACGGCGACTCTGATACAAAAAATTTATTCGTATTTTTATACAACTATTTGATCATAAAGGGATTTATAATCATGAATTACCCTAGGTTATGGTGTAATCGTGAGCTAAAGTAATTACAAGATTAATAATCGAATTTTAAGGTTAGAGAAAAAAGGAGTAATAACATGGATAATAAACTAATTATTTCACCTCAAGTTATTAATACAATGGAGCAAAGTAATGATCCTTGGGGAATAAAAGACAAGAATTCATGCTTTATTTACGGTAATTCGGCTACAAAACAGTTTATTCATGACTTTAAAAAATCATTTGATTATGAAGGACTTTATGATGATGAACTCGACTGGGATGGAGCTGAATTTGCAAAAGAATTTATTGCTCATGATAAAAGTGTAATGGAAAGAGGAGGAAGGGTATGTTCTCTTGAAACACACTTGTTTGGCAAAGACAAATTTCTGTCGTCTTACTTTTGTGAAAAAACCCCTATTTACCATGATAACGGGGATTGTATGGGAACTATATATCATATGTGGAAAGCTCAGGATTTCTCATTCACCCGGCTATTTCATGGAAAACTGCCAGCGTCTATTATGTTCCAACCACCGACTGATCTTTTTACTCAACGGGAATGGGATGTTATTTTCCTCCTGTTACAAAAATATACCAGTAAGCAAATTGGTAGAATGTTAAATCTTTCCTACCGTACCGTTGAAACCCATATCTCACGTATATATAAACGGATTAGTGTTCACTCTAGTCGTCAATTGGAAGAATATTGTCGCACCAATGATTATGATCTCTATGTACCAGAAAGGTTTGTGCATCCAGAAAGCAGAATGTTTCTTTAACACTTAGATTACAAAGGAGCTTTTACTAATATGAAAAAGAGCTATGCAATATTACCTCAAAATATTAACACCATAGAAATGAGCAATAAACCGTGGGGAATACAGAATAGCTCTTCGAACTTTATTTACAATGACTCTGCTACAAAAAATTTATTCATACTTTTACACAATTATTTGATCATAAATGGTTCTATAATCATGAATTATCCTAAGTTATGGGACAGTCGTGAGTTAAAGTGATTATAAGATTAAACAGCAAAAACCTGATTTTAAGGCTAGAGAAAAAAGGAGTAATAATATGGACAATAAATTAATTATTTCACCTCAAATCATTAATACAATGGAACAAAGTAATGATCCTTGGGGAATAAAAGATGAAAATTCATGCTTTATTTATGCCAATCAGGCATGTAAACGCATGCTCAATATTTCATGTTCTTTTGACTTTGAAGGGCTTTATGATCATGAATTACCTTGGATTGGGGCCGAATTTGCCAAAGAATACATTGCTCATGATCAAAAGGTGATGGAAAAAGAAGAAAGAGTATGCTCCCTTGAAACTAATACATATGGGAAAAAACAAATTCTATCATCTTACTTTTTTGAAAAGTCACCTATTTACCATGATAGTAACTGCATGGGAATTATATATCATGGTTGGCAAGCTCAGGATTTCTCACTTACCCGGCTATTTCGTGGAAAACTGCCAGCATCTATTATATTCCAACCACCTACTGATCTCTTTACTCAACGAGAATGGGATGTTATTTTTCTGTTGTTACACAAATATACTAATAAGCAAATCGGTAAGATGCTAAATATTTCCTACCGTACCGTTGAAACCCATATCTCACGTATATATAAACGAATTGGTGTCCACTCCAGTTACCAATTAGAAGAATATTGTCGTACGAATGATTATGATTTCTATGTACCAGAAAGGTTTGTCCATCCAGAAATCAGAATATTTTCTTAATTATTAGATTAGAAGGAGTTATCACTAATATGAAGAAGAACTATGTAATATCGTCTCAGATTATGAACACAATAGAAGTGTTCAACAAACCGTGGGGAATACAGGATAGTTCTTCAGATTTTATCTACGATAATTCAGCTACAAAGGAATTTATTCGTAACTTTAAACAATCATTTGATTATGGAGAGTTTTATGATCATGAACTACCTTAAAGCCTGGGATAGTCGTGAGTTAAATTGATTATAAGATTAAATATCAATAATCGAATTTTAAGACGAGGGAGAGGAATGATACTATGAATAGCGAGATGATTTCACCGCAAATTATTAATACCATGCAGCAAAGCAATGAACCTTGGGCAATCAAAGACAAAAACTCATGTTGGATTTTTTGTAATTCAGCACTTAGACAAATGCAAAATATCCCAGATTTATTTGATTATGAAGGGAAATATGATAGTGAGCTCCCCTGGAACGGGGCTGAATTTTCCAAAGAATTCGTTATGCACGATAAAAGTGTTATGAAACAAGGAAACAGAATATGTTCACTTGAAACACATACATATGGGAAAGATAAATTTCTATCATCTTATTTTTCGGAAAAATATCCAATCTATAATGATGAAAACGAATGTATCGGTATCTTTATTCATGGATGGAAAGCCCAAGATTTCTCATTCACTCGCCTATTTCATGGAAAACTTCCGGCGTCTATATTATTTCAACCACCGACCGATCTTTTTACTCAACGGGAATGGGATGTTATTTTCCTCATGTTACAAAAGTATACTAGTAAGCAAATTGGTAGAATGTTAAATCTTTCCTACCGTACGGTTGAAACCCATATCTCACGCATATATAAACGGATTGGTGTTCACTCTAGTCGTCAACTGGAAGAGTATTGTCGCACCAATGATTATGATCTCTATGTACCAGAAAGATTTGTGCATCCAGAAAGCAGAATGTTTCTTTAACGCTTAGATTACAAAGGAGCTTTTACTGATATGAAGAGAAACTATGCAATATCACCCCAGATTATTCATACAATAGAAATGAGCAATGAACCGTGGGGAATACAGGATAGCTCTTCGAACTTTATCTACTATAATTCAGCGACAAAAAAACTTATTCATAACTCTAAACAACTATTTGATTGTGAAGAGTTTTATGGTCATGCATTACCCTAGGTTATGGCGTAGTCGTGAGTTAAATTGATTTATAAGATCAAAAATCTAATTTTAAAGCTAGAGAAAAAAGGAGTAATAACATGGATAATAAATTAATTATTTCACCTCAAGTTATTAATACAATGGAGAAAAGTAATGATCCCTGGGGAATAAAAGATGAGAATTCATGCCTTATTTATGTTAATTTGGCATTAAAATCTCTTCATAATGTTCCAAGTTCTTTTAACTATGAAGGGCTTTTCGATGATGAAATTCCTTGGAATGGTGCTGAATTTGCTAAAGAACACGTGACTCAAGATAAAATAGTGATGGAAGAAAAAGAAAGAATATGCTCACTCGAAACGCATCTATTTGGGAAAGAACAAATTCTGTCATCCTATTTTTGTGAAAAATATCCTCTTTACCATGAAGACGGAAGCTGTATAGGAACCATATTTCATGGTTGGCAAGCTCAGGACTTTTCATTCACCCGGTTATTTCATGGAAAACTTCCGGCGTCTATATTATTCCAACCACCGACCGATCTTTTTACTCAACGGGAATGGAATGTTATCTTCCTCCTGTTACAAAAATATACCAGTAAGCAAATCGGTAGGATGTTAAATATTTCCTACCGTACGGTTGAAACCCATATCTCACGCATATATAAACGGATTGATATTCACTCTAGTCGTCAATTAGAAGAATATTGTCGCGCCAATGATTATGATCTCTATGTACCAGAAAGATTTGTGCATCCAGAAAGCAGAATGTTTCTTTAACACTTAAGTTACAAAGGAGCTTTTACTGATATGAAGAAGAACTATGTAATATCGCCTCAGATTACCAACACAATGGATCAAAGTAATTCACCTTGGGCAATAAAGGATAAAAACTCATGCCACATTTATGTCAATCAGGCATGTAAACGTCTTCTCAATATTTCATGTTCTTTTGACTTTGAAGGGCTTTATGACCATGAATTACCCTGGGATGGAGCCGAATTCGCCAAAGAGTACATCGCTCATGATCAAAAGGTGATGGAAAAAGAAGAAAGAGTATGCTTGTTCTTAACACATACTTTTGGAAAAGAGCAAATTCTGTCATCTTATTTCTTTGAAAAATACCCTCTTTATCATGAAGACGGAAGCTGTATGGGAACAATATATCATGGTTGGCAAGCTCAGGATTTCTCATTCACTCGGCTATTTCATGGAAAATTGCCAGCCAATATTATGTTCCAACCACCGACCGATCTTTTTACTCAACGGGAATGGAATGTTATTTTCCTTCTATTGCAGAAGTATACCAGTAAGCAAATCGGTAGAATGTTAAATCTTTCCTATCGTACCGTTGAAACCCATATTTCACGTATATATAAACGGATTAGTGTTCACTCCAGTCGTCAATTAGAAGAATATTGTCGCGCCAATGATTATGATCTCTATGTACCAGAAAGGTTTGTACATCCAGAAAGCAGAATGTTTCTTTAACACTTAAGTTACAAAGGAGCTTTTACTGATATGAAGAAGAACTATACAATCTCCCCTCAGGTTATTAATACGATGGAGCAAAGTAATGAACCCTGGGGAATAAAAGATAAAAATTCATGTTTTATTTATGCTAATCAGGCTAATTATCGCGTTCAAAATATTTCACGTTCCTTTGATTATGAGGGCCTTTATGATTATGATCTTCCCTGGGATGGAGCCGAATTTGCAGAAGAATACATGGCCAATGATAAAATAGTGATGGAAAAAGAAGAACGCATATGTTCACTTGTAACTCATAAATTTTTTAAAGAACAAATTCTGTCATCTTACTTCTTTGAAAAATACCCTCTCTATCATGAAGATGGAAGTTGTATAGGAACGATATATCATGGTTGGCAGGTGCAAGATTTCTCATTCACCCGGCTATTTCGTGGAAGATTGCCAGCCAATATTATGTTCCAGCCACCGACCGATCTCTTTACCCAACGGGAATGGGATGTTATTTTCCTCCTGTTGCAAAAGTATACCAATAAGCAAATCGGTAGAATGTTAAATCTTTCCTATCGTACTGTTGAAAATCATATCTCACGCATATATCAGAGAATTGGAGTTCATTCCAGTTATCAATTGGAAGAATATTGTCGCACTAATGATTATGATCTCTATGTGCCAAAAAGATTTGTACATCCAGAAACCAAAATGTTTCCTTAACCATTAAATTAAAAGGAGTTCTACTAATATGAAAAAGAACTATATTATCTCACCTCAGGTTATTAACACAATGAAGCAAAGTAATGAGCCGTGGGGAATCAAGGATAAAAACTCATGCTTTATTTATGTCAACCAAGCATGTAAACACGCACAAAATATTTCAAGCTCTTTTGACTATGAAGGGCTTTATGATTATGACCTTCCCTGGGATGGAGCCGAATTTGCTAAAGAACATGTTATTCAAGATAAAATAGTGATAGAAAAAGAAGGAAGAATATGTTCACTTGAAACACATCCATTTGGAAAAGAACAAATTTTGTCATCCTATTTTTGTGAAAAATATCCACTTTACCATGAAGATGGAAGTTGTATAGGAACGATATTTCATGGTTGGCAAGCTCAGGATTTCTCATTTACCCGGTTATTTCGTGGGAAACTACCAGCATCTATTATATTCCAGCCACCGACCGATCTTTTTACTCCTCGGGAGTGGGATGTTATTTTCCTTTTTCTACAAAAATATAACAGCAAGCAAATCGGTAGAATGTTAAATCTTTCCTATCGTACGGTTGAAAATCATATCTCACGCATATACCAAAGAATTGGTGTTCATTCCAGTTATCAACTGGAAGAATACTGTCGTACAAATGATTATGACCTCTATGTACCAGAAAGATTTGTGCATCCAGAAACCAGAATGTTCCCTTAACCATTAGACTAAAAGGAGTTCTACTAATATGAAAAAGAACTATGTCATCTCACCTCAAGTTATTAATACAATGGAGCAAAGTAATGAGCCGTGGGGAATAAAAGATAAGAATTCATGCTTTATTTATTCCAATCAAGCATGTAAACATGTTCAAAATATTCCAAGCTCTTTTGACTATGAGGGGCTTTATGATTATGACCTTCCCTGGGATGGAGCCGAATTTGCTAAAGAATACATGACCCACGACAGAATGGTGATGGAAAAAGAAGAAAAGGTGCGCTCACTTATAACACAAGTACATGGAAAAGAACAAATTCTGTCATCTTATTTTTTTGAAAAGTACCCTTTTTACCATGAAGATGGAAGCTGTATAGGAACGATATATCATGGCTGGCAAGCACAGGATTTTTCATTTACCCGGCTATTCCGAGGAAAACTGCCAGCATCTATTATGTTCCAGCCACCGACCGATCTCTTTACCCAACGGGAATGGGATGTTATTTTCCTTTTTTTACAAAAATACAACAACAAGCAAATCGGTAGAATGTTAAATCTTTCCTATCGTACGGTTGAAAATCATATCTCACGTATATACCAGAGAATTGGAGTTCATTCCAGTTATCAATTGGAAGAATACTGTCGCACTAATGATTATGATCTCTATGTACCAAAAAGATTTGTGCATCCAGAAACCAGAATGTTCCCTTAATCATTATATTAAAAGGAGTTCTACTAATATGAAAAACAACCATGTAATATCACCTCAGGTTATTAATACAATGGAGCTGAGTAACGAGCCTTGGGGAATAAAAGATAAAAACTCATGCTTTATTTATGCCAATCAGGCATGTAATCGTGTTCAAAATATTTCACGCTCCTTTGACTATGAAGGTCTTTATGACTATGACCTTCCCTGGGATGGTGCCGAATTTTCTGAAGCGTACATGACCAATGATAAAATAGTAATGGAAAGAGAAGAACGAACATGTTCACTTGTAACTCATAAATTTTTTAAAGAACAAATTCTGTCATCTTATTTTTTTGAAAAATACCCTCTCTATCATGAAGACGGAAGTTGTATAGGAACAATATATCATGGTTGGCAGGTTCAGGATTTCTCATTCACCCGGCTATTTCGTGGAAAACTGCCAGCAAATATTATGTTCCAACCACCAACCGAACTCTTTACCCAACGGGAATGGGATATTATTTTCCTTTTTTTACAAAAATATGATAGTAAGCAAATTGGTAGAATGTTAAATATTTCCTACCGTACGGTTGAAAACCATATTTCGCGTATATACAAACGGATTGGAGTCCACTCTAGTTACCAATTGGAAGAGTATTGTCGCACCAATGATTATGATCTCTATGTACCAGAAAGGTTTGTGTATCCAGAAAGTAGAACGTTTCCTTAATTCTTTAAATTAAAAGGTATTGTTACTAATATGAATAAGAACTATGCAGTATCACCTCAGATTATTAACACAATAGAAATGAGCAACGAACCGTGGGGAATACAGGATAGTTCTTCAAATTTCATCTACGATAATTCAGTTACAAAAAAATTTATTCATAATTTTAAAGAATCATTTGATTATGAAGGATTTTATGATCATGAATTGCCCTGGGATGGAGCCGAATTCGCCAAAGAGTACATAACTCATGATCAAAAAGTGATAGAAAAAGAAGAAAGAGTACGTTCACTTATAACATGTACATTTGAAAAAGAACAAATTCTTTCCTTTTATTTTTTTGAAAAATACTCTCTTTATCATGAAGACGGAATCTGTATGGGAACGATACATCATGGCTGGCAAGCTCAGGATTTCTCATTCACTCGACTCTTTCATGGAAAATTACCAATAAATATTATGTTCCAGCCACCAACCGCTCTCTTTACTCAACGGGAATGGGATATTATTTTCCTCATGCTACAAAAGTATACCAGTAAGCAAATCAGTAGAATGTCAAATATTTCCTATCGTACGGTTGAAACCCATATCTCGCGTATACATAAACGGATTGATGTTCACTCTAGTTATCAATTAGAAGAATATTGTCGTACCAATGATTATGATCTCTATGTGCCAAAAAGATTTGTGCATCCAGAAACCAGAATGTTCCCTTAACCATTAGATTAAAAGGAGTTCTATCAATATGAAAAACAACCATGTAATATCACCTCAAGTTATTAATACAATGGAGCAAAGTAATGAGCCGTGGGGAATAAAGGATGAAAATACACGCTATATTTATGTCAATCGGGCATGTAAGCGTCTTCAAAATATTTCAAGTTCTTTTGACTATGAGGGGCTTTATGAGCATGAATTGCCCTGGGATGGAGCCGAATCTGCAAAAGAATACATGGCCCATGATAGAAAAGTGGTGAAACAGGAAAAAAGAATATGTTCACTTGAGACACATGTACATGGAAAAGAACAAATTCTGTCATCCTACTTTTTTGCAAAATATCCTCTTTATCATGAAGACGGGAGCTGTATGGGCATTATATATCATGGCTGGCAAGCACAGGATTTCTCATTTACCCGACTATTCCGTGGAAAACTGCCGGCATCTATTATGTTCCAGCCACCAAGCAATCTCTTTACCCAACGGGAATGGGATGTTATTTTCTTCATGCTACAAAAGTATACTAGTAAACAAATCGGTAGAATGTTAAGTATTTCCCACCGTACTGTTGAAACCCATATTGCACGAATATATGAAAGAATCGGTGTTCACTCTAGTTACCAATTGGAAGAGTATTGTCGCACCAATGATTATGATCTCTATATGCCAAAAAGTTTTGTCCATCCAAAAACCAGAATGCTTCTTTAACCTTTAGATTAGAAGGAATTGTTACTGATATGAAGAAGAACAATGCAATATCACTTCAAGTTATTAATACAATGGAAATAAGCAATGAACCGTGGGGAATAAAGGATAATTCTTCAAACTTTATCTACGGTAATCCAGCTACAAAGAAGTTTATTCATAATTTTAAAGAGTCGTTTGATTATGAAGGGCTTTATGATCATGAGCTGCCTTGGGATGGTGCTGAGTTCGCCAAGGAGTTTATTATCCACGATAAAAATGTCATGGCTAAAGGCGAAAGAGTCTGTTCACTTGAAACCCATGTATTTGGGCAAGGGCAAACTCTGTCATCCTATTTCTGTGAGAAACTGCCTCTTTATCATAACAATGGCAATTGTATGGGAATTATGTACCATATGTGGCAAGCCAAGGAGTATTCATTGACCTACCTATACCAATATTATGATAAATTACCCTCATCCATTCTACTCCAACCACCTTCTGATCTTTTTACTCCACGGGAGTGGGATATTATCTTTCTCTTCCTACAGAAGCAATCTGGAAAACAGGTCGGGGAAATATTGAATATCGCCTATCGTGAGGTTGAAGAACATACGGCAAGGATATATCGTAAAATCGGGATTCACTCTAGTCAGCAGTTGGAAGAATATTGCCGTGCCAACAACTTTAATCATTACATCCCAGAAAGGTTTTTATTGTCTTAGATTACGTATTATTTCCCAGTTTCTACACACTACCTTTATTAATTATTTATTGATAAAATATACGGCCCTATGGAAATAGGCTTTTTTCAACGGAAAATTTCCATCCAATAGTTTAAAAAAGCAATAATTATCTTAAAGGATATTTATGAATAAATCAGGATTAAAAGAAGTCCCTTTGATTACGCCTCAATTTACACATATATGGGACAAAAGCCCTGATCTTTGGTTTGTAAAAGATAAGGAATCGCGTTTTATGTACGCAAATACCAAGTTTATTAAAGCCAATAAGTTACCGGAAAACTTTAATGTTATCGGGTATACCGATTATGAATTACCAACACCAGTTAATGGTTTCGCCCATTATTTTAAAGAACACGATCGCAGAGTCTTAGAATGTATGCAACGAGTATGCTCTGTCGGCACTTATCCTCAAGGTAATGGTCGACCGCCTAAATCCTATTTTTGCGAGAAATACCCATTAATGGGGGAAGATAATCAATGTATGGGCATCATTTCCCATGCCAGAGAAATAGAACACTTCACAGTGTCCCATTATATTAAGAATAATACCCCAATATCTGCTTGTCCCAGACCACCTAATGATTTACTAAACGAGAAAGAGTGGGTGGTTATTTTTCTATTTTGCTGCGGTATGAATAATAATGATACGGCCATTGAAATGAATGTTTCATGCCATTCGGTGGAAAAACATTTTGAAAGTATCTACGAAAAATTATCGGTCAGTTCACTGACAGAGTTACGAGCACTTTGCAAAGAGAATGGCTATGACCTCTATATGCCGCCAAGGTATTTTCTATCTATAGGCCATTTTATATTATAAGTGATTTATTTTACTATTAACTGTTACTCACCTCATTGATTAATTTTATTGATAATTAGGAATGCAATTAATGATATCGCCGACTTTTACATTAATTCAAGGTTTATAAGCCTTGATATCGATTTCCCCATACTCAGAAAATATTGCACATATTTTGGATGACAGACGATATATACCGCCGATTGTGGCGGATGTTGCTGCATCCAGAACAATCTTCTGCCTCTATTTTAGCCTTTTATTACAACAAGCGACGGCCTGTGCACAGCTTTGACTCAGGAGCCTTATCACTGTCTCAGCACCGCTTCGATTGGGATTTATCCTTATCATCCGTTTCTCTAACGAGGGATCAGACTGACGGAATGTACCGGACAACCGGTAAAACAGCGGCGGTATGTCGAATTTCGATTCGGCGCCCACTGGATAAGGCAGCGCACCAAGCTTATGAGCAACATGAAGTACCTGTTCGGCAATCTCATCATAAAACTCCACCAGCAATACTTTCGATTGCGCATTGGCGATAAGCGCCCGTTTTACCTGTGGAATAACTCCCTGATTAAGCCGGATCACTAATGTTTCACTCACCTGAGCCTGTACAGCATGCATCACCGGGGCAAATACCAATCCACGCAATACCTCCAATGCCTGAAATCCCTGAACCTGACTGCCACCGGAATACATATTACGCCGGATGCTCTCTATTGCCGCTTGCTGGCCGACTACGACACCAACACCTTGCGGACCAAATAGTTTAAAGCTGGAGAAGGCCGATAACGCAGCCCCCCATTCACAACCGATATGTTCCACTTTCATGGCTGCATAGTTATCGTCAACCAGAGCCGGTAGTGATGCAGCATTTAGCAGTGATATAATTTCTGCCAATTCATAAGCATCATCAATTTTCTGTCGCGTGTGTTGTACCAACCCCGCTACCGGCGAATGTTGCAAAATCGCAGCCCGTATCTGTTCAGATTGATTGAAATCGGCCCGTACCAGATGCAAACCCATTTGCTCGGCAGTAACCGCTGTCGAAGGATATAACGGCGCATCATGAACCAGCAGGCTATCGCCCGCGTTAAGTAATGCCGCCAGCCCACAACGTATTGCGCCGGTTCCCGCCCCTTGCACTAACACAGCAGCTTCAGCGGAAAAGAAATCTGCGATAACCTGTTCAACTCGTTGTGTCACTTGTGGACGATTCAATCCCGGCGCCAGCCCTAAATCTCCGGTGGTGAGAAAATCCGCGCCGGGAAAATGGCGGCAAATAATATCAACTAAACGAAACTGCTTGTGCTGCGCCTGTTCCATGCTCAGACTTGGTAATGGATATGTGTTCAATATCTGTTCTCTCGCACTATCTGTTCTCCCTAACTTCCCCCCTCTATTTTTATCATCACAAAATAAAGGGGAAAATTTACGCAATTAACTGATTCCCACCAGATAAATGACGTTGGCCAGTACACCAACCACAATCGTTGCAATAGGCCCAATCGCCATTTCAACCAAAGGACGTTTAGCCGTGCGGTTGAGTAAATAAATGCCCGCCACCACCATGAAGCCCATGCCCGGCAAAATGGCATTGGAAGCCATCATTCCCCCCACCAATAGGGCAACTTCCAACATGCGAGTAATAACGGTACGAATATGTTCACCACAAGCTTTAACGCCAGGATATTTATCCAACCAGATAGCAATTCTTGCCAGTAGTTTGATTTCCATAAACATAATCACACTGCCAGCAATGAAGGCAATCCACAGATTATTGGTAACTAATCCCGCGACAAATACAAATTTCATGCCGACCGGGCTATAAACCCCTGTAGCAATGGCGGTCATACCAACCAACGGCACAAAGCTGATCGCTCTGGCAAGCGCCACCAGCATAGCGTTAGCCCCTTCCCCCTGCGCCATCAGTTGCAGTGATACCGGCCCTTCCGCCAGTAGATTAAGCGACATCGAAGCCGCTACAGCGGTCAATCCTCCACTGAATACCAGCAACCAGATGTTATTTTGAATACGCTGTATCCGCGTGGAAAATAATCCAACCAGCATCTCATTCGCGCCCTTGGCCGAAGTAGATCCCTCGCCAGCTTTGGGTGCACGCTGTTTCATAGCAAAATAGAACATTACTATCATCGAAATCAGTAGGGCCATCCCGTTAGGGTCCAATTGCACCGGTTTGCTCAGGGCGCCGCCAAAACTCAATGATCCTACGGCTTTCGTCGCGATATACCCCACCAATGTCGCAATCAGCACCCATATTCCTTTGCCATATCCATATTGATAGGCCACCACAATCGCAGGAAACAGTGCAAAGCAGGCCACGATAGGATCGCCGACTTTACTCAGGTTGCCCATGAAATTAACCGGCAAATGGGCAAAGATATCGACAACAGATCGTAAACCGGTCATCAGGGCAACGGCATATAGCGCCCCCAAGATAGCGGAAAGTATGAAACCTTTTTTACTGTTTGCACACCAGGTACCAATAACATCGGTTCCCAATAATAAACTATGCACCAAAATAATCGGGGCGGTCAGCGAGAACGGAATACCAAAGCCGATAACCAGACCAAAACTTAGGGCAAAACTGGTGGCCGCTAGGGTCTTACGATTCATACGCCCTTCCAGATGTTCCGGCATTAAAGGACGTAGCCCATCATGAAATACCGCAATACCACAGTTAGCCATCATGGCAGATATTCCACCGATCACCGCTAACAAACCGGCCTTAAATGGATCAATTTCCATTAAACGGATGAAAAATTCATATTCCATTTTCCTGTCCTCATGAAGAAAAAATAGCCCCGATAACAACTGGAATAACTGTGTCTATATCCTGACCAGTAAAACCAAATGCGATTTTCCCTGCGTTAACATGGGCGATAATTTCTTCATCAGGCAGGATCTTGCCTGGCATACTGATGGTCGCGCATTTATCAATACCAACAATAGCAATTACCATTGCCAAAGCACCCCCACCTGTATTACAAGCCCCCAAATAGTAATCCGCATTACCACTCTTAAGCGCTATAGCGGCATCTATGTCGCCCATCACGGTAATGGATGAGACTTTATCCCCCGCCAGACGGCGTAAAGTTTCAGCAATTTTTTCTTTCTCAATTTGTCCTCCAATAACAAATCTCATATGTTTTTCCTTTAGTTGAAAAATAGCGTTGGGTTATCACGTAACATCAAATCAATATCGGTTTGCGTTAATCCAGCCTCTTTTAACATTGGCACAAAGGTGGTGATTAAGTAGGCAAAACCATTGCCGCCATTAGCTCTTAAGTGAGAACGACGGGTAATATCCATCGATAACATGACGCGGCTAAGTAAGCCGCGTTGGGCCAAGATCTTTAACATGGTGATCCGCTTTTCATCCGGGTAGTAATCGTTTTTGCCAATCGTGTCGAACTGGATGTAGGCCCCCTGCTCAATGATGCGCAAAATATTGTCCAGATTATCTTTAAGATCACAGTGACCAATAACCACTCGTTCAACATCTACACCGTGCTTTTTCAATAAGTTCAGTTGCTCAAGACCCATCGTGCTTAATGTCGTATGCGTCGAAACAGGCCGCCCAGTTTCCAGATGGGCTATAGCCGCAGCATGGAATACTTTCTCTTCATCAGGCGTAATTACTCCTTTGCTGGAACCAATTTCCCCAATTACTCCAGCTTTCAACGTTGTACCATCGATACCCTGTTCAATCTCAGTGATCATTTCATCCGCCAGTTGTCGAGCGGTGGTATGTGCTACATGCTCAGGAAAAAAGGCAGATTGGTAATAGCCAGTAGAAACTATTACATTAATGCCGGAGTCCCGCATCAGATCCAGCATAAACTGTGGGTTACGTCCCATGTAACGATTGGTCATCTCCACAATATTGTGTACACCCAAGCTGACCAGTGTTTTCATCTCTTCACAAATCAGGTCGTACTGATCCAGTCGGCAGTCAATATTGTTTTTAAATGATGATAAATCGAGATGCAGGTGCTCATGCGCATAGGTATAGCCAGATGCGTCAATTCTGTTTTGCTGAGTCATAAGTAAGGCGGTCCGAAAATAAAGAAGATGAAGGTGAAAAGGATAAAGGTGAAGAGGATGGAAGTGCATCTATTCACAGGTCATTTTTTCTCCATTAATCAGAATAGGGTTTCCCTGGCTGTCATAAAGCCCTTCCAATACCGGGTGTCCTGACTGGATACCGCTAACCAACGCCACATCACTGCGAGTAGCAAATATCTGGGTGCGAAAGCACAACATAACAGCACAACCGACCGGAAATTCACCGCTCAGGGGGAAATGGTAATCAATACTGGCGTCATCCATCGGTAACAGGCGAGTGGAGGTGATCTGACCGTTTGGCAGGAATATCAGTGCCTTATGCGCCCGTCCACGACGATAATAACCGCCGCCATAACAGTAGCTGTTGCCGTTAAATCGGTGAGATATTTCTGTCAGATAGAGCATAGCAATGCGTTCTGGCTGTTCTCCCCGATAATTGGCAAGGATTGTTCCTGTTAGCGCATGTCCCGGCTCGGTATGGGTAACACCATACTTTGCCAGTAACGGCAGTGTGCTACAACTTGACGCCGACGGCGCATTTATCTGCGTCGCTTCAACCCCTGCCTGTCGTAAAATGTCTTTTGCTTTCAGTAAAGTAAATAAGTTCGGCGCCGGCAGTGTCTGCTTCTGGACGTCTTGCCACAACAAGCAAGGAAAATGTGTCAACCCTGTCAGTTTTACACCGGGCATCGCCATAATGCGCTGAACGACGGCGCTCAATTCCGATAAATGAAAACCCGCTTCCTGACCAGGATATAAATGATCATGATCATCATAGACTTTCAGCATAATACGTTGCACATTTCCCTCACGTTGAGCCAGACTGGAAATTTCCTCCGCTTTTTCTAACGAAAATACTGTGATCACCTCCGGATGTTGTTGCATCACTGAAGAGAGCATATTGCGAGGGATCTGTACCAGATGGCCTACATGAGTCACCGGGATCTTCCCGTTCATCAAGACTCTGGCTTCTTTAAAATCCACCGCGGTAACGCCCTGATAACCCAGTTCTAGCAGCTTACGCGCCAACCAGGCGTTACGACCAACCTGTTTGGTCATCAGGTAGAGAGCGATACCATGATGCTCCGCTACCGCAAGCAATCGTCTGGCATTATCTAAAACCTGATCAACGTCAATAACATAAGTATCTGGTAGTAAGGCTCCTTGCGCCCATAACATCTGGGCTGCCTCAATCAATGCCGGATTTTGTCTGTTCAGCGCATGCATAAACATGCTGTACCTCCTGTACTTCTTCGGCGATCAATGCCACTATAAGAACCTAGATGTTAAATCATCATTTTTTTGAATATTTGATGGAAAAAAAAATTTCCCTCATCTCTGTTGGAGTTGTCACTGCCCCTTCGCCGCCCAAAGGCTAAACAAATTTACCAGAAGGTACCCCTCCTCACAGGGATGTAATTGCACGTCAAAATGTGCCAATAGCGAAGCGTTAATCTCTTGCAAATGAGAAAAGACACTCGATTGACGCACTTCCATCAACAGCTCAATATCCATTGAACTGATTTGTTCTCCCCGGCGTGAGCGCATCAACGCATTAGCCATATGTGTTATTGCTATTTCCCCTAGCGCATTCCTGACCGGAATTTTCCAATCATTTTCAAGCTGCGCCACAACCTGTAGCATGCCATCATAGATATCCTTATCAATGACATTTCCCTGACAGAGTAGATTCAGTCGATTTTCCATTTCGTGAACCTCCACCCCATGCCAAATTAATAACTTGGGTCCTGCTGGCCTGCCAGTACACGTTGTTGATGAGCCAGCAACTCTGTTTTATTCACCATAGTACGTAAAAGTTGTTGAATCAAAATGTCATCAGCTCTGGTTAAAACCACCGCTTCAGAAGCCTGGGTAAAACATGCGCTTCCACGGAGCGGTACTGCGATAAGCTCCCTAGAGCTAAGTTCAATTTCTCTGCTAACGTTCCAGATCACCGCGTCAATGTCACCTTTCGCCACTTTATACAGGCTCTCGTGGTAAGAGATATCCACCAACGTGATATCCTGCCCGGCAAAGTACACCTCAGTCATGATCTTTTGGTCGGCAGAACGATGATCCAACCCAACACGACGAATATTATGCTCACCTCCTTTGCGATAAATCAGTTGGTGTGCGCCAACATAGGTCTGTGGCCCCAATTCAAGTACAACGCGGACATCACCCTGCTCCAGATAAGTCTGCGCCGCCAAATGTGATACCACCGCCAAGTCATAAATACCGCTACGCAAGCATTCCATTCTGGCATCTGAACCTCTCATATGGGCGAAGTAAAACGGAATGCCCTCAAATTGCGCTTTCAAGCCGCTCGCCAATCCTTCATACAATCGGGTATAAGGCAGCGGCATCGCACAAACCACGTTACTAATGTCAGCATGGGCTAATAGCGCTTTGTGATCCACACTAACCAAATAGCTGCCATTGCGCCCCCGCCGTTCCACGTAAACCGCGCCAGAACTCTCCAGTTTTTTTAATGCAAACTGAACTAGCCCAACAGATAACCCATAGTCAGATGACAGCTCTTCAATCGTCTTCAACCGATTACCGCAATGCTCACCTAGCAGATAACGCGCCAGACACGCCTGAGCAACCCCCTCTTTTTTTAGCAGACCGCGACTCATAATAATTCTTCATTTTTTTGAATGTATTTATATCTAATTTAAGCAGGCAAATAACAATCGAAAAATAGCAAAAATGCGAATGAGGTCACGAATAAGTAGATAATTTCCTGTAATTTCAATGAGTTTAATTCAATAACTAATAATTTCTGTTTTTTATGCTTTAGTTGTGGTCGTTTCTGGGCGCTTAAGCAGTGCATAGATCAATCCTGCCAACAGGGTACCGACAATAATCGACATCAAATAACCCAATATTGGTGTGATGGCTCCTGGGATCAACAGTACAAACAAGCCACCATGCGGCGCCATCAACTGCGCACTCACTGCCATAGAGATCGCTCCCGTCACTGCACCGCCAACGATACAACATGGGAGCACACGCATCGGATCGCGGACAGCAAAAGGAATCGCGCCTTCGGAAATAAAACACAGGCCCAGCACCAATGCGGCTTTACCACTTTCCCGCTGAACGTTATCGAACTTCTGCCGGGCAATCAGGGTCGCCACCCCCATTGCCAGCGGTGGAACCATCCCCGCGGCCATAATGGCAGCCATTGGCGCATAGGTTTGCGAGCTAAGCAAACCGACACCAAACGCATAGGCCGCTTTGTTTATCGCTCCCCCCATATCAGCACACATCATCCCACCCAAAATGGCCCCTAACAGGAGCGCGTTGGCTGTCCCCATATTAGCAAGCCAGTGCGTTAGCCCCGCCATGATACCGGCGACGGGTTTACCAATAACATAAATCATAATCAGACCGGTGATCAGGCTGGCAAATAGCGGAATGATCAAAATCGGTTTCAACGCTGCCATACTCTGCGGTAATTTCACCTTGGTACTGAGAAATTTCGCTACGTAACCGGCGAGGAAACCCGCAATAATACCGCCAATAAATCCTGCGTTCGTGCTAGTTGCCAGCATGCCGCCAATCAAACCAGGCGTCAGACCGGGGCGATCAGCGATCGAGAAAGCAATGTAGCCTGCCAGTACGGGGACCATCAGAGCAAAAGCTGAACCACCCCCGATTTGCATCAGCGCGGCTGCCAATGTACCCGGCTCTTTAAATGCAGTGATGCCAAAAGCAAATGAGAGCGCGATACACAGACCACCCGCCACCACCATCGGCAACATATAAGAGACGCCGGTCAACAGGTGACGATAGATGCCGTTATTCTCTTCTCCTTGCCCAGTTTTAATACTATTCTGTTTAATACTATTCTGCCCTGTCGGCTGGAAAGGTTTAGCTTCGACCAAAGCTTTATCAAACTCCTGCGCTGTTTTCTTCAATGCCAGCCCGGTAGAGGTACGGTACATAGGTTTTCCTGCGAATTTCGCCAAATCTACATCAATATCCGCAACGATAAGCACCAGATCCGCTTTTGCCACCTCTTCCGGTGTAATAACATTGCCTGCCCCTACCGAACCGCGGGTTTCCACCTTTACCCACCAGCCGCGCTTTTTGGCTTCGATTTCAATAGCTTCCGCGGCCATAAAGGTATGTGCCACACCAGTAGGACAGGCAGTAACCGCGACAATGCGTTTTGTATCACCACCGCTGTCAGTTGCCGGTATCTGGTACGGTTGTGCATTGGTTTTTGCCTGCTGAAAGAAATCTTTCGGCGCATGCAATGCCTGTTCCGTATCGCCGAGATAAACAAGCTTACCGTTCAGTGCGTTATCGGTGGGAAAGCAATTGCCGGTCACGACCACCAAATCGGCTTCGGCTGGATCTTCTGTTAGTATCAGTCCGTTTTCCTCCGCAGAGGCACTGAGAATTGTTTTCACCAGATAACTTCCGGCAAGTCCGAGTAAAGGATCAATGATAAGCAATGTTTTCATCATGCTTCTCCTGCTATTAGCTAAAAGGGTTGTAGATCGACGCGCGCCATTTTCACAGCCAACTGGGGATTTTTACTTACACGGCCCTTCCCCCAAACCAGAAATAATCGCTTCACCAATGGCAGCTATCGCCTGCTGCGCATCATCGCCATTAGCGGTAATATGAAGCCGATGCCCTTTTTTAGCGCCCAATGCCATGATTTTCATCAAACTGCGGCCGTTTACCGGTTGACCGGCGCCATCAAGATTGATGATAGTAATTTCACTGGAAAATTGCCGGATAACATTAACCAACACGGCGCCAGGGCGAGTATGTAAGCCATGTTCGTTGCACAGGGCAAATTCTCCGCTGGATATCGCGCTCCGCGCCTGTGCGCCACTGGTCAGTAATGCCAGCACTGTCGGCGCATCAGCTTTCAGCAAACATTCCGCTTTTTGTGCTAATAACAAGTTACCCAAGCGATGTAACACGTTTAGCGGCTGGTCGTCGGCAACCGCAACGGTCAATAACATCACCACCGGTTCATTGTCCCGCGTGAACAATCGGCTCACTGCCACAGCGCTGGTTAAATTACCGTCGGGACTATCGCTTAACCAAATGCCCTGCCCAAGATCCAATGGCTTACTGTTAATCACTTTGCTGACAAAAGTCGTATCCACCGCCCCCACTTGCTGTAACCGCCCAGCATTTAATGCCTGTAGCGTCATCAAATCGCGGGCGTTAACATCTAGCGTAATCAGGCTGGTATCGAATTTAAACTCAGGCTGCTGAACTTCGCCCATTAGCAATCTATGCAGCGCCTGTGCTGACTCAATTGTTTTTAGCTGCCCGGCAATACGATCATCGCTCAGTAGGTGCGTTAACTGACGCAGTAGTGCCAAATGTTCATCGGAACGTGCGGCGATACCAATAACCACATAACACATCGCCCCTTGATCCCATTCAACACCCTGTGAAAAGTGAAATACCTGTACATCGGTTTTCATGACCAGATCGCGAGTATCTAGCGTGCCATGTGGAATGGCGATACCGTTGCCAAGGTAGGTAGAAATTTGATTTTCACGTTGCAACATGCCGTCAACATAGGCATCGCTGACATTACCATTAGCGGCTAGCATAGCCGCTACCTGACGAATAGCATCCTCTTTACTGGTTGCGATTGCGCCAGTATGGATATTTTGCAGAGCCAACTGGAACATAATTTTCTCCCTATTACCAAAAATAGAATCGTTTCAGTTTGCGCAGAGAAAAAAGCATTAAGTCCATAAAAAGAAAAAGAGATAAAAAACTGAAACGTTTCAACGAGTTTGAAACATGACCAATTCTCATTCAATACTTATGTGAAATAAAATCGCAATTTTTTGAGATTACTCACATTTTTCCTACCAAAATCATTGGCTGCCAATCAACAGGAAAAAAGGAGTTTTGTTTTGGGGTACTACTGCGATGGTAGAACTATCTGTATAAAAATATTAAAAGTTACACATTTTAAGGTGGCCTTTATGTATGCGCCTGTTAAGGCGCATACATCAGAATCGCTTATTCAGTTGAACAAGCATTTTCCTGCGGGACGTAATCAAAGTGCAATTCTCGTTGCCGATTCCTTTTTACACCCCAAACACCGTGGAAACGCTCCGCATTACTGGCGGTATATCGCACAGTATGGCGAATATTACTGTGCCCAAGATAATCTTGTATCAACCGAGTATCTATCCCTCTATCCGCAAGCGCAAAACCACAGGCATGCCGCAACATGTGCGGATGCGAATCTATGGAAATCTTAGCCAATCGTCCAAATTGGTTAATAAGTTGATAAACGCGCTGGCGAGTCAGTGGGTTTCCGCTACGTGACAGAAACAACCAATCACTTTCTGCCCCTCGGAAGGTTTTACGGACTTTTAGCCACTCTTTGATCGCCTGGATTTCATAACCCAAAAGAGGATGAATAGTAGAAAATCCGCCTTTTAAACGCCGGATATACAAACTGCCATCATCCAAATCCAGATCAGATAACCGTAGATATCTGGCTTCACTAACACGTAAGCCATGAACAAAGCTCATGTATACCAGACAATAGTCGCGCGCCCCATTAGGACTCTTTTTCGCCACTTCCAGTATTCTTTCCACTTCGTATTGCGTCAGATGTCTTCGTTGACCCATTATGGTCTATCCCAAATATTCTTTGTTTTAACGCATGTAACACACTGCGTTATCTGTAACTGATTGAGACCCAGAACCAACCCTAAATCCCCCATAGTAAATAAACCTGCGCCGGAATGGCGGCAGATGACTGCATAAAACTCCTGTTTCTGTACTTGATCTATGTTCAAGCTGCGTAACGGATAGATATTCAATGTCTGCTCTCCGGTAATTCCCCCTATTCTTACCATTACCAGGTTAAAAGAAAAATAGTGATTCAATTAACCGATTCCCACCAAATAAGGCTTTTCGGCTAGAATTACCAACAAAAATCACTGCAATAAGTTCAATAACCATTTTAACAAAAGGACGTATCAGTCGATTAATTTCTGGTTCAAATCACTAAGGAAGGATGTTGATGCAGCGATGTTTGTCGGCTTCCGATAAACATTCAATCTCTCTATCTTGCCGGAGAAAACCCGGCCGACAGTAAATTTAACAAACTGGTAACACTAGTAGATGATCCCCTATGTAGAATGATTTGGTATATCAGCGAGATACAACATTCAGCCTTCCAAATCACCACCAGATTTCAGCCATGTCACCACAATGATGCTATTTACTACCTAAACCCCGGGCATTATGACTCATTATTGTCCTCTTCTGCCAATCCTTTGTAACAAAAATTGATTTGCGAGTGTACTCACACGTTTAAAAGTTACATGTTACTTTTTCAGTCATTTGTTATTTAAAACAATTAGATAAGTGTCATTTTATCTTCCTGAGCTGTTATTCTTAATCTGTATCTTTAGTTTTTGTAATCAAATAATATTTCTAGCAAGGAACAGAAGTTTAATGAAAAGGATGGTTAATGCGTTGCAAAACCTTGGCAAGTCTTTGTACGGCCCGGTGCTAATTCTCCCTATCGTCGGGCTATTTATTGCTTTTGGCAATGTATTGGGAAACGGCAACCTTGCAGAATATCTTCCATTTTTAAACCATTGGTTAATTCAGCAATCTGGGAAATTGATCTCCCAATCCGCTGTTTCAATATTGAGCAATCTGGCATTGATTTTTGCTGTTGGAATCCCTATCGGGCTGGCAAAACGCAATAAAGGTTATGCCGCATTGATCGGTCTGGTCACTTTCGTCATTTTTATCAATGCTATGCACGTTACTTTAGCATTACAGGGAAAATTGGCGCCAGAAACGCAAATGCGCAATGTTGGCCAAGGCATGGTTCTGGGTGTGCAAGTGTTGGAAATGGGCGCTTTTGCCGGGATACTGATCGGTGCATTGGCTGGTTATTGCTATAACCGCTATTCGTCAAAACAGTTTAATGGTGTGATGGCAATTTATTCCGGGCACTGTTTTGTCGCCATTCTGATGATCCCTCTGGCCGTTATATCGGGTTACTTAATGAGTGATATTTGGCCCTATGCACAACGGGGCATCGGCGCCCTTGCTCACGGTATTCATGAGTCCGGGCCATTTGGCGTCGCCATATACGGCTTTCTGGAACGCATTCTGATCCCATTAGGCTTACATCATCTGGTTTATATGCCCTTTTTGTATACCGAATTAGGAGGCGTTGCAGAGGTATGCGGCACTGTACATCAAGGAGCACGCAATATCTATTTCGCTGAGATGGCCTGCCCGACTGTACATCAACTCAGTAACAGCGTGGTATGGGATGCGCGAGGGATCAGTAAGATGTTTGGCCTGACTGCCGCCGCGCTGGCGATGTATGTGACTGCCCGCCCAGAAAAGAAAAGTACAGCAAAAGCTGTTCTCATCCCTGCCGCTATGACCACTTTTTTGTTAGGCGTGACCGAACCTCTTGAATTTTCTTTCCTATTTGTCGCTCCGCTACTGTTTGGCGTTCATGCCCTGTTAACTGGTTTAGGTTTTATGCTGTTCTATCTACTCGGCGTACATGCTATCGGCGCTAATGGCATAATCGACTTCATATTGTACAACTTACCGCTCGGCACCGAAAAATCTAACTGGCCAATGTATATCGCCGTAGGGCTAATCATGTCGGTGATTTATTTTTTCGCATTCCGTTTCCTGATTTTACATTACGACCTGAAAACCCCTGGACGAGAAAGCGACGATCAAGAAACACGCCTCTATAGCAAGAAACAGTATCAAGTTGCCGATGATGACAAACCAGGACAACAAATCATCTGCGGATTAGGCGGTACAGCGAATATTGTCGCTATCGACAACTGCTACACCCGACTGCGCGTAACGATACATGACACCACGCTCATTGACGAAAACAGGCTTAAATCGACCGGCGCAAAAGGTGTCATCTGTCAGGGAAATAACATTCAGGTAATTTACGGTCTGCACGTCAAAAAGATACGTGAAGCTGTAGAAGAAGCACTTTAACAGGAGCATAAATATGGCTAGCGCCCCTTTTATTTTAGCTATCGCCGGCGGCGGTAGTACCTATACGCCAGGTATCGTAAAAAGCCTGATGGTACGGCTGGACGACTTCCCACTAGCGGAAATTCGTTTGTATGACATCGATACTCACCGGCAAGACACCATTGCGCCGGTAGTGGAAAAAGTGATACGCGAGCATAGCCAGACGATTCGCTTTGTCGTGACAAACGAGGCAAAAACAGCCTTTAGGGGCGCCCATTTTGTCTTTGCTCAAATACGCGTTGGTCAGTACAAAATGAGAGAACAGGACGAAAAGATCCCCTTACGCCACGGCGTAATTGGTCAGGAAACCTGCGGTCTTGGCGGATTAGCTTACGGCCTGCGTACTATCATGCCAATGGTGGAACTGATCGATTTGGTGGAGCGTTATGCAGACAACGCTTGGATCGTAAATTACTCTAACCCTGCCTCTATCGTTGCAGAAGGAATACGCCGTCTACGCCCGCAAGCGAGAGTACTCAACATCTGTGATATGCCAGTGGCCGCCATGCGCAATATGGCAGCAATTTTAGATGTGGATCGTCACGATATCACCGTCGATTACTTTGGTCTGAACCATTTCGGCTGGTTTACCAAAGTGTGGGTGAACGGAAAAGATCATTTGCCTGAATTACGCCGTCACATCGCTCAGCATGGCCTGCTGACTGCTGATGCAGCACAGACAGATCCACAACATGCAGATCCATCATGGGTTAAAACCTGGCGTAATATCAAGCCGATCATGGACCATTTTCCTGATTATGTGCCTAATCCCTATTTGCAATACTATCTGATGCCAAACCACATTGTTGAGCACCAAAATCCTGACTATACCCGCGCCAACGAAGTGATGGATGGTCGGGAAAAGAAATTGTTTAAAGCTGCGGCTGAGTTTAAACGCACAGGCATTTTACCCGACGCTTTCCATGTCGGGGTGCACGGCGCTTTTATTGTTGACGTAGCATGTTCACTGGCTTTTGATTTGCGTCAGCGCCATTTGGTGATTACCGAGAATAGGGGCGCTATCGCTAACTTACCTTATGATGCAATGGTGGAAATACCCGCTTACATTACCGCTCAAGGTCCTGAACCGGTACGTATAGGGAACATACCACTGTTTCATCAGGCGCTGCTAGCGCAACAACTGGCTTCAGAACAGTTGTTAGTGGAAGCCGCATTAGAAGGTAGCTATGAGAAAGCGCTGCAAGCCTTCACACTGAATCGTACCGTACCTACTATGCAACAAGCCAAAGCGATTCTTGATGAAATGCTCGAAGCTAACCAAGGTTATTGGCCTACACTTAACCAAGCTTGGCGCCAAGGTGAAGCAATTTAACCAATATTTAACCTATAATATGCCTTTTTTACATAAAAAAGAAGATTTTTATGCGAGCCGGCTCACTGTCCGGCAATCATTATCTTGAGGAGATTAAGAAAATTCACCACAATTCGATTATCGAACAGCCGAACATATATACCCTAGGATTTCAATATGCATCGCGACGGCGAGGGAGCGAATCCCTGGGAGCATAGATAACTATGTGACCGGGGTGAGCGAGTTCAGCCAACAAAGAGGCAACTTAAAAGATAACGGGTATATGATATGGCTGCCTGCTATCACTGGATAAATAATGGATAATAGATAATGGATAATCGGTTAACACCCTTATTACAGCGCAGCGAAAAAATAACTCGCGCGGAATACCGCGTATTATCCTATTTAACCACGCATCCATTGTTAATTGGGCAAATTACAGTACGTGAGCTGGCAAAAGCTACGTTCATTTCTCCTGCCACTATTATGCGTCTATGCCAGAAACTGGGGTTCAGTGGCTACAGTGAATTTATTTGGTACTGCAAACAACTGCTATCCGGCGGTACGTCCATTTCCGGGAATACGCAACCCCATCATGATGAGATAATTCCTGATGCATTTGAACACTTCGTGACTAATTACCGTAAAACTTTCACTTTGGTCACACCAGAAATGATGTCATGTTTTAGCACTCTGCTGCGTGAGAAAGAGAGCTTCTTTCTCTACGGCGCCGGTTTTTCCGGGCTATTTGTCAATTATTTGACGCAAAAATTGCAAGTGCTAGGGAAAACGGCCTTTAGATCCGATCCAGGAGATAGCCGTAAGATCTTCCTAAGTAATGCGATGAAATATGAAGTTTTTATCGCCATCTCTCGCAGCGGTCAGACAGAACAGGTGTTGGATAAAGTACGCATTGCTCATAATATTGGTATGACAGTCATTGCATTCACCCGCTCATCTGCTAATCCATTGGCTTCACTGGCTGATGTGCACTTTGCACTATATGACGAGGCAATTTATTTTGATGCGGAAATCAACGAGATCACTTCATTCGAGTCTAATCTGATCATGCTCATTGATTTATTATTATTACAGGCAACGTCTTAATTTACAGAACAAAAACCATATAATATGATTTCGACAGCCAGGGAAAATACAAATACAGGAAAAGATGTTAACTATTAAATCAAACCGCCATAAAACGATTTAAATAATTTTATCGCTAAACAATAATGATGTTTATATTTTCTCACATAAAGGTATTTTTACATAAAATAATAAACTATTCGACTAACAGATTTAGGTAAAAATCGATAAATTTTATCTTTATACGAATTAATTATTGCAATCTGTTATATAATCAGGTTATTTTAAATGAAATCAATAGAAAAACTCTTCAGATAATGATTAAAATACTCATTAAGGAGTTGTCATGTTAAATATAAAAAACAAACAAAATAATATCACTCCGCAATTAGTTTACCTGAGAGAAAAAAACTATAATCTTTGGGAAGCTAAACATTGCCAGCCAAAATCTATCTATGCCAATCTGTCTTTTTGCCAACAATTAAACTTATCTAAAAATTCTGATATTACCGAACTTGCAGCAAGTGAATTACCTGCACCAATTACAGAAGATAAGGATTCGCAGCACTGTCTTGGTACTCTCTTTCATGTAAATAAAGCAAAAATTTTTTCTCTAACCTGTCTGTTTTATGGAAAATTACTAGCATCCGTTATGTGCCAAACACCATATGAACTTTTTACTCAAGTTAAGCATGCGATTACTTTCCTATTTTTACAAAAATACACTATCCAAAAACTAGAGGGATATCGTTGTCTCAATGACTTTAAGCTCAACGCATCAGAGAAATTTTTGCAACAAGAAAGCATGATGTTTTCCTAAATCAAAATATTACATGAATATGACTAGAAAAAATTCCACTACTTCGCTACAAATGATCAATACCCTGGAAGTAAGCAACGAACCGTGGGGGATAAAAGATAAATCTTCCTGCTTTCTCTATGGTAATGATGCATTAATTAAACTCCAAAATATAAATGCCAACTATGATTATGAAGGTAAATACGATAGTGATATCCCTTGGAAAGGTAATGAATTTGCCAAAGATTTTATTACACAGGATTTTCAGGTAATAAGAAATAGAGATAGCTTTTTATCATTAGAGACACATGTATTTGGCCGAGATAAAGTTTTATCATCTTATTTCCAAGAAAAATTTCCATTCTATGATGATAACAATGAGTGCATCGGTATTCTTCTCCATGCCTGGAAAGTTCAAGATAATTCATTGACTCGGTTATTCCACAGTAAACTACCTGCTTCTATTATATTTCAATCGCCAACTCATCTCCTTACTGAACAGGAATGGGAAATTGTTTTCCTTTTTCTACAAAAATATAATAGGACACAAATCTGTCAATTACTCAAAATCTCAGATAAAACCATAGAGGAATATATAAGAAAGATTTATAATAAATTGAAAGTTAACTCAAACTCACAACTGGAGGAATATTGTCGACTAAATAGTTTTGATCTCTATGCGCCAAAAAGGTTCTTATTGTCTTACTTATAAATATCGTCTATTTATTCAAATTTTTTTATAAGGTAATAATGTTATAAAGGTCAAATATGAGTCAATCAGGATGTAAAAAAGTCCCTTTTATTACTCCTCAATTAACTAATATGTGGGATAAAAGCTCAGAACCGTGGTTTGTAAAAGATAAGGAGTTCCGATTTATTTATGCAAATAAAATATTTATTAAGGCTAATAAATTACCTGAAGATTTTGATATCATTGGGTATACCGATAAAGAGTTACCTTCACCCGTTAATCAATTTGCTCATCTTTTTGAGGAACATGATCATAAGGTATTGCAGGGTATGCAACGAATATCATCTCTTAGCACTTTCCCTCAAACCAAAAACGAACAAACTACATCCTATTTCTGTGATAAATATCCATTAATGGATGAAAATAAACAGTGTATTGGCATAATTGCTCATGCCAGAGAAATACATAACTTTACCGTATCTCATTATATGGAGAACAATATTGCTATATCAATCCGATTTCAGCAACCTAACAATCTATTAAAAGAAAAAGAATGGACAATCATTTTTTTGTTCTGCCGTGGGGTTAGCAATAAATATATCGCTGACGAAATGAAAATTTCATATCGCACTGTGGAAAAATATTTCGAAAGTATCTATGAGAAACTATCAGTTAACTCAGCAATTGAACTAAGAACACTTTGCAAAGAGAATAATTATGATCTTTATATTCCCCCCAAATACCTTCAATCCATAGGCCATATTTTGCTATAAACAATAGATTTCATTGCTACATATTTCTCTCTGACCTGTTTAATTAATCTGAATTTTGTTTAAGTTCCCCTAACTGATATATGGATAACAATTTGACAAACTAAAATAAAGGGCTAAAAACGTGACTAAATAATCATTTTTTTGAAAATTTACTTTCTTATTTCTGTTGAAGACTTTATATAAAAACGATGAAACCAAGAGATTCTTATGAGCATTAATCGATGCCTTATCATAGTCAAATGGTTTACATCAACATTTTGGCAAGAGACAGGGTGTTTATGACCCTGTTTCGATGCCAAGATCAGATATTCCACAATCAACGAACAATAATACCTAACAGAATGCCCAACGCGCCAAAGTCAGCATCACTGAATGTCGTGTTGGCAATACCAATATCCCCCAAAACCGGTAACAGGAACACGGGTAAGAAGGTGATCAGAAATCCCTGAGCAAAAGCCCCGAGAATAGCGCCTCTACGTCCCCCTGTCGCATTACCAAAAACTCCGGCAGCCGCACCAACAAAGAAGTGTGGCACTACGCCAGGAATAATGACCGTCATACCTAGTGCATACAGTATAAACATACCGATGACACCAGCCACAAAACTGCTCAAGAACCCTACCAATACTGCATTAGGCGCGTAAGGGAAGACAACCGGGCAATCTAACGCTGGTTTAGCATTTGGTACCAGTTTGTCAGAAATTCCTTTAAACGCGGGAACGATTTCTGCAATGACCATTCTCACACCTTGCAGAATAATGTATACACCAGCGGCAAAAGTAATAGATTGCATTAGCGAGAACATAAATCCATTCTTCCCACCACTGACTTCTCTCACAAAATCACCACCAGCAAATAAGCAACTGATCATAAAAATAATCGCCATCGTAAAAGAGATGGCAACTGGTGTATCACGCAGAAACAGCAAACTTTTCGGAACATTCATTTCTTCTGTTGAGTACGCTTTATTTCCCAATTTGCTGCCAATAAAACCAGATAGAACATAGGAAAGCGAGGAAAAATGCCCAATGGCAACGTCGTCAGAACCTGTTACTTTCTTCATATATGGATGAACAATCGCCGGAAAGAAAACCATAGCAACGCCGACAACCACAGAACCAATAGCCACTAGCATCGTGCCTTTAATCCCTGCTGTCGCCAAAATCACCGCGACCATCATGGACATAAATAATGTGTGGTGCCCGGTCAGAAAGATAAATTTCCACGGGGTAAAACGTGCAATTAAAATATTAATCACCATAGCAAAGAACATGATCATTGCCATTTCTTTACCAAAACCTTTTTGCGCAATAGAAACAATGGCTTCGTTGTTTGGCATTACCCCCTGAATACCAAAAGCGTGTTGGAAAATCTCAGCAAAATCCCCCAGCGAAGAGACGACTAATCCAGCCCCCGCCCCCAAGATCACAAACCCCATAATGGTTTTTATGGTGCCTTTGATACATTCCGTCACCGGTTTCCTTTGCAAGATCAAACCAATAAGCGCGATAAGACCAACCAAAATCGCAGGTTCTGATAGGACACTCATCAGAAAATGGAAAAATTCCATAACTTCCTCCCGATTACAGAGCACCAAGTTCCGCTAATGCCACGGACAGACGTACTTTCATTGCCGATTTATCCACCATATTGTCCAGCGCAACAATTTTGCCATCGACGGCCTGAACAACTAGTTGTTCCGTAATATCTTTAGTACCAACAAAAATATCGCTTTGAGTTGCTTTTGCTGACCCTAGATCGACGTGATCAACACTGGCATCGATTCCCATCTCTTTCAGAATACTTTTGATACTCATTTCCATCATCAAACTGGTACCTAACCCATGTCCGCAAACGACGGTGATTTTCATACTGTTTCCCCATAGCAAAAAATAACGATTTAATACTGGTTAATCACGGCAAGAATCTCTTCTTTACTTTTGGCACTCATCAACAATGCAACATCCTGTTGATTATCAAACAACTTAGCAAGCTGAGCGATCACCTCAATATGACTATGGCTGTCAGTTGCTGCTAGAACAATCAACAACTTGATCGGATCATTTTCCGCAGACCCAAACCCCACTCCATTACTAATCACGGTTAAGGCTAAAGCCAATTTATTGACCCCTTCCTCAGGTCTGGCATGTGGCATAGCGATTCCGGGACCGACAACATAATAGGGACCAATTGCCTCATGCGAACGATAAATAGCATCAATATAGCGAGAAGAAATGGCGCCATTTTCCACCAAAGGCTGACAAGCAATCGCGATTGCTTCGCGCCAATTTTCAATATCCGGTATCACTTGGATCACATCCTGGGTAAGTAACCTCTTTAGCATCAATTCCCCCTGACAAAAATCTCATTCCGCTCTACCTACTTTCTGCCCTCTGTCTTCTATCTTCTGCCCTCTGTCTTCTGTCTTCTGTCTTCTGTCTTCTGTCTTCTGTCTTCTGTCTTCTGTCTTCTGTCTTCTGTCTTCTGTCTTCTGTCTTCTGTCTTCTGTCTTCTGTCTTCTGTCTTCTGTCTTCTGTCTTCTACTAGTGATATTAGTCACAAATGATAGCGCTATCTATGATCGTAATTCATTATTGTGATAGCGCTATCATTTGTTATCTGATTAATTCACCAAAAAGCGAAAGTACATTTATGGTTTTTTCCCACGAATTGCCTGAGATCAGGTAGAATCCCATCGTCAAATTCATAGCAGTTAATTAAAAAAACAGAAAAATATTTTGATGAAAAAGACACGAAAACGCCGTAATACAGGGCGAGTAACATTACAAGATGTTGCTAAGTATGCCGGTGTCGGTTCAATGACAGTTTCACGCGCATTGAGAACACCAGAAATGGTATCGGATAAATTACGAGAAAAAATTGAACAAGCCATACAGGAATTGGGATATATCCCAAATGGCGCTGCCGGCGTACTTGCTTCAGGCCAAAGTAATATTATCGCTGTGCTTGTGCCCTCACTGACAGATAAAGCCAGCGCTACATTTATACAGTCACTGCAACAGGTGCTGAATAAACATGCTTTTCAAGTTTTGCTTGGATGTCATGAATATGACCATAATAAAGAAGCCGAAATTATCATGACACTACTGCAAAGCAATGCAGCAGCATTGGTGATTTTCAGTTCGCGATTGGCAGATAAAACCTACAACAATATTTCTCATATCAATATTCCAATTATTAATGTTGCAGGCTCTCATCAACAACAGACGGCAATTAATATAGAAACCGATTTTTCCGCGGCCGCCTATACATTGACTGAACATATGTTAAATAATGGCCGCAAGCATATCGGTTATATTGGCGCCCAAATGGACAACCGTTTACGCAATCAGCAAATTAATGGCTGGCATAAAGCCATGCTGCATCACTATCAGAATGCAGACCAAAATATCACTACCTCGGATACTGCCAGCATGCAATTTGGTCGCCAAGCAATTACTGAGATGTTATTACGTCAACCTGAACTAGAAGGTGTGATTTGCAGTCATGAAGTAATTGCCTTGGGTGTCATATTTGAATGTCAGCGGCGTCTACTTAAAATACCCGTTGATTTGGCTATAGCTTGTATGGAAGGTTCAGATAACTGTGACCACACACAGCCAACACTGACATCAATTCGCATTGATTATCCCCAAATAGGCAGGGACACCGGAAAATTACTGATAAAACTGCTCAATCAACAAAGTGAAGATGAAACAAAACATCAAAACAACCAATATCACCTATTTTCGTATAAGTTCGAGCCCAGGCAAAGTGCTTAACAAAAAGCGCTTAACAAAATGATAACGCCATAATGAGACATCCATTGTGATTAAAGCCTGTAATCGTGGTAACTATTTTACCTACTGGCATAGGTCATGCGAGGTGAAAGGAAAACCCGCGCAATCCTCGACCTTATTTACTATGTCAGCCACCGTTGTTTCAGCTAAAGCAGTTTCTAGCACACAGGCAACACGCGAAAATTCATCTTCTAATACTGGCGTGATATTGTGCCCAATATAACACTTGGGATTGGGTTTAGAACGGTGCAAGGTAAAGTACAGAGGATCTTCAACTGCGCGATAAATATCTAACAATGAGATTTGCTTCGACGGCCGGGCGAGTAACGCGCCACCGCCCTGCCCCATTTGCGAATAAGTCAGACCAGCCTCCGCAAGGGCGCCTAAGAGCCGACGAACAACAGTCGGGTTAGTATTCACACTTTTTGCGATATCCTCAGAACGCACAGCTTGTCCGTGGTGAAGCGCGATATCGGTGAGAATATGAATAGCAACAGCAAAACGGGTAGATGTTGGCACTGAAAAATCCTGTATACCTTGAAGGATGTTACGGAAGAATAGCAAAATATGAACAATAAGGCCCCGTAGTATGTCACTAATTTCGTCACATAACAAGAAATGAAATTCAGAATGTTAACTTGTCTGATTAACATTCCTACTCCTCCCGTTTTGCCGCCGTATACTATTGTTTGGCTTAGTTAATATTACAAGCATGGCAACCGATGCTACCTAATGGAATAATCTGCGTGAGCACGCTCAATTTTAAGCGTATCGGCAGTTTGTTGTAATTTAACTAACCGTCCATCCCGCACAGTCCATATATGAACGAAACGAGCAATGAACCGCTTACCACTCTTCACTCGTCCCAAATAATTCCCCAGAACAATGACATGATCATCTGATTCAAAATATTCAGAACTGTCCACAACAAAATCATCAATATCATTTAGAAATGGCACAAAGAAATTATTGAGTATATCTTCGATTCCTTCATAAATCCCACCATATCGGGAACCTTCGGTAATATCCCAAATAACATCACTTGCCATGATCTGGCGAAGAACATCAATATCACCCATAGAGTCATAAAAACGGCGAACAATAGATACATTTAATGAATCTGACATTATCATTCTCCTTCAAACTATCCTGCAATGAAATATGACCGGCTCTTATAAAATGAGCCGGCCGGATATCTTGGGACGTTCAACCAAAAAGCGCCATTAGAACTTTAAATTAACATCCCCGGAAAACAATTCGAACATCTTTCATGTTAGGCTATCCATTGCGGGTAAGATATCCCCTTACCTAGGTAAGCGCTGGATAATCAGTATAGCCTATAGCGCCAGGAACCATAAAAGTTTCCGGTTGTTGTTCATTAAATGGCGCTTCAATTAAAAACCGGTGAGGCAAGTCTGGATTGGCGATGAATAATTGACCAAAAGCCACTGCGTCAGCCCGCCCGTCAGCAAGAACTTGCTCGGCACTTTCTTTAGTAAGTTCCTCGTTGGCAATATAAGTTGACCCAAAAGCCTCTTTTATTTCCTTACTTAAATCACCATCAACCACAGCATCACGTGAGAAGATAAAAGCAATACCTCGTTTACCAAGTTCACGTGCTACATATCCAAACGTCGCCACAGGATTGGAATCCGCCATAGAGTAGTAGCCGCCGCGTGGGGATAAATGCATACCGACACGTGATGATCCCCAAACCGAAATACAGGCGTCTGTCACTTCCAGCAGTAATCGCGCCCTATTTTCGACTGAACCTCCGTACTGATCTGTGCGCAGATTAGCATTATCTTGCAAGAATTGATCGAGCAAATATCCATTGGCGCCATGTATTTCTACTCCATCAAACCCTGCCGTTTTCGCATTTTCCGCTCCGCGCCTGAATGCTTCGACAATACCGGGAATTTCCTCAGACTCAAGCGCCCGTGGAACCACAAAAGGACGTTTTGGGCGTAATAAACTAACATGACCATCAGCCGCAATTGCACTTGGCGCCACCGGCCGTTCTCCATTAAGGAAAATAGGGTCCGATATCCGCCCCACATGCCAAAGCTGTATAAAAATACGCCCACCGGCAGCATGCACAGCATCCGTGACCAATCGCCAACCAGCAACTTGTTCATCCGACCAAATACCCGGCGTATTCTCGTAGCCAACTCCCTGTGGGGTTACGGAAGTCGCTTCGCTGATAATCAAACCCGCGGAAGTGCGCTGAGCATAGTATTCCGCCATCAGCGCATTAGGGACACGCCCTTCTCCTTCTGCACGGTTACGTGTCAGAGGAGCCATAATGATGCGATTTGGCAAGTCGAGATCACCAATGCGAATTGGGTCAAAAAGTGTAGGCATATCTTTTCTCTCATATAGATTAATAGATGCACTTCGTTGCAAATCATCAATAGATGCATAGCCGGGTCATACCAGAAGCAAACAGCGTTAATTAGGGAGTTGAACTATTTCTCTTGATTCTGTTCCCGAGTCTTTAGTAGCAGGCTGCCTCTCTGACATGAATTAATGTAACTTACACAGTTACATAATACAACAGAATAAAAATATTTGCTTAAGTACACTTCTGCTTGAAGCTTCTGCGTGAATTTTTACATCATTCACGAAATCATCATCCAAACTTATACTGATAGCCATAGTTTAATTTGCCCCTCTGAGATTTTGTACTACATGCGATATAAAACGCATTTGTATGAAATGCAACATTTTATCGCACTATGCAATCATTGATTTCGATATGTCTATTCCCATGATAAACATCCTTTAATGAATAGACGCAATAACCTAGATTTGAAAATACGTGATCCCTGTTTTATCTTTTTTAATCTCCTCCTATCAAAAATTGATTATGATTATAAATAGTTTGTCTGATGCTGGCAGGCTGTTGGTTGATATGTAAAAAATTGTTGCCCGGAGGATACATATATGAATTTATTGGATGGTTTACAAAAAAAACTGGACGGTTACTTTCATAAAACAAGTGAAATCAACTATGTAAAAATATTTGATACTCCCAAAATATGGGGATTTCCTTTTGGAAAAGAGATAATGCCACAAGCTATTAAAAGGGAAGCGGAATTTGAAGATGCTATTGTAAGTATTCTGGAAAAAATGCGTTATCGTTGTGATATTTCCTCCTTAAATGCCCCGGATGCAGAGTGGAGAAAAGTTATCCTATCAGCTATTGATCGCGCATTTACCAAAAAAATAAACAGGAAGGACAGAACTCAGATAAGGTTCTTATTCGCTCAAACACCGACATCTTTGTTAAACGGCGTGAATTCATACTTCGAAGGCACCCCTGAATATCTGGCATTGAAAAGTGATATTATTCAATTAATTCAGGAAAGGAGAAAGCATTGGGAGTGTATACCTGAAATATGGATTGGTCGGTTTTTCAGAATAGTAGATGGGCTTAAAGTATCATTACAGAAGAAGGTGCTGCCAGAGGAACTGTTTCCAGAAGATGACACCAGAATGACATGGAATCATACAAAAATTATCGCAGTTGATGGAATTGAGTCATTTGTCGGGGGCCATAATTTAAATATGGATCTCTTTAAAAATTACCCTCCAGTTCATGATGTCTCTGTTAAAGTTATAGGAACGGCATCATTAAGCTCACAATTATTTTTAAATAACATGTGGGAGTCTGATACAGACCTTCTAACTAAAGAATTCTTTGATATAGATGAAAATAAATGGGTTAATGCAAATGGCATTGTGGGAAAGCCAAAAGATCCATTAAAGAAAGATCACGTTACTAAATATATAGACAGAAAAAAAGAAGAATGCCTAAAAAATCCACCTAAGGACCCAGAATATAAGAAAGCAAGCAGGATATTATCCGTAGGTAAATATTGGTCTGGGCCTGATATGCGAACAGATTATAAAAAAGGCTCTGAAATAATGAAAGAGTTTATAATAAAGAATGCAAAGAAAAAAATTCGCATGTCCCAACAGGATCTTGTCAGTGCATGGAAAAAACAGTGGCGAGATCATCATGTGTGCCGATGGTTGATCGAAGCATTACTTGCCAATCCCGAACTGGAAGTTCAAGTTGTTGTATCGCCACTTGATGCAGCCGCAGGCGCCGCTGGTGATCAATATTCTTTTGGTTCTGGAGCCAAAAGAACGTTTGAAATATTTAAATACTATTTGACACATGATGAGCATACCGATGAGAAGCTGGAAGATCCGGATGGAATCAGGCTAGCCGCACTGAAAAGAATAGAGATTGCCCCTTTTTTCTTTACAGACAAAGTACCTGAAGAGCTTTCGATTGAAGGTACTACATACAAATGGCCCACCCCGGATGAAAATTCTTATACTGCTACGCTAAAAGAACCGCCTCTTGCTGAAAGACCTCCACAGGTAGGTTCTATAGGACGCCCATTCCGGTCTTTAATTAAAGCAAGTGGTCCGGTATATCCCAAAGTTGCCCCTGCTCCTGGGAATCATGCAAAAGTAACAATAATTGACGATGAACTCTACGTGGTTGGTTCTGATAATCTCTACCCGGGATATCTTTCAGAGTTCAACTATCTTATTGAGGGAGAAGATGCGGTAAAAACTTTCATTGAATCCTACTGGGAACCATTGTGGAAATATTCAAGAACACATTCATTTAATTACAAAAATGTTTGATGTAAGCAATCAGTGTACTGATATATTCCCGCCAATTACTGGCGGGAATATAACTTGAAAAACATTAAAAAGATGATCTTTCAACGTAGGAAACCAAATCAACGCGTTTTTCAGTAATAACCTGGAGGCCAGCAGGACATTGGACCTGAGAAACCAGATGCCGATAACCGGATCGCCCCAGTGAAAGACGCCAATTAGATTTTGGCTGTCGCTAAATACTTTGTCATTTCATCATCGGGCACCATACCGCCGCCGGTTGCCCAAACCAGATGTGTAGCCTGCTTCATCTGTTCTACTGAAAGGTTTTTGTTATTCAGATAATCACGGTTTCCACTCACACGAGCGGGACCCGCCATACCAGCTAATGCCGACGGCTCTAACCGGATACCCTCATCACGATTCAGTAACCCCAACAGATTATACATTTCCTGATCTTGAATAGTATAAAATCCATCCAGCAAACGTTCCATCGCACGCCCAACAAAGCCAGAAGCCCTGCCTACCGCAAGACCATCAGCAGCAGTGATATTGTCGATACCGATGTCCTGTACACAAATATTATCATGCAAACCAGTATATACCCCCAATAACATACTAGGAGAATGGGTAGGTTCAGCAAAAATGCAGTGCACATGATCACCAAAAGCCAATTTCAGTCCAAATGCAACACCACCGGGACCACCACCAACGCCGCACGGCAAATAAACGAATAATGGATGATCTTCATCAACCACAATATTCATCTGCTCAAACTGCGCCTTTACCCGTCCACCTGCGACAGAATATCCCAGAAACAACGTTTGGGAGTTTTCGTCGTCGATAAAGAAGCAGTTAGGATCAGATTCGGCTTCTTTACGCCCTCTGGCTACGGCTACCCCATAATCCAGTTCGTGTTCCACGACATTGACCCCATGCGAACGTAGCTTTTGTTTCTTCCATTCACGAGCATCGGCAGACATATGCACACTGACATTAAAGCCCAGTTTCACACTGACAATACCAATGGACAGCCCCAAATTGCCGGTAGAACCTACAGCAATGCTGTATTGATTAAAAAACCGTTTAAATTCTTCCGAGAATAGTTTGCTGTAATCATCGTTTTTAGAAAGCAGCCCCGCCTGTAATGCCAATTTTTCCGCGTGAGCTAACACTTCATAAATTCCACCACGGGCTTTAATCGAACCTGAAATTGGCAAATGGCTGTCTTTTTTAAGCAAAATTCTTCCTGTGATACTCACACCATAATATTGTTCCAGTGTTTTCCGCATCGTAGGAATAGCCACTATTTCTGATTCAATAGTGCCATGTGTGACAGCTGTTTCCGGGAAAGCTTTACATAAATAAGGCGCAAAACGATCCAGGCGTGCTTTAGCATCCTTGACATCATCAGCGTCCAAACCGACAAAAAGCAATCCCTCTTTAAAGGTGGTGTTACAAGGGTTAAACCAAAAGATTTCCTCTAATTCCATTAAATTTTTTACTAACGGATATTCATTTAGTAATTGCTGAATTTCAGTACTTTTCATATATGTGTTAACCCAAGATAGGTGTTTCCCTGGTATATAAAACAACTCTTACTTGCTTGATTATTAGAATTTTTATTATATTCAATATGTTATGTTTACTACAACTTCCTACAATATATCAGCACATCATACTTTGTTTATTTTTTATCTTCCCCTTATTTTAATTACTACGTTAATGTTTATTTTGTTTATTATTTTAGCTATAAAAGCTGCCTGTTTTACAGGCTTCCCTGGTATTGACACTTCGCACGTCTTATTCTTATTTTTCAAGCCGAGCTGTTACTTCTTTCCATTACACAATAGTAGAAAGAAGAAACGTCCCAACCAACGCCACTACAGACGCAATAAGCGTTGCAGTTGTGTAATACTTAAAAGTTTCACTGAGCGTTGCTCCGCAATATTGCTTAACCAACCAAAACAGTGAATCAGTCACAATAGTACAGCCGATAGCACCAGAACCAATTGCCAATGTAATGATTTCAGGGCTAATATCTGGATATAACGGCAACATAGGCGAAACAATCGCTGTCGCGCCCATCATTGCGACTGTTGCTGAACCAACCGCCGCATGCAAAATAATAGCAACCAACCAAGACAAAAGAATTGGGTGCATATCCAGACTCGACAAAATAACGGCCAACGTATCACTAAGACCGCTTACTTTTAAAACACTATTAAATGCTCCGCCCGCGCCGATAATTAATAAGATATTGGCGATAGAGGAGAAACAATCTTCTGTTTTCGTCAACAGCGTACTCATTCCCATACTTTGCTTGATGCCCAAAGTGTAATAGGCAACAAAGGCGGCAATGAACATAGCTGTAATAGGATTGCCAATAAATTCCAGCACCGCATAAAATGTGGCGCCTTTTTCTATATTTAATTCAGCAACCGTTTTAATCAACATCAACCCAACTGGCAATAACACCGTAAATAATGTCATGCCTAAAGAAGGTAAATTCCCTTCCTTACGAACTGCAATTTCAGAAAACGCAGCCGGAACCGATTTAAAAGGCAGACGGCTACCGAGAAGCTTCTGAAATAATGGACCACCCACCAAAGCTGCAAATAGGCCAACTACCAACCCATACACAATCACCGAACCAATATCCGCACCCAGTTTATTCGTCACAAATAATGCAGCCGGGTGTGGAGGAACAATACAGTGAACCGCCATCAACGCTGTACATAATGGAATCGCTAATTTCAGCAGTGACGTATTGGTTTTCCTGGCAATAGAAAATGCCAGCGGAATTAACAATACCACCCCTACTTCGACAAACAGCGTAATACCACAAACCAAACCAATTAGCACCATAATGATGTCAGGTGACAACCATCGGCATTTTTGCAATGTGATACCAATACGCTCTGCCGCGCCGGATATCTCCATCATCTTACCAAGAATGGTTCCCAGACCAATCACTACGGCCAGAAAACCTAACGTATCTCCAACTCCCCCTTGAATGGCGCTCACCATTTCAACAGGGTTCATTCCCATTAAGACACCGACATAAAAACTGGCTAACAATAGCGCGAGAAAAGGGTGAATTTTTAATTTAATTATCGTAAATACGATTAACACAATACTTGTAAGTAACGTACCAATCACCCAAGGTTGTGAATCCACTTACTCATTCCCCACAGTCAGCCTCTGTTCGTCATACGAATTTTCATTATTGAATATGAATATTCAATTTTTGACAAATGATTAATACATAGCCATGCATGAATCAGATTGAGCCAATTCAGTGATACCGATCAAAATTTTCACTTTATTTGCGATTTAAATCACTAAAACTATCTGAAACACACCGCCTTAATGATACGGTTGTATTATCCGTCGTCGATGAACTAGAAACACGATAAATATGTACACAGATGATAATTTCATGGTTGTAAATAAGTTACTCAATGGAAGCCAGTTATCAAAGCTGCATACATTTGAGATAGCCGCTCGCCACTGCTCTTTTGTTCTGGCCGCTGACGAATTAGCTATCAGCGCCAGTGCGGTCAGCCATCGAATCAGTTCTCTGGAACAAGAGTTGGGATTCAAACTCTTCCAACGTTTTCACAGAAAAATTGAATTAACCTGTGAAGGAAAGCGTTTATTTTGGACAATTAAATCGACGCTGGAACATCTCAATCAGGAAATTCTGGAAATAAAAAATCAGGAGTTATCGGGCAATCTGACTATTTACTCCCGCCCGACCTTTACTCAATGCTGGCTAGTGCCTAAATTGGCTGATTTTAATCAGCTATATCCATCCATTAACCTGAACATCTTAGTCGGTAACGAAAATGTGAATTTTCGCGGTTATGGTATCGATCTTGCGATTTATTTTGATGATATTATATCCAACGAGTTATCACATCAATATCTGATGAGCGAATATATTACCCCGGTCTGTAGCCCGCAATATGCTGAAAAGCATAACCTAATGGGAAATATCGATAACCTACAATACTGCACACTATTACACGATAAACAAGCATGGAGCTATGATTCCGATACCAAAGAGTGGAATACATGGGCAGAACACTTTAACGTTACACTGGACCCATCACACAAATGCATTGTCTTTGATCGCTCCGATTTAGCTGCCGTTGCCGCAATACACCATGCGGGTGTTGCAATGGGCAGAAAAAATATGATTTGGGAAAAAATTGAAAACAATGAATTAGTCGCCCCCTTTCCCAACACTGAAGTATTATGTAAACAATATTACTATACCTGTACCCTGCCTCAACAACAGAATGAGAAAGTCAATGCCTTTATCCAATGGCTAAAATCAACTATAGACGAATAAAAATATAGCCAACCATTAACGGGTATAACAAACCTGCCTTGTTTTAAACGGTGATAATGAGCTTTAAGTGGCGATAATGAGTCGCCACAGAAATTTAGCGCCGGATTCTACCCTATTATTAGTAACAGTTATTTCATTTAGCGCTGCTGCTAAAAGTCAAGTCGATGTCTCAAAGATCTTTGAAAATATTAAAATTATTGAATAATTTCATGACTACAAAGTAAATATTGTTGATAATTTCCCAGACTGAAAGTCAAAATTGTCGATAATTCCTCTAACTCGCCTGAAAAATGGAAATTTATTAATTCATTTCCCGATGACAAGATTCAGTCTTCTACAAAATTACAGTCTTATTAAGTTAATCTTAACCCCTTGGTAATAAATAAGTATTTCAACCATAGAGATAATATCTATCGACTGCAATAGCCATTTATTATTTCCACATTTTTACTGGAATTTCTTTATCACTATTTCTATCCTTAAAAAACCAGCAATAATGTAATGATTTGAAAATAACGTCTAAATTTAATCAAAAAATATATACTGATGATGTAAGTTATGATATTTATCACAACTGCTAGTAAGCAAATCGTTTAAATGAGTTATAAAGTCGTTTATTTTAGAAGTATATAGAGTGTAATGAAATGCAAAAATTGTTATTAAGTTGTGGAGTTATCTTTTCTGTATCTGTGATAACTTTACCTGTCCAAGCTGAACAAAATACAGCTTCTATCGGATACGCCTACGTGAAACCACAAGATGTAAGCGCACTAAATGGCGCAACATTGAGTTACCGATATGAGCTTGATGATCAATGGGGGCTATTATCATCATTTACCTTTGCTAAAGGCGATGATAAAGAGAGAACAGAAAATTATCACTCAAAAAGTGATATTAAGTACTATTCCCTAATGGCGGGTCCAACCTATAGGATTAATGATTATATTAGCTTATATGGCCAACTGGGATTATCTAGGATTAACGCAAAATCCTCCACTCACTATCGCCCTTCAGCCGATTACCGTACCGGATATATCGAAAAGGAATCAGTAAGCAAAAACACGTTAGGTTGGGGAGCGGGTTTTATTATTAATCCAACCACCAATACTTCAATTACCGCCGGTTATGAAGGTAGCCGCTTTAGTATTAAAGACGGAAACGAGAAAGATCATTTATCTACTAACGGTTTTAATATAACTGTTGGCTATCGTTTCTAACTTAATCAATGATCAATGCATCATCACCAAGGTTGAATATTGTATTTACAACCTTGGTGTTTTCAGAAATATTGAATAGGAATAATTATTTATTTTAAAACTAATAGGAACCTAGAGAAAACAAACAATAACTTATAGGTGTTTTTGCACTATTCACTTTAATCAAGTTAGAAAACATTATCACAAAAAATCATAGAAGAACTTCAGGTATCATTACCTACATTACAAGAAATGGTAACTGCGAAAGAAATTCAGAAGATATATGTATTTATCACTAAATCATCTTAAGAACATACGGAGAATGTTAAATAAGTCTTGGTACGATTATGACATGAATAAGTTACCTAGAAAAATAAGTTGTCAGTGAAATATTTACAACTCATTAATTTGATTGGTGGGTTGTCGGGGGCTCGAACCCCGGACCAATTGATTAAGAGTCAACTGCTCTGCCGACTGAGCTAACAACCCAATATGAGTAATTATTCCCCTATACAAAGCTGTCGTCAATATATTATAGCCATTTTTTTATGAACGAATAATTCATACTCAATTCCAACAGCATTAACAAGTTAAATTGTAACCAATTTGTTTTTAAAGTGAGATCAGGCTGTTATTACTATAGTAATCTGTGTCACAATATTTTTCGCAAACATCATCATATATAAGGCCACTTAAAGAGCCGTAACAATTTACCGAAGAAAATATTGGATACTACATACTATGGCAGAAAATATACACACCTCACTTTCCGCTAAAACCGGGGAAACGCAGTTGCAACGCAATCTAAGCAACCGGCATATACAACTTATCGCTATCGGCGGCGCCATCGGCACGGGCCTGTTTATGGGATCAGGGAAAACAATCTCTCTCGCCGGACCATCGATCATATTCGTTTATATGATTATCGGTTTCATGCTGTTCTTCGTGATGCGAGCAATGGGTGAACTATTGCTTTCGAACCTGAATTATAAATCATTCAGTGATTTTTCCGCCGATTTGCTCGGACCCTGGGCTGGTTTTTTCGTCGGCTGGACTTACTGGTTTTGTTGGGTCATTACCGGTATCGCCGATGTGGTCGCGATCACGTCCTATATCAGCTATTGGCAACCGGATTTCCCACAATGGCTCACTTCCCTACTCTGCGTTTCACTATTGCTCTCCCTAAATCTGGCTACAGTGAGATTATTTGGAGAAATGGAATTCTGGTTCGCTATGATAAAAATCGTTGCAATTGTCGCTTTAATCGCGACAGGCGCTGCTCTGATTGGCATGCATTTTCAATCTCCTGCCGGTCATACCGCTTCACTGGCAAATATATGGAATGATGGCGGATTCTTTCCCAAAGGATTAAGCGGATTTTTCGCCGGATTTCAGATAGCCATATTCGCCTTTGTGGGCATTGAATTAGTGGGCACAGCTGCCGCGGAAACTAAAGATCCAATGAAATCGCTTCCCAGAGCCATTAATGCCATTCCGATTCGTATTATCACCTTCTACGTGCTGGCGCTGATAATTATTATGTCAGTCACACCGTGGCGTTCAATCATTGCAGACAAAAGTCCTTTTGTTGAGCTGTTTGTTCTCATCGGTTTACCCGCTGCCGCCAGTATCGTGAACTTTGTGGTATTAACCTCTGCCGCCTCTTCAGCCAACAGTGGTGTTTTCTCCACCAGCCGTATGCTATTTGGGTTAGCAAAAGAAGGCGATGCGCCACAGCAATTCAGCCGCCTTTCACGCCGTTCCGTACCTGCATCGGGGTTAATTTTCACCTGTTTATGTTTATCCTGTGGTGTGGTGCTGATTTATTTAATTCCTGATGTTATGCATGTATTTACCTTGGTAACTACCGTTTCAGCCATTCTGTTTATGTTTATCTGGAGTATGATCCTAAGTTCATATCTGGTTTACCGGAAACGTCGCCCGGCATTACATAAGGCTTCAACCTATAAAATGCCACTAGGTATTATCATGTCATGGGTCTGCCTGGCATTTTTTGCATTTGTTCTGATATTACTCACTTTACGAGATGATACCCGTCAGGCATTAATCATCACGCCTATCTGGTTTATGATTTTAATTATCGGTTTTCAAGTTGTAAAAAAACGTAGAACACGTTTGTACAGTTAACTTATTCAAATCCTTAATATCTATATGACCTGTTGGAATAATACTCCACAGGTCTTTTTTATTGCTGCAAGCTGAAAAATTACCACTACACTTAACTCTACCGGTTAAGAAAATCTTCCTTATAAAAGCATTAGGCAATTTTCATAACATGATCATTTCACCTTATTCCATCAATAATATTTACCCAATGGATTTCAAGATGGATCGCGACGGCAAGGGAGCGAATCCCCGGGAGCATAGCAAACTATGTGACCGGGGTGAGTGAGTGCAGCCAACAAAGAAGCAACTTGAAAGATGAAGGGTATTGATGAATTTAAATAACAGGCTGCTATTATTGTAAACTTCGCAGCCACTTTTTAACCTTAATAGGAGAAAGTAATATGACTAAAATTCTTGTGCTTTATTATTCCATGTATGGTCATATTGAAGCGCTGGCATCCGCAGTGGCAGAAGGCGCTAAAAAAGTCGCTGACGTAGAAGTCACGATTAAACGCGTGCCAGAAACCATTCCACCAGAAGCATTTACCAAAGCAGGTGGTAAAGTAGATCAATCTGCTCCGATTGCATCCGTACAAGAGCTGGTTGATTATGATGCCATAATTATCGGCACCCCAACCCGCTTTGGTAATATGGCCGGCCAAATGAGAAACTTTCTAGATCAGACCGGCGGCCTGTGGGTCGAAGGTAAACTGTACGGCAAAGTCGCTAGCGTCTTCACTTCCACAGGCGTTGGCGGTGGTCAGGAGATGACGATTACTTCAACCTGGACAACACTCGCCCACCACGGCTTTATTATTGTACCGATTGGTTATGGTATTCCTGAAATTGGCGATATTTCGCAGATGCAAGGAGGAACACCCTACGGCGCCAGTACTATTGCTGACGGTGATGGTTCTCGCATCCCCAATGAAAATGAATTGAAGATCGCCCGTTATCAAGGTGAGCATGTAGCGAAAATCGCTAAAAAACTGAAAGATTAACATGATATCAAGACGAAGCGACTGAGCTGACGCGCCAGACTCTGGAGGTAAGGCTTACTGATGCGATGCATAAACCCACTTTCCGGATCGGTTGTGCTCACCTTCGTCTTTTTCTGCCGCCCCTTTATGGCTGACCTGAACATATCGAATTCAAATATCCAAGCAATTTACTCTTGAATTTAATATGCCTTTCGAAAAAAACCATTATTTTTCAATATAAGGTTGTTTATTCATACTTATATTCTTATTATTGAAATTGATATCATTATATTGTCAATATACATATTAAAATAATGACCAAGTGGACAATTCACTTTTTAATATTGACACAAAAACATCACCATTTAATAAGACCTTAACTTAAATCACATAAATATAATAATTTTCGATCTAATATCCCTCCAAATAAATGATATCGGTAATATCAAAATAAGAGGACAGATCATGAAAGCATTAGTATTAGAAAAAGCAGGTCAGATTTCAATTCAAGACTGGGAAGCCCCCGAAATAGTGGGTGAAAATGATGTTGAGATAAAAATTCATTCGGTGGGAATTTGCGGCAGCGATGTGCATTATTACCAATACGGGCGCATTGGGCCATTTATTGTCGAAAAACCGATGATCCTCGGGCACGAAGCATCAGGTGTCATCACAGCGGTAGGTAAAAATGTGACCCACTTAAAAATCGGCGATCGTGTCTGTATGGAACCTGGCATTCCTAATCTGCAATCACCACAATCACGGGCAGGTATTTATAACTTAGATCCAGAAATCCGTTTCTGGGCGACGCCCCCTATTGATGGCTGCTTACGAGAAAGAGTTATTCACCCAGCGGCATTTACGTTCAAATTACCTGATAATGTCAGTTTTGCCGAAGGTGCAATGGTTGAACCATTATCTATCGGTATGCAAGCAGCCACAAAAGCAGAAATTAAACCTGGAGATATCGCATTAGTTGTTGGCGCCGGCACGATCGGAATTGTTACCGCACTTGCTGCATTAGCCGGTGGTTGTTCTGATGTCATTATTTGTGATGTGTTCGATGAAAAACTAGAAATTGCAAAGCAGTATCCGGGTCTTCACCCCGTTAATAACAAAGTACTTGCTGAGACAGTTAATACATTAACCGATGGTAATGGCGTCAATATTCTCTTTGAATGTAGTGGCGCAAAACCGGTCATTGCCACTATTTCAGAGCACATTGCGCCGGGAGGAATAGCTGTTCTGGTCGGTATGCCTATTGATCCGGCGCCACTTGATATTGTCTCTGCTCAAGCTAAAGAGATCACATTCAAAACTATTTTCCGCTACGCAAATATGTATCCTCGTACTATCCGTTTACTGAGTTCTGGCAAGCTCAAAGTAACCCCCTTATTATCCGCAACCTATAAATTTAAAGACAGCGTTCAGGCGTATGAACGAGCCGCGGAGGGTCGCCCGACAGATATCAAAATTATGTTGGAAATGGAGTAACGCATGGCGCTCTACGCTGGTATCGATTGCGGTACACAAAGTACTAAAGTCATTATTGTCAATAGCCAAAAAACGCATATTTTGGGTGAAAGCAGCTCGCCTCACCCAATAATTAGCGACTCAAACGGCCGTCGTGAACAACAGGTTCACTGGTGGACGGAGGCATTGGAAAGTGCCTTTTCTCAAGCGATTGAGCAAGCCGGAATTTCTGGTACAGAAATTGTCGCTCTTGCCGTATCAGGTCAACAACACGGTTTTGTTCCTCTGGATGCAGAAGGCCATGTTTTAGCACCGGTAAAACTCTGGTGCGACACTGAAACCGCGATTGAAAATCAGGAAATTATTGACGCACTCGGTGGTATCCAAGCCGCTTTAATACAACTCGGATTAATGCCGCAAACAGGTTATACCGCATCAAAAATTCTTTGGTTCAAAAAATACCATCCTGAATTATGGGAAAAGCTGGATACCGTTTTATTACCTCATGATTATCTCAACTATTGGCTAACAGGCAGATTAGTTGCCGAATATGGTGATGCTTCAGGAACCGGATTACTGAATATTCGTAAACGCGAATGGGATAACCAAACTGCCCAATTAATTGATCCGGATGGCCGTCTTTGGCATGCACTGCCTGAATTGGTTTCCGCTGAGACCTGTATTGGCACAGTAAGGCCCGAAATAGCAAGAAGATTAGGGCTTTCACCGACAACCAAAGTTGCGTCTGGCGGGGGCGATAATATGATGGCTGCCATTGGAACGGGCAATATCATTCCCGGCATCACGACCATGAGTTTAGGCACCTCTGGCACCCTATTCACTTACTCTGACAAACCAATTGTCGCTGATTCTGGAATGATCGCGGGTTTCTGCTCCTCTAATAATGGATGGCTACCATTGATTTGCACGATGAATGTGACTTCAACAACAACCACTATTCAGAAGCTGTTTAATATGGATATTCAGGCTTTTAATGACACATTGAACCAGAGCAAACCCGGTGCTAATGGTTTGATAATGCTACCGTTTTTTAATGGTGAACGTGTCCCGCCACTTCCCCACGCCAAAGCGAGCATCCATAACCTGGATATTAGCAATATGAATCAACAAAATTTCATTTTGGCGGCAGTTGAAAGCGCCACCTACGGGCTACGTTTTGGTATTGAATTATTTCGCAAACAAGGGATTGAAATTAATGAAATCCGTTTGACCGGCGGCGGCGCTCGCAGTAAAAAATGGCGACAAATTGTGGCTGATATCATGAATACGCCGGTTATTTGCGTCACAAATCAAGAAGCTGCCGCCCTAGGTGCTGCTATTCAAGCTATGTGGTGTGATTCCTTGACAGAAGAAAAAGACAAACAAGCGCAGCTCGCCCACCTTTGCCAACGCTTTGTTCATCTTGATGAGGAAACCCGCACCGTTCCAATTCCCGAAACAGCCGCATTATATGACGTGCTTTATCAAGATTATTTATCTCTGTTGACTGCTGAATATCCAGAGGTGAAAGTATGAAACATTGACCGCCGATAATTCTCCCAGTGAATGACTCAAAGTTACCGGCATCCAATAATTTTTCATGATGAAAAAAACAAACCTCGCTTTAAACGAGGTTTGTTAGTGGTCTGGTGAAGGCATTTCGCCTTCACGCTTTTTTACCTTTATTTCAATATATTATCTCAATTCATTTAGTCTTATATTGCGCTTCAGCATCAATAAAACGCTGTTGCGCTGTTCTGCTCGGCGCTTTACCCAACAGACTCACAACCACTATCGCAATAGAAGCTAAGATAAAGCCAGGAATAATTTCATACAACGCAAACCACTGGTACTTCATCCATACCAATACCGTAACGGCCCCTACCAACATGCCCGCTAATGCGCCATTACGAGTCATACGTTTCCAGATAACAGAAATCAGTACCACCGGACCGAACGCAGCGCCAAACCCTGCCCATGCATTACTTACCAGAGCCAGTACTTTATTGTCTGGATTGGTTGCTATCACCATCGCGATGACCGCCACCAGCAACACCATGAAACGCCCTACCCACACCAACTCTTTCTGACTGGCGGATTTACGGATAAAGGGTTTGTAAAGATCTTCCGTCAAAGCACTTGCACACACCAGCAACTGACAGCTTAAGGTACTCATCACCGCGGCCAAAATAGCTGAGAGTAAAATGCCTGCTATCCAAGGATTAAACAAAACAACCGCCAATTCCATAAAGATACGCTCACGGTTGGCTGTGACCGGGCCAGACAGTTCAGGATGCATCTCAAAATAAGCAATACCGAAGAAGCCGACAGCAATAGTGCCAGCCAGACATAACACCATCCAGGTCATGCTGATACGGCGAGCTTTACGGATAGTATGATGGGAATCTGCCGCCATAAAACGCGCCAGAATATGCGGCTGACCAAAATAACCCAACCCCCAACCTAGCAACGAGATAATGGCAATAAAGTTCAACCCTTTAAACATGTCCATATAAGCCGGACTTTTTGCCGCTATCATCGCCAGAGAGGTATCAACGCCGCCTACAGAGAAAATAACGATGACCGGCGTCAAGATAAGCGCAAAGATCATTAATGAAGCCTGAACCGTATCGGTCCAACTGACCGCCAGAAAGCCGCCAAGGAAAGTATAAGCAATGGTTGCTGCCGCGCCGAGCCACATGGCTTTCTGATAACTGATACCGAACGTACTTTCAAATAACAATCCTCCGGCAACGACGCCAGAAGCACAATAGATAGTAAAGAAGATCAAAATAACCAACGCAGAAATAATACGTAGGATTTTACTGCTATCGTCAAAACGACTGGTGAAATAGTCCGGCAATGTTAGCGCATTATTATTAACTTCGGTCTGGATTCGTAACCTGCCTGCCACCAATTTCCAGTTCAGGTAAGCGCCTAAAGCAAGACCAATGGCTATCCAGCTTTCTGAAATCCCCGCGAAATAAACTACGCCAGGCAAGCCCATTAATAACCAGCCACTCATATCCGAAGCACCGGCAGACAAAGCCGTTACCACGCTACCTAATCGCCTTCCTCCCAAAATATAATCATCAAAATTTTTGGTTGAGCGATAAGCCAAAAAACCTATCAACAACATACCAGTAATGTAGACAATAAAGGTGATTAGCATTGGTGTATTTACTGTCATGCAAGTTCTCCATAGTGTTATCTGTGTTTTGCAAATCCGCAGTTCTCCTGGGTACACAGAGTTTTCCCTGTCAGGTTCAGGAACGTTGCACCTGATTGCACCTAAAAATGGTCCATAATTCTAAATTGAAATAATTATTTTTGTAACCAATTAGAAAGTTACAGTGAATCCTAGATTAGCATCAGGTAATTTAACAACTAATTAACGCCATTTTTTACAAGAAACGTCTACTGAATCACATTTATTTGCTTTAAAAATTATACTTTTTAACCATTTCAGGGTTACACCCCTATATTTCGCTACAAAATATTAAACCAATGTGTATCAATCAAATAAAGTCACAAAAATAAATATATCCACCTAATTATAATAACTAGATTAATTTCACAAAAATAAAACAAGCGATTCTCATAAGGTTGCACAAAGTTGCAACATGTCAGATATTATCATGCAATTTTAGATAAACCTTACCTATTAAGGAGCAAGGATGGGTAGTACAACAATGGGCGTGAAGCTTGATGAAGCAACGCGCGATCGCATTAAAGCTGCGGCACAACGGATTGACCGCACTCCACATTGGCTGATTAAACAAGCTATTTTTAATTACCTTGAACGTCTTGAAAGTGATGAACAGATCGCTGAACTCTCTGCTAATCAAGATATTAAAGAAGAGAAGATAATCGCCGAAGAAACGGCACCAGATTCTGCTCATCAACCTTTCCTCGACTTCGCAGAGCATATCCTGCCTCAATCAGTAAAACGTTCCGCAATTACTGCGGCCTATCGCCTGCCAGAAACACAAGCAGTTCCCATGTTGCTACAACAGGCGCAATTACCAGAAGATCAGGCACAAGCGACTCATAAACTGGCTTACAGCATTGCAGAAAAACTGCGTAACCAAAAAAACAGCATTGGTCGTTCAGGTCTGGTTCAAGGGTTATTACAGGAATTCTCGCTCTCATCTCAGGAAGGCGTTGCGCTAATGTGTCTTGCGGAAGCCTTGCTCCGTATTCCTGATAAAGCCACTCGCGATGCGCTAATCCGCGACAAAATCAGTAACGGCAACTGGCATTCCCATCTGGGCCAAAGTTCATCCATGTTTGTCAATGCAGCAACCTGGGGGCTGCTGTTTACCGGCAAACTGGTCTCTACCCACAACGAAGCCAAACTCTCCAATTCGCTGAATCGCATTATCAGTAAGAGCGGCGAGCCATTAGTGCGTAAAGGCGTAGATATGGCAATGCGCCTGATGGGTGAACAGTTTGTTACCGGAGAAACCATCGCTCAAGCGCTGGCAAGTGCACGTAAGCTGGAAGAAAAAGGGTTCCGTTACTCCTATGACATGCTAGGTGAAGCCGCTTTAACTGAGGAAGATGCTCAGAATTATATGGTTTCCTATCAACAAGCGATTCATGCTATCGGGAAAGCATCTAACGGCCGCGGCATTTATGAAGGACCTGGAATCTCTATTAAGCTTTCTGCGCTGCACCCGCGTTATAGCCGTGCTCAATATGAACGCGTTATGAACGAGCTATATCCACGCCTGCTTTCCCTGACATTACAGGCACGCCAATATGATGTTGGTATCAATATTGATGCCGAAGAAGCCGATCGTCTGGAAATTTCCCTCGATTTGTTGGAAAAACTCTGTTTTGAACCACAACTGGCTGGCTGGAATGGCATTGGTTTCGTTATTCAGGCTTATCAGAAACGCTGCCCCTTTGTTATCGATGCAGTCATTGACTTAGCACAACGCAGCCGCCGTCGGTTGATGGTGCGACTGGTAAAAGGCGCTTACTGGGATAGCGAAATTAAACGCGCTCAAATCGATGGGCTGGAAGGCTATCCGGTTTACACCCGCAAAGTTTATACTGACGTTTCTTATCTGGCTTGCGCCCGCAAATTATTGTCAGTACCCAATCTGATTTATCCTCAGTTCGCTACCCATAACGCCCATACTTTAGCTGCCGTTTATCATATGGCGGGCCAAAACTATTATCCTGGTCAATATGAGTTCCAGTGTCTGCATGGCATGGGAGAACCCTTGTATGAACAAGTGGTCGGGAAAATCGCTGACGGTAAATTAAACCGCCCATGCCGTATTTATGCGCCAGTAGGCACTCACGAAACACTGTTGGCTTATCTGGTCCGTCGCCTGTTGGAGAACGGCGCTAACACCTCCTTCGTCAACCGTATCGCCGATACCACATTACCACTGGATGAACTGGTCGCCGATCCGGTGAACAAGGTTCAGAAGCTGGCCGAAACCGAAGGCCAAATCGGTCTTCCACATCCGAAAATTCCTCTGCCTCACAATCTGTATGGCAAAGATCGCGCAAACTCAGCCGGTCTGGATCTTGCCAACGAACATCGTCTGGCATCTCTTTCCAGCGCGCTATTAAGTTCTGCCACCGAAGAACGGTATAGCGAGCCACTACTGGGCGGCAATTATCACCATCAAGGTGAGTTACCGGCCGCTAAACCAGTTATTAACCCGGCGGCGCCTTCGGATATTGTCGGCTATGTTCGTGAAACCACTGAACAGGAAGTCGGTCATGCGCTGGATGTCGCAACAGAAGCCGGCGCAATCTGGTTTGCGACTCCCCCATCAGAACGAGCTGCTATTCTGGTTCGCGCTGCGGAATTGATGGAAAACCAGCTGCAACCGTTATTAGGTATTTTGGTTCGAGAAGCCGGCAAAACCTTTAATAATGCAATTGCCGAGGTACGCGAGGCGGTCGATTTTCTCTATTACTATGCGGGACAAGTTCGTCATGATTTCGCTAATGATACCCATCGTCCACTGGGGCCGGTTGTCTGTATCAGCCCGTGGAATTTCCCATTAGCCATTTTTACCGGGCAGATAGCGGCTGCATTGGCTGCCGGTAACAGTGTATTAGCAAAACCTGCGGAGCAAACCCCATTAATTGCGGCAACGGCAGTCAAAATACTGCATCAAGCAGGTATTCCCCACGATGCATTGCAATTATTACCTGGCCGAGGTGAAACCATTGGTTCTCTTCTGGTGGGTGATGAGAGAGTGCGCGGCGTGATGTTTACCGGCTCCACCGAAGTGGCGAGTCTATTACAACGTAACATTGCCGGACGACTTGATGCACAAGGGCGCCCAACCCCTCTGATTGCCGAAACCGGTGGTCTGAACGCCATGATTGTCGATTCTTCCGCGCTGACAGAACAAGTTGTTACTGATGTGGTCGCCTCTGCTTTTGACAGCGCCGGTCAACGTTGTTCTGCCCTGCGTATCCTCTGTATTCAAGATGATGTGGCAGAAAGAACCCTTACCATGCTGAAAGGCGCCATGTCTGAATGCCGGATGGGTAATCCTGAACGCCTGTCTACCGATATCGGCCCGGTCATTGATGCGGAAGCCAAAGCCGGCATTGATCGCCATATTCAAGCAATGCGTACCAAAGGACGCACGATTTATCAGGCAGCACAAGATAATGTGGTTGACAATCAAGAGTGGGATCAAGGCACCTTCGTTAAACCGACACTGATTGAATTGGAAAATTTCAATGAATTAAAACAAGAGATTTTCGGCCCGGTTCTGCATGTTGTCCGTTTTAAACGTGACGAGCTGGATAAATTGCTGGATCAAATTAATAACTCCAACTATGGTCTGACCTTGGGCGTCCATACCCGTATTGATGAAACGATTGCACAAGTTACCGCTAAAGCGAAAGTCGGCAATCTGTATGTCAACCGCAACATGGTAGGCGCTGTTGTTGGCGTGCAACCGTTCGGTGGTGAAGGCTTATCCGGTACCGGACCGAAAGCAGGCGGCCCGCTCTATTTGTACCGTCTGCTCTCTTGCCGTCCTCAAAACGCGATCAACCAAACGTTGGAACGTCAGGATGCTGAATATCCACTGGATGCCAATGTCCGTTCAGTACTGATGACCCCTTTTGATGCACTGACAGAATGGGCGACCAAGCAGCACAACGAAGAGCTAAATCAGTTGATTCAACAATATAAATTGCTGGCACAAGGCGGCACTACCCGCCTGTTGCCGGGGCCGACCGGCGAACGCAATACTTATACCCTGTTGCCTCGTGGTCAGGTGTTGTGTCTGGCGGATAATCAACAGGATACATTCATTCAACTGGCAGCAACATTATCTGTAGGCTGTCAGTTGCTATGGCAAAATGATGAACTACATCAGCAACTATTTCGTCAATTGCCAGATAGCGTCCGTAAATCAATCAATTGGGTTCAGGACTGGCAAAGTGAAGATACGGTATTCGAAGCGGTTATTTACCACGGCGATTCTGATCAATTGCGTCAAGTTTGCGAACAAGTTGCTAAGCGTAAAGGCGTTATCATTTCCGTACAAGGTTTTGCCCGTGGAGAAACTAATCTGCTGTTAGAACGTCTGCTACATGAACGTTCACTGAGCATTAACACCGCAGCGGCGGGGGGTAATGCCAGTCTGATGACTATCGGTTAATTTCGGTTGTAGTTAAGGGGAACACATCAAAAATGTGTTCCCCAAGAATCCTAACTTAATCATCGGTTGTTTGCCCACGGTCTATTACTGTTTCAGTATTTCTTTAGTCATATTTCTTTATTCATATAGTATTCATCTATCAGTTCACCATTTATAAATAGTGAACCAGTTCTGATGCCAGAAAAAATAAAACCTGATGACAAATACCGTTTTATTGCCAATGTATTTTTTATTGCAACGGTTAATTCAAGTCTGCTAACTCCATTTTTCCGGGACCAATCTTGCGCTTTGTCGAGTAGATTTCTCGCTATACCTTTGTTTCTATATTCTTTTTTTACTCCAAGAACAATAGAACCCAGATGCCTGTTTCTATTACACACTCCTCTAGATATAACAATAAATCCAACAATACTTTTGTTATCTTCACATATTAACATTTGCCTGTCTTTTCCGAATCCTTTTATTATATCCGCCTGTTCTTCAACACTGGTTTTTCTTTCCCCCGGCTCAAATAACATAAATTCCGATGTGTTATCCAAATCATTTAAAAAGACAACCAGACTGTTTGCGTCTTCTACGTTAACTTCTCTAAAAATAAATATTTCTTTTTCCATAGCGAATACCATATTAATGAAATTAACATATACAATATATTTTCATATACAAAAGTCAATAAGATTTAAGATGATGTTAGGCTAATTAATGGTGAGACAACTGAAAAGATAACAAGGCAAAATAAGTTGGTACCTATCGTGATATTTAAAATAATTTCCTTTATCACCTCCAAAACCCAACTCAATGAAATAACAACAAAAAATCTCATGGGAAATAGGCAATCCGCAACCATTATATAAAAAAATAATTAATCCTATTATCGTCCCTGTTATTAAAAGCCAAGCGTGGCTTTCGTAAGTGTAATTTTTATTTTTAATGTCTGATTTTATATTGACGCCTATGAAAACAACCCGCGTTATTTTTAACGTGGCTTGTCAGCGGTCTAAGGGGAACACATCAAAATGTGTTCCCCCAAAATTAATCATCTCTTTGCTGTTTATATTTCCAGCTTAGTGACCGCCCTGTTGCCAGCTCAAATACTGTTCATACTTGCGCAAAGCAATGTTGTAGTTACTGAATGCCGACTGTGACAGCTTTTCACTCAGTTTTTCCTGAATTTTCTCTGTTGTGAACTCTTTTACAGGGTAATTGCTTGAAGTGAGCAATTCATCCAAACGTCGTAAACGAACCACATACTCACGAACAGTGCTATGACTCATTTCAGTCTGTTCAAACAGGTACTGTTTGAACGACATGATGTCAAAATAATCTGTCTCGCTATTGCAATAAATCTCACTGCAAAAACGACATAACGCGACAAATTTATCTTGCAGCTCATCCCAGGTCTTGTCATCGATCAACTCCGTCATCTCGGAGATGGACTCTTTGTTGATCACTTGGCCATTAAAAACCAAAGAGATACGGTCAAGAGCTTTGTGACAATGCAAGCAATGAGTTTGACTATGTTTGTAGTCTTTAATGTAACGGCTGAGCGGCCGTTTCTTTTGTGTTGTAACAGACATAAGAGATAAGCCCTGTGTGTAGTCTTAAACAAAAAACAAATAAGCAAAAAAGTTACTTTTCCGGATTTAAGCGTGCCCGCAAGCGTTTAATCGCCTGGCTGTGTAGCTGACTTATACGGGACTCCCCGACTTCAAGTACTGCGCCAATCTCTTTCAGATTAAGTTCTTCCTGATAATACAGCGTCAGAACCATTTTTTCTCGCTCAGGTAACGAATCAATAGCTTCAATTACCCGTTGACGAACGTCACTCTCCAGCAATTGTTGTAAGGGATTAGTTTCATGCCCCTCTTCAATGACAGGTTCACAGCTTTCACCATGAATTTCATGCCATTCGTCATACGAAAACAATTGACTGTTATTCGTATCTAACAGTATCTGCCGATATTCTACCAGATCAATCTTTAATTCTTTAGCAACTTCCTGCTCACTGGCTGGACGGCCTAAGTCTTGCTCAAGTTTACGGATGATTTGCGTCACTTCGCGCGCATTACGGCGCACGCTACGCGGAGCCCAATCGCGGCTCCTTAACTCATCCAACATTGCACCTCTGATGCGTTGTACCGCATAAGTGGTAAACGCGGTTCCTTGTAAGGAATCAAAACGTTCCACCGCATTTAGTAAGCCGATTCCCCCGGCCTGAAGTAGATCATCCAGCTCCACACACGCGGGTAACCTAACTTGTAGCCTTAACGCTTCATGGCGAACTAATGGTACGTAGCGCTTCCAGAGGCTGTTTTTGTCCATCACGCCTTCGGCGGTATACAAATCGCTCACAACAACAGACACCTTTGGAAAAAGAGACTAACCATCATTATCCAATCCCCTAACAAGGGCAATCGTTTGAACAATGTAGTAAAAACACTTCTTTTTCACCTATGCGAAATTTATTGTCTGCCTAATAGTATCACAAATTTTAGGCTGTTCCTGATAAACTCCTAAAAAAGAAGGACCGGCGAGCCGATCCTTGATTTTATTTGGATTTTTATGTGAATCAGGTTCACATATTGCCCTAACTGAACGATTAACGCAGCAGAGACATTACATTCTGAGGCACTTGGTTAGCCTGAGCCAGAACCGCAGTACCCGCTTGTTGCAGAATTTGACCACGGCTCATGTTAGACACTTCGGTCGCGTAGTCAGCATCTTCGATACGGCTACGAGCTGCGCTCAGGTTGTTAACGGTGTTGTTCAGGTTGTTAACGGTAGATTCCAGACGGTTTTGGATAGCACCCAAAGAACTGCGCAGGCTGTCAACTTTTGCCAGAGCCTTGTCCAAAGTATCCAGAGGATCTTTTGATGCTTTAGCAGTAATCTCATCGGTTGCTTTCAACTTACCATCAGCTTTGTTAATTTCTGCGCTGAAATATTTCACTTTGCCATCTGTATCGTCAGTACCTTTGACAACATATTTGCCAGGATCAACTTCACCATTATCCTTAACGGCTTTATAGACTTCTACACTTTTCAGGTCCTTAACTTTAACGTCGGTAGTATGATCGATATCTTTCTTCCCACCTGCACCATCGTCAACCTGTGTAATTACTTCTCCGTGTGGAACTTCCTTAGAAACAGTAAATTTACCCAGTTTCAGAACCTCGCTGTCAATTTTTTCCAGATTAATTTTGATAACTTCGTTGTCGTTAGCACCAACCTGAATAGTCATTTCGTTCTTTTCACTTAGAACATGAACACCGTTAAATTGAGTCTGTTTAGAAATACGATCAATTTCCTTTAAACGCTCAGTAACTTCTTCCTGGATAGATTTGGTATCACTCGCAGAGTTGGTTTCGTTTGTCGCCTGAACAGCCAGTTCACGAATACGTTGTAAGTTGGTATTAATTTCGTTCAGCGCACCTTCGGTAGTCTGTGCAATAGAGATACCGTCGTTAGCGTTACGTGCCGCCTGGGTCAAACCTCTAACATTTGCAGTGAAACGGTTAGCGATCGCTTGACCAGCTGCGTCATCCTTCGCGCTGTTGATACGCAGGCCAGAAGACAGACGCTCGATAGCGCTACCCAAAGTACCCTGGGATCTATTCAGGTTATTCTGAGTCAGCTGGGAGAGGATGTTAGTTCCGATGACTTGTGCCATAGTTAGAGTTCCTTTTTAAAATCAAGTCGATATATAAGTTTGGGGTTTACCCACGGTGTTCATCACCGCCAACAGTTTTATCGGCGCCCCTCAAAGAACCTTTAATTTTTCTTGAAAAAACTTTTTCTTTTTTATCACATTGCCTTGATAAGCCAAACAGCGTCGGTTCTTCACGACTATTCCTACCATAGAAAAATTATTTTTATTAGTAAACTTTTCTAAAAACTTACCGATAACCGGTTCAATAAAGATTTACTAATAAAGGAGTCAATAAATGGCTAGCATTTCTTCATTAGGCGCCGGATCGGGGATGGATTTGGGCTCTATATTGGATAAACTTCAGGCAGCAGAACAAAAGCGTTTAGTCCCTCTGACACAACAGCAAACCAGTTATAAAGGTAAGCTAACCGCTTTTGGTACATTAAAAGGCAGTTTAGAAAAGCTGGAAACTGCGTCTGAGTCACTGAAAAAGTTCGATAAACTTAATACAACCACTGCCAGCGAAAAACATGATGCATTCGTTGCCAGTACTGATTCTAAAGCCAGTCCAGGTAACTACAGTATTGAAGTTAAACAATTGGCACAGGCGCAATCATTACAGACAGAAAAAGTCCGTAATATCAAAGAGTATCTGGGTGAATCTTTGGGTGAAGGTAAAACCCGGACAATTACCATTACTCAGCCTGGCGAAAAAAAACCGATGAAAATCGAGCTGACAGACGGACAAACATCCATTATTGAGATCCGTGATGCCATTAATAAGCAGGAAGGTAATGTCAACGCCAGTATTATTAAAGCCAAAGATGGCGAAAACTATTTAGTGCTGACGGCCAAAAAAGCGGGCGCTGAATCGGTGATGACCATCACTGTTGAAGGTGATAACAAACTTAGCGAGTTTCTAAACTATCCGGGTACAACGAGTAAACTCACTCAAACGGTTGAAGCGAAAAATGCGAAATTGACCGTCAACAAAATCGAAATTGAGCGTCAGACAAACCATATTACCGATGCACCCGAAGGCGTTAAGCTGGATCTGAAAAAAACGACTGAGGATAAAGATAAACCAGGTGAACATAAGCCAGAAATACTGGTCATATCCCGTGATATTGAGCCGATGAAAGAGGCGATTAAAAACTGGGTTGATGCTTATAATGAATTACAAACGACATTTGATTCACTGACCAAATTTAAGCCAGTAAAACAGGGTGAAGAACCGTCGAAAGATAATGGCGCTTTATTAGGCGACAGCACATTACGCGGAATACAGAACCAACTAAGAGGCCAGATTTTCAGCTCTCAGGCAGCTAATGATATTCCAACCCTGAATAAGCTGGGCATTAAACAAAAGCCTGACGGCAAGCTGGAAATTGATAACGAAAAACTGGAAAAAAATCTAAAAGAAAAACCAGCTAATGTGAAAGCGTTCTTTATGGGTGACGGTAAAGAAACGGGTTTTGCCACTCAGACACATAAGCTATTAAAAGATGCTCTGGATAGCCATGAAGGTACCTTAGTTACCGCGACTAATGGCATTAACAAGCGTCTAAAAACCCTTGAGAAACAAGTAGACAGGACGAAAGAAAATATTAACGAAACAATTGAACGTTATAAACGCCAATTTTCACAACTGGATAAAATGGTCTCTTCCTTGGGAAAAACCGGTAGCTTCCTATCACAATTACAGCAAATGAGATAATTAAAGGAAATTATGTATCAACGTTCGGCAAGTCAATTGTATGCCCAGATAGATATGGAGAGCGAAATTATGAACGCCTCTCCCTATCAGTTGATTCAGATTTTGTTCAACGGGGCGCTTAGCGCCCTGCGTCGAGCAATTATTCTGATGGAACAAGGTAATATCGCGGAAAAAGGCGCTGCTATTTCCAAAGCGATCAATATCATCGATAATGGCCTCAAACAAGGGTTAGATACTGAAAAAGGTGGAGAGCTGGCACACAATCTCGCTTCCCTTTACGACTATATGACCCAACGTTTACTCCACGCTAATTTACGCAATGATGAGCCAGCCATTACCGAAGTAATAAAGTTACTCACCGAGATTTCAGACGCTTGGCGGCAAATTGGCCCTCATCACAACGCCAGTCAGGATATTGTTTAATGGATAATAAAATGGATCTTTTGTCAGCTTACCAACAGATCCTAAGTTTAAGTGAGCAAATGCTTAATTTAGCTAAAAATGAAAAATGGGATGAACTTGTTGATATGGAAATCACCTACCTCAAAGCAGTAGAAGTGATCAGCCACTCTTCAATATCATCGACGACTTCTCTTTCGTTACAGCAAAAAATGACCAACATTTTGCAGATAATTTTAGATAATGAAAATGAGATTAAAAAACTACTACAGAAAAGACTTGATGAATTAAGTAAACTCATCAAACAAGCAAGCCAACAGCAATTATTAAATGATAGCTACGGCCAATTCCCTGTTGAACCCTATCATAATACCCTTATGAACTCTACGGAACAAAAGTAATTGAGAAATAAAGGTGATGTACTCTCATCACCATTATTTACCCATTTTGTGAGCTTGGTTTAGGATGTATTGATTTCAATTCAGATTATAAGGAATATATAAGAAATCTTGGTGATTAAATTGCGTCTATTGAACATGAAAATCTTAACTTTATCTTGTGTTTATTAAGGATAAATACAATTTTCATCATAAGCTTCCCAATATCCACGAAGAGAAATAACTTCTCATCAGAAAAAATGTAAATTGGATTTAACTTGTGACAACAGATACGAAAAAAGCCGCACCGAAGTGCAGCCTTGAACTTAGAGTGTAGATCTGAATTATTTATCCTTATTCACCACTCCAAATTAAATAAAATCGCTTAGTTTCACCTATTTGCTTTAAAATTTTGCCTAGTTTTTCAGTATCCACTTTATGTGGATTATTGGGCGGGTCATTGTTATATAAAACACCGGATGTGGAATTTGTTATATCTGAACTCCATTCTGGGCTTGTTCCAAGATTATAGGTTATATTGTCAACTTTGACATAAAGATTTTTCTTAAATAATTCTTTCACCTTTTGAGAATTAACTTCATCAAAGGATACAGAAAAATGAATATAACCTGGATTTTCAACAGTATGGAATATTAAAATATTTTTAATATCTGTCTTATTTTGGGTAATAGTTAAAGTCCCTATGGGAGCGGCATTAGAATCACTTATTTTATTTTCACTCAAATATCCATAATATCCAGCTTTTTCGCCAAACTCTGATTTAAGATCGAAAACCAACATATCATTTGACTCTGGTTCAGGCTTTACCTTATCTTCAAAAAAACTCCAATCACAAGCCATCATATCTTCTTGCGTTGGCTGCCACGGTACAAAATTACCGTGCTCATTGCGCAGATCAATATGCGTCAAATAATCATATTTAGTACCAACGGCGACACCATCAACAGCGTAAGCACTGCCTTCTTCCACTGTTAAATTATTCACACGAGGAGTAATAGCCAAATACATCTTTTTATCACTCCAAACGGAACGAGAGACAAGTTTGCGTAGCTTTAATTGAATCAAAGCCCAAGAAAAAGAACCGACCGGAGCGACAACACTATGACATTCATATTGCTTAGGATCAAACGGACATTCATTTTCAGGTTTCATAACTTCAGACATATTATTTCCTTATATCTATAAATAATTAAAAATTAAACCACATGATTTAACCTTTAATCTATTATTAAACATTCAGTAAATTTTTATGAATTAATTCAACCGGCATAAAACTAAGATTCAATTATAACAGGATATACCGCTCATTCTCCTTATCGTTTTTTGATACTTATCAATAAGTTAAAATTAACCTCAGAAATTAGAGTTGAAAATTATTATTCGAAACCGTGACACCTTAAATATTTTATTGATAATGAGTTTTACTACTTTCCCAGGAAGGATTAACTAAGGAATAACAAAATGGGCAGCGCTGAAATGTGGACAGAAATGCAATCTCAACACAAAAGACCAGAAATAAAACCGATGGAATGTCCTGTTTGCAGCGCCGCGGAATTTATCCACGACACTCGCTATCTGTCTTATTAACGATAGACATTAATAGCTTATATACCTACACCTGCATATTCATAATCTCCTGATAAGAAGCCACCAGCTTATTTCTTACCTGGACGCCCATTTGCAAAGCGATACTGGATTTCTGCATCTCCACCATCACATCATTCAATTCAACACCGGGTACACCCAGGGTAAAATCCTGAGTTTGTTTTGTGGCATTTAAACGTGTTTGATTAATTTTACCAATAGCCGCCGTTAGTTGACTAGCAAACCCCCCCTGTAACGGCATGGGTTTTGCGATACTTGCTGCCTGTAGCGCCTGAGCCTGCATCTGTTGCAGCACGCCTTCAATTGCTTGAATTGACATAAAAACCTCGTGTTAAACCACCCTATATCCTACGCAATTCAATGCCATATTAACCCAAGGTTTATACGGCATATTTTCAGACCGCCACCCTAACATAGCCCTCTCGATCTAAAGCGGGTAATTAAAGTAAAAAGTCAGGGCTTATTGTGCCATTAAAAGATGAGTGAACAGCGAATAATGACAAAACTGAAAATAGGAAGAATTTTTTCGCTTGCGTATGGGGAGTCTGTTTTGTTACGCCACGCTTTTAGTATTCATGTTGAACAGCAAGGCAAGGATCGTCTATGAGTGCCGCAACAACCGACGTTGAAAATCAAACTAAAGGTTTCAGTGCTATCATTAACCAGATAAAAGCTGATCCTAAAGTGCCATTATTAGTTGCCGGCAGCGCAGCCGTTGCGATTGTCATTGCCCTTTTCCTGTGGTTACGCAGCCCCGATTATCGGGTGCTTTACAGTAATCTGAGCGATAAAGATGGTGGCGATATTGTCACCCAATTAACCCAATTAAATATCCCTTACCGTTTTGCCGAAAATGGCGCTGCGATCATGATCCCTGCCGAACAGGTGCATGAGACACGGCTAAGATTGGCGCAACAAGGGTTGCCTAAGGGTGGAGCTGCTGGATTCGAACTACTCGATAAAGAAAAGTTTGGCATCAGCCAATTTAGTGAGCAAGTTAACTACCAAAGGGCATTGGAAGGTGAACTGTCACGCACCATTGAATCTTTGGGGCCGGTGCAAAATGCCCGTGTTCACCTTGCACTTCCCAAACCCTCGCTGTTTGTCCGTGAACAGAAATCGCCCTCAGCTTCCGTCACCGTTGGATTACTGCAAGGCCGTACTTTGGATGAAGGCCAGATAAACGCCATCGTCCATATGGTTTCCAGCAGTGTCGCCGGCTTACCGCCGGGCAATGTCACCATCGTTGATCAGACCGGACGTCTGTTGACCCAAGCCGACGCCACCGGTCGCGATCTGAATACCAGTCAACTGAAATACATTCAGGAAGTGGAAAATCGTTTCCAGCATCGTATCGAAGCGATTCTAACCCCGGTTGTCGGTCGTGGTAACATTCACGCCCAAGTGACGGCACAGGTGGATTTTTCACGCCGTGAAGAGACGGCGGAAGAATATAAACCGAACCAACCCCCTAATCAGGCTGCGGTTCGCTCAAAACAGTTGAGTGAAAGCGAGCAGAGCGGCGGCTCTCAGGTTGGCGGTATTCCCGGTGCGCTTTCCAATCAGCCTAGCCCGCCACCGAGTGCGCCGATTGATAAACCAAATGCCAAAGATGGCAATAAAAACGACAAGAGCGATAAGAAAGCATCATCTGCTAGTAACAGTAATGAGCGCATGGTGAACAATAATCGCAATAACCGCCGTGACGAAACCACAAACTATGAAGTGGACCGGACTATTCGCCATGTGCAACAGCAAGCGGGCGGTGTTGAACGCTTATCCGTCGCCGTTGTCGTCAATTATGTCACGGTGGAAGGCAAAAACGGCCCGGAAACTCAGGCGCTAACCCCTGAACAATTGGCAAAAATAGAAGCGCTGACCAGAGAAGCGATGGGCTTTTCTAAAGAGCGTGGCGATAGCTTGAATGTGGTTAACACGCCATTTACTGAAAGCAAAGAAAATATTGAGGTTATTCCTGTCTGGCAGAACCCAATTCTGTTGGAAAAAGCCTTCGATTTTGGCCGCTACCTGCTATTGATTCTGGCGGCATGGCTGCTGTGGCGCAAAATGGTGGTTCCTCAACTTGCTAAAAAACGCGCCGCGGAAAAAGCCGCCCTCGAAGCACAGAAAGTTCAGAAAAGACAAGTGACTGAATCTAGCGCGGAAATGGATGAAAAAACGCGCCAGAAACTGACACGTCAACGAGTCAGTGCTGAAATTCAAAGCCAACGCATTCGCGAGCTGGCAGAAAAAGATCCTCGCGTAGTGGCGCTGGTGATCCGTCAATGGATGAGTAACGAACAATGAGCCTGAACGGAACAGAAAAAAGCGCCGTCATGTTAATGACCCTGGGAGAAGATCAAGCGGCCGAGGTGTTTAAACACCTGAACTCCAGGGAAGTCCAGCAACTCAGTATCACAATGGCTGGTATGCGCCAAATCTCTAACCAACAACTGGTGGATGTTTTGGCAGAATTTGAAGAAGATGCCGGTCAGTATGCGGCACTGAGTATCAACGCCAGTGACTATTTGCGCTCGGTGCTAATTAAAGCGCTAGGCGAGGAACGCGCTTCCAGTCTGCTTGAGGATATTCTCGAATCCCGTGAAACCACCACCGGTATTGAGACCCTCAACTTTATGGAGCCTCAAATGGCAGCCGATATGATCCGTGAAGAGCATCCACAGATTATCGCCACCATTCTGGTTCACTTAAACCGCGGACAAGCAGCCGATATCCTTGCGCTGTTTGATGACAAATTACGCAACGACATCATGCTGCGTATTGCCACTTTCGGTGGCGTACAACCGGCGGCGCTGGCTGAACTGACAGAAGTGCTCAATAACCTGTTGGACGGCCAGAATCTCAAGCGTAGCAAAATGGGCGGCATTCGTACCGCGGCTGAAATTATCAACCTGATGAAAAGCCAGCAGGAAGAGAATGTCATCGAAGCTATGCGCGCCTACGACAACGAACTGGCACAAAAAATCATCGATGAAATGTTCCTGTTCGAAAACCTTATCGATGTGGATGACCGCAGTATCCAGCGCCTGTTGCAGGAAATCACCACTGACTCCCTGCTCATTGCGCTGAAAGGCTGCAACCAGCAACTGCGCGATCATTTCCTCAACAATATGTCTCAACGTGCCGCAGAGATTATGCGCGATGACCTGGCAAACCGTGGTCCGGTGCGGATGTCGCAAGTGGAGAGCGAACAGAAAGCGATTCTGCTTATTGTTCGTCGTCTGGCAGAAAGCGGCGAGATTATCCTGAATGGCGGCGACGATAGCTATGTCTGATAAGTTAAACAAGGCTGACTGGCAACCCTGGAAACCAAACGAGCTGACACAGTGGGAAAAACTGCGGGCCAAACCAGAACCCGTTGATGACTCACAGCAAGATTCTGAGCGTAATGAAATCCTTGAACAAGCGGCAATGCTGGATAACCTGAAAGAACAGGCTCGCCAGGCAGGCCATGAACAAGGATTTAGCGAAGGTCAAGCACAAGGTTATGAAAAAGGCTATCAGGTCGGCTTAGAAGCCGGTCTGGAACAGGGACGAAAAGAGGCTATTCAGCAGCAGCAACCTATCACCGAGCAATGGCAAAATCTGCTAGCGGATTTCCAACATTCACTGGAAGGACTGGACACGATCATTGCATCCCGCTTGATGCAACTAGCATTGACCGCCGCAAAACAGATCTTGGGCCAACCGGCGATCTGTGATGGCACTGCCCTGCTCAATCAGATCCGTGAATTTATTCAACAGGAACCAATGTTGAGTGGTAAACCCCAATTGCGGGTTCACCCACAAGATATGCCAATGGTTGAGCAACAATTAGGCAACACACTCTCACTACACGGCTGGCGCTTACTGGCAGATAACAAACTACATCCTGGCGGTTGTAAAATCAGCGCAGAGGAAGGCGATTTAGATGCCAGTCTGGCAACCCGCTGGCATGAGTTATGTAGGCTGGCCGCACCGGGGGAATTGTAATGACAGCAAGACTCGGGCGCTGGCTGGCGACACTGGATGCTTTTGAGAAGAAATTAGCGAAAACTTCGCCGGTTCGTCGTTATGGGCGTCTGACCAGAGCGACCGGGCTGGTTATGGAGGCAACAGGTTTACATCTGCCTCTTGGAGCAACCTGCCTGATTGAGCGACAAAATGGCAGCAATATTGAAGAAGTTGAAAGTGAAGTTGTCGGTTTTAATGGCGAAAAACTTTTACTGATGCCGCTTGAAGATCTGGAAGGGATTGTACCCGGCGCCCGGGTATACGCTCGTCCGTACAGTGAAGATTGCGGCAGTGGTCGCCAGTTACCCCTTGGCCCGGAACTGTTAGGACGAGTTTTGGATGGCGCCGGTCGTCCACTGGATGGTTTTCCTTCACCGGATACCGGCTATCGCGCCCCACTCACCACACCGCCAATCAATCCTCTGCAACGTACACCAATCAGTGACGTACTGGATGTCGGCGTGCGAGCGATTAATGCCCTGCTGACCGTAGGTCGCGGGCAACGTATGGGATTATTTGCTGGTTCCGGGGTCGGTAAAAGTGTCCTGCTTGGCATGATGGCCCGTTATACACAGGCTGATGTGATTGTCGTTGGCTTGATCGGTGAACGTGGCCGCGAAGTTAAAGACTTTATTGAAAACATCCTTGGCGCTGCTGGCTTAGCCCGTTCAGTGGTTGTCGCCGCACCCGCCGATATCTCGCCTCTGTTACGCATGCAAGGCGCTGCCTACGCCACTCGTATCGCGGAAGATTTTCGTGACCGGGGTAAACATGTATTGCTGATTATGGATTCACTGACCCGCTACAGTATGGCGCAACGTGAAATTGCCCTGGCCATTGGCGAACCTCCGGCAACCAAAGGTTATCCGCCTTCGGTTTTCGCCAAACTGCCAGCGCTTGTGGAACGTGCAGGGAATGGGGTAAACGGTGGCGGTTCCATTACCGCGTTTTACACCGTACTCACCGAAGGTGATGATCAACAAGACCCGATAGCCGATGCTGCCCGAGCAATTCTGGATGGTCATATCGTCCTTTCCCGTTCGCTGGCAGAATCAGGACATTACCCGGCCATTGATATTGAAGCCTCTATCAGCCGCGCGATGACCTCACTCATTGATAAGCAACACTACCGACGGGTACAGCAGTTCAAACAGCTACTCGCAAGCTATCAGCGTAACCGTGATCTGATTAACGTCGGTGCTTATGCGGCAGGCAGTGATCCGCTACTGGACAAGGCCATTGAGCTTTATCCCTACATGGCGCAATTTCTACAGCAAGATATTGAAGAGCGTAGTGAATATGAAGCGGCCTGCATTCAATTACAACAGTTGTTACCTACATAACGTAACGATTTTCTGTGTGTTGCCATTAAAGCGAGGAATAAGATGCTGCAACAATCACCTCTCATGACCTTGCGTGAACTTGCACAAAACGCAGTGGAAAAAGCCGCCACTCATCTGGCGCAAGTTCGTCAGAACCATCAGCAAATGGAGCAACAACTCACAACATTGATGGGCTATCAGGATGAGTATCGGGAACGCCTGAACGATACGTTGAGTAACGGTATGCCGTGCACCACCTGGCAAAATTATCAGCAATTCATGAAAACGCTGGAAAAAGCGATTGAGCAGCACAAATTACAGCTCAATCAATGGCAACAGCGTCTTGATACCGCTTTATCACAATGGCGGGAAAAACAACAGCGCCTCAATGCCTTCGATACTTTGCAACAACGGGCGGATAACAACCGAAGATTACATCAGAACAGAACGGAGCAGAAACAGATGGATGAGTATGCCCAACGTAGCGCACAACGGAGAAATAAATAATGAACCTCACTCTTTTGCCTGCCGACCTGAAACCGACAGAAAACCAACCAGCACGTAGTGATTCACTCACTGATGCCGATCAGCTTTCGGCTTTTGCTCAGTTTCTTAATTTGGAAAATGAACTGGCGCAAAAAGGTGCGGTCAAACCAGAAAAAGCGTCATCCAAGGAAGAAAAGACTAAAGATGATACAGACAACGGTTTGTCGCCGCTATTATCTATTTCCAACGAACTATCCATTTCAAATGAACTATCGATCTCAAACGAATTATCTATCCCACATGAAATACCAACGGAGTCTATTACCTCCTCGCAGATTCCCCTTGATGTAAAAGCCGATGCAAACAAACAACTGGTTTCCATTGATGAGAAACTTATGTCAGCGGAAGAGCTGGCGGCAAGTTTACCCATACAATTATCCGGGTTAGCCATCAAATCAGAAAACCCGAAAAGCGGCCTCCAACCTGACAGGCTCATCAAGCATAATGATAAAAACCGTCAAATTAGCGCTCAAGAATTAGTCGCCACAGGATTATCGACCGAGGAAAACCCTCTGACAGCGATTCCAGAACAGCTAAAACAGGAAGCAGAAAAAGCGGAAATGCCTTTTAAAGCCAAACCTGAAAACGGACCGGCGCAACATTCGCCAGTAAAATCCAAGCTTGCCTCAGCAGCTATTCAACACGGCATTCAACCTGAAAATGCAACGCAAAATCACCCACGCGAATCCGCACTGATTCAGACCACCGCTCAAACTGAGATCCAGCACGCACCAACCGCCACTGAAAATCAGCAAATCTCCTCTGTAACAACCTCTCCCCTACTCTCCGCAGGGCACAATCAGACAGCCCAGTTTCAATTATCCAGCGCCTCTACCCCTTTACTGAATGCCCAGTTGGGTAGTGAAGAGTGGCAACAACAATTAAACCAGCAAATTATTTTGTTCAATCGCAACGGTCTGCAACAGGCAGAGTTGCGCCTGCATCCACAAGAGCTAGGCGCATTGCAAATCCGTATGTCCATTGAAGATAATCAAGCGCAATTACATCTGGCATCGGCTCACAGCCATGTCCGTGCAGCACTGGAAGCAGCATTACCTGGACTTCGCCACGCACTGGCGGAAAGCGGCATTCAACTGACCCAAAGCAGTGTCGGCAGTGATAACGCCAGTCCGTGGCAACAAGAACAACGCTCTGGTTCACAACATTCAGGCGGAACCGCAAGTCACAATGCTGATACCACCTCAGAAAACCACTCCGCTACTGAATCCACTGTACATTTAACCCCTCATCAACTGGCGTCAGTACGGGGCGGTGTGGACATTTTCGCCTGATAGTGAGTGCAGCCAACAAAGAGGCAACTTGAAAGATAACGGGTATAAACCAGATTCACAACAAACGAACGAGTTAGTAGTTTTTTCCCCGTTTGTTCCAGCTATTGCCGACGGAAATACGCGGGATAATAATCATCGATATTGATGGATAAGTCAGTCCGCCACGGAACGCGAGGACACTTATCCGCAACAAAAACAGGAACTTGTCTGTCCATGTCTGACTATAGCTACGAGCATAAACGCAAAAATCCATTTGGGATGATACTGTTAATACTGATTGCCATTATCGGCGCCGCCATCGGGGGATACAGTTGGTGGGCGCTTAAACAGGCAAAAGAGAGTGATTCCACAGCATCCAAAGCCATAGCAGTCCCTGTCTTTATGACTCTGGAGCCTTTCACCGTCAACCTGATCGACAATGAAGATCACTTTGACCGAGTGCTCTATATCGGCGTGACTTTACGTTTAGCCGATGAAAAAACTCGTCAGCGCTTCCACGAGTATCTGCCGGAAGTTCGTAGTCGTATGTTGTTACTACTATCACGCCAGAAATCGGCCGATCTGGCGCACGACAGCGGTAAATTGCGTCTGATGGACGACATCAAGCAAACACTTCTCCCAACCTTGGTGCCCGGTGAGCCGGATCAGGTCATCACCGATGTGCTGTTTACCACGTTTATTCTGCGATAATCACCATGAGTGACAATATTCTTTCACAGGCAGAGATTGATGCTCTGCTCAATGGCGACAGCGCCAGTGACGACGCAGAAAATACCGCGTCCAGGGAAAATGAGGTTCGCCCTTATGATCCCAATACCCAACGCCGTGTTATTCGGGAACGTCTGCAAGCACTGGAAATTATTAATGAACGCTTTGCCCGTCAGTTCAGGATGGGGTTGTTTAACATGCTCCGCCGTAGTCCTGACATTACCGTCGGCGCAATAAAAATTCAGCCCTATCATGAATTCGCCCGTAATTTGGCAGTACCGACCAACCTTAATCTGGTTCATCTAAAACCGTTGAGAGGGACAGCGCTGTTTGCATTCGCCCCAAGTCTGGTTTACATCGCGGTAGATAACCTGTTTGGTGGCGACGGACGTTTCCCGACCAAAGTAGAAGGCCGTGAATTCACCCATACTGAGCAACGAGTGATTAACCGGATGTTACGCATGGCGCTGGATTCCTATCGTGACGCCTGGAGCGCCATCTTCAAAATTGAAGTGGAGTACATTCGCTCTGAGATGCAGGTGAAATTCACCAACATTACGACATCACCGAACGATATTGTGGTGACAACGCCGTTTCAAGTGGAAATTGGCGCATTGAGTGGTGAATTCAACATCTGTATTCCGTTTGCCATGATCGAACCCCTACGGGAACGCCTGACCAATCCACCGCTGGACAATGTGCGGCAAGAAGACAGCCTGTGGCGGGAAAGTCTGGTAAAACAGGTTCAACATTCAGAGCTGGAATTGATCGCTAACTTTGCTGATATCCCGCTGAGGCTGTCAAAAATCCTGCAACTTCAACCGGGCGATATCTTACCGATTGACAAACCCGAACGCCTGATCGTTCACGTCGATGGCGTGCCCGTACTCACCAGTCAGTACGGAACATTAAACGGGCAATATGCCCTGCGTGTCGAACATCTTATTAACCCTGTTTTAAATGCTCTGGATGAGGAAAAGCCCAATGAGTGATGCTAAGCAACCCACAGATACCGCTGCAACCGGATCTGCCGAAGATATGTGGGCAGAAGCTCTGGAACAACAGGCCGCGCAACAACAAACCTCGGACAGCAGCGCGGCAATATTTGAATCTCTGGAGCCTCAGGATGCACTGGCTCACCTATCGGATATCGATCTGATTCTGGATATTCCGGTCAAATTATCCGTAGAATTGGGCCGGACCAAAATGACCATCAAACAGCTACTGAGACTATCTCAAGGCTCCGTGGTTTCCCTTGATGGCCTTGCCGGGGAGCCGTTGGATATTTTAATCAATGGATATCTGATTGCTCAGGGTGAAGTTGTGGTTGTATCCGATAAATACGGTATTCGTATCACCGATATCATCACCCCTTCTGAACGTATGCGTCGCCTGAGTCGTTAATATGGCTTTCCAGCCCTCTCTGCATAATGGCGCGGCACAACCTGCCGCGCAAACCCAAGCGGTTACTCAAGTCGCCACATCCGCGCCGCTTCCCGCAGGTCAGACGCTGATGCAAGTCAGCAGCGCGCTGGCGGGAGTGTTGCTGTTAATCTTCACCCTCACTTGGTTAATACGCCGCATGGGGCTGTTTGCCAACAAAGGAAAAAGCCAGCAACAATTAAGTATCAAAGCCAGTTGTTCTCTGGGACAACGTGAACGTGTCGTCATTGTAGAAGTTGAAGATAACTGGTTGGTTCTGGGTGTCACTGCTCAGCAAATTAATTTATTACACCAGATGCCAATACCTGAATCCAGCCGGGATAACACCGAAGGACAAGTTATAAAACCGGCACTGTTTGGTCAGATTTTAAAAAACACGCTGATGCGACAAGGCAAGAATGATGAGAAAAAGTAGTTCTCTCTTTATGACAAGGGATAAGTTTGCATTGTCATGCCGCCTGGGGATGATACTCACTGCGCTTATTTTACCGATGGATGCCGCAGCACAGTTGCCGGGCATAATCAGTCAACCGCTGGCAAACGGCGGACAAAGTTGGTCACTACCGGTTCAGACGTTAGTTTTCATTACCGCTCTGACTTTTATTCCCGCCGCCTTGCTTATGATGACCAGTTTTACCCGCATTATTATTGTGTTGGGTTTATTGCGGAATGCTTTAGGCACCCCATCGGCACCGCCTAATCAGGTTTTACTTGGACTGGCGCTATTTATGACGTTTTTCATTATGTCACCGGTTTTCGATAAAGTTTATCAAGATGCGTATCTGCCTTTCAGCGAAGATAAAATCAACCTGGAAACCGCATTAGAAAATGGCGCCAAACCATTACGGCAATTTATGTTGCGTCAGACAAGGGAAAACGATTTAGCGCTGTTTGCTCGTCTTGCTGATCAACCGCCGTTTGAAACTGCCGATTCTGTCCCTATGCGAGTACTGATGCCGGCATTTATCACCAGCGAATTGAAAACCGCTTTCCAAATTGGTTTTACGCTGTTTATTCCATTTTTGATTATCGACCTGGTGGTCGCCAGCGTATTAATGGCATTGGGGATGATGATGGTGCCCCCCGCCACCATCTCACTGCCCTTCAAACTCATGTTATTTGTACTGGTTGACGGCTGGCAATTACTATTGGGTTCTCTGGCACAAAGTTTTTACGGTTGACCTGAAAAGAGGCAAACATTATGACTCCTGAATCAGTCATGGCATTGGGAACAGAAGCCATGAAAGTCGCGCTGGCGCTGGCTGCGCCGTTGCTGTTAGCGGCTTTATTATGTGGTTTAATCGTGAGCTTGCTGCAAGCGGCAACACAGGTTAACGAAATGACACTCTCATTTATTCCCAAAATTCTGGCGGTATTTGTCACTACCGTTATCGCCGGACCTTGGATGCTAAACCTATTTCTGGACTACATGCGTGAACTCTACAGCAGCATACCGGTGATAATTGGCTAATTATGATCGCTTTTAACAGTGAGATGCTGATCCAGTTCGTCAGTGAATTTTTCTGGCCGCTGGTTCGGGTGCTTGCGCTGTTCAGCACTGCGCCATTATTCAGTGAAAAACAGGCGCCTAAGAAAGTCAAAATCGGGCTGGCAGTGATGGTAACACTGCTTTTGATGCCAAACCTGCAACCTGCGCAAGTGCCTATTTTCTCTGTTGCGGCATTCTGGGTGATGCTCCAGCAAATCCTGATTGGGGCATCCCTTGGCCTGACGATGCAAATTGCCTTTGCCGCCGTGCGTCACGCCGGTGAAATAATTGGTTTACAGATGGGGCTTTCATTCGCGACCTTTTTTGATCCCTCCGGCGGCCCCAATATGCCTATTTTGGCACGAATCTTTAACCTCTTGACCTTACTGTTATTTCTGGCCTTTGACGGTCATCTATGGCTATTATCGGTTCTGGCAGATACATTCCGCATTATTCCCGTACAACCATTGCAACTCAGCGCCCAAGGATTTTTACTACTAGCACAAAGCGCCAGTATGATATTTATCAACGGCATGATGCTGGCTCTGCCATTAATTACGCTGTTATTAACACTGAATTTATCATTGGGGATTTTAAACCGGATGACACCACAACTCTCCATCTTTGTGGTCGGTTTTCCGTTAACACTGACTACCGGTATATTGGTACTCACGCTTTTAATCCCGATGTTAGCGCCATTTACCGAGCGTATGTTTAGTGAATTATTTAATCGGCTGGCAGTCATTATAAGTGGAATGGTTATTTAAAATCAAAACCACTCCCAAAACCCATTAAGTATTATATACTATATAAATCGTACTATTTAATGTTGTAAAATTTCACCTATAAGCAAGAGAAAATCGCGTTTTAGTTATATAACAGACTTTCAACCACGGCTAAAAACTTATTTTTTCAAAGATATTATTAACACAGAAAAAGAAAATAAGCTAATTGGACTAGAGCAGTAAATTGATGAATATAGAACAAGAGTTACATAATGCCGCAGTTAACTTAATTGAAAAACGATACCCTAAAGGATGGGGTGGAGCAGCTGCGGTACGGACAGAATCGGGCAAAATCTTAACCAGCATCGCCCCTGATACCAAAAATGACGCCTTATCCCTTTGTATGGAAGTTGGCGCCTATTTAGAAGCGCATAAACTGAATGAAGTGGTAACACACTCTTTATGTCTCTGCCGTGAAGACGCCGGTTGTGAATATATCATTTTGACGCCCTGTGGAATATGTCAAGAACGTCTGGTTCATTGGGGAGGCTCCGTAAAAGTGGCTGTCACTAATGAGAAAAACGAGCTGTTATTTAAAACTATACGTGAACTGCAACCTTATCATTGGTCCGCCGTTAATGGAGAAAAGCTCTAATATATGTGATTTATTTTAACTTAGTTATTTTCTTTTATTTTTAAGTATTCCTTATAGTTAATATTCAGTATCACAGTTGTATTTTCTTTTTTCAACAAAATAGACACTCATCGGAAAGCTTAATTCGTTCAGATTCTAAGCATTCTAATTATCAAAAGAAGTGCAGATTTTTAATTTCTATGGTTATAGCATTAAGTATCTTGGGTATATTTTGATTGCAAAATATCAGATTATTTACTATTACCAACTGTACAAAAATAGTTAACCATCTGAGCTATAAGAACATTTAATTATTCCTTTTGTGAATTAAACTATAATTAACGCGAATTATGATAAATCATCTACCATAATTCAATATGTTGCTTATGAAACAATAATATATAATTTAAGGAAAAAACATGAGTCTCAAGCCCCAGAATGATTTTAAAGCCTTTTCTATCAGTAATAATGCAAATGTAGTGAGCCAAGAAAGATATGAAGAAAGCCGGAGTTTAAAAAATGGGTTTCCGCCAGATAATGTGACTACTCATGAATTAAATAAGGTGTTACGTCAGTCGTCCACGATATCCTCTGTTGTTGCTAATTTTATCGCAACACACTCCGGAGGAGATGATGTTCTGGATGATGGTGATATAGCTAAACTCACGGCCCAATTAAATAGTGCGTTAGAGAAAAAAATCACAACAGAAATTCCCAGTACCTCATTAACACAAAAAGGGATTGTTCAACTTACTAACAAGACAGGCGATAGTAACACACTCGCGGTAACGCAGAAGCTGGCTTCCGATATAAATGATAATGCTAATAATAAACTGGCAAAAGACCGAAACGGCGCAGACATTCCTGATAAAAATGAGTTCGTGAAAAACCTCGGTTTAGCAGAAACCCAGCGACTGGCTGGTGATGCGCTGAATAAATACTCAAATGGAGCAGATATTCCAGACAAACCCGCGTTTGTGCGTCATTTGGGTTTAGCTGACGCAGCCTACCGAACAATCGGAATTGGCCAGGGGCAAATCCCCGATATGGGGGAATTCGAGTTTCTACGTTCTGTATCAGGTTATCAGAAATTGCCGGGCGGGTTCGTTATTCAATGGGGCAGTAAAATTGTTTCACCTGAACAAATAGAAACGGTGATGTTCCCAACCTCGTTTTTGAATGAGGCGCTGGTTGTCGTGGGTATGCAACACAGTGCGACCTATCTACCCGCAACGGCAACCATCAACCAGTCAACGTATACGCGGCGTTCATTCAGAGTGAAGAATCAAAGCGGCGTCCACCAACTAGATTTTCGTTATATTGCTATTGGTTATTAAGGGGAGGGCTATGATTATTTATTTTTTAGCAAACCCTCTAGGGTTCTACTCGGCATCGATGAAACAGGATTATATCGATGCCGGCTCATGGCCGGAAAATGCCGTAGAAATGACCGCCGCGGAAAAAAATACGTATTGGATGACCAATCCACCGGAGGGAAAACGATTAGGCGCGGACAACGCAGGGCGTCCTGTTTGGGTTGATATCCCACCGCCAACGCCTGAGCAATTGCAGCAGCGGGCTGAGTCCCAGAAACGGCAATTGTTGGATACCGCCAGAGCCAAAATTGATATTTATCAGGATGCCGTCGATTTAGATATGGCAACTGACGCCGAAAAATCCGCATTAACCGCATGGCGCAAATATCGAGTACTGCTCAATCGGGTGGATTGCGCTACCGCCCCCGATATCCAATGGCCTGAGCAGCCCAAATAAATATAGGGGCTTCGTGCCCCTAATTTTTACTCTGGCGCTTTAGGCCAGTCAATGCTTGGTGCTGTCGAACAGTCTACACGGTTTAGGAGGACACAGTACCGTTTCCATTCTGTCAGTTTGCTCTGTTCTGCGTCCGTCGCCATCTGGAGATCGACTGCGTATTGCAGCGGGGTAATGACAGTTGAGGCACGTGATAGTAAACTCCGTTTCTGTGATTCAGCGCGTTGCTGTAGCTGTTTTGAGGTTGGCGGTGGATTTAGGATTTCGTCAACCTCGGACTCTGTAATCAGGGTGAAACTCGGTTCAATCCACGCGTCCTGAGAACCGTCGGACGCAAACGCGTAAATTTTGTTATCGGTAGATTTGTAGTATTTCATGATTACCTCAACTCAATCCAGGAATGGATACCGCCATATATACCATTAGCCCATCCCGCTTTCACCGTATAGCGACTACCTGGCGGAACGATAAAACTAAACGAATGCATCTGATCCGAGCTATCAAATGGCACCCAAAAATAACCAACACGAACGCCATCTACCTCACCCCCCATACTAAACGAGTCTCCGTTTGTATTTCTGGTATTTTTACTCTGAACGTAAACAGCTATTGGCCTATCCGTATCATTGGTGTACCACGTACCGTTACGGCGTGATGATGTCACATCTACCCATTGTTGCCCCACACCGAGCAGTTGCGATTCCAATGCGGCCACACCGGATTTTTTGCGCAGACTGACATAATATTGCGTTTTAGTGGTACTATCGCGGTAATACACCGTCATCATTTCAGGTTTATCATGTGGGGTTGCAGATAACTGAACATAGTAACCATTCGCATTTTTTAATTTTATCCCCGCCCAATCATGCACCGCCTCAACGTCCACACCGCCGCACGAAAACATGTCATGTGATTTTTTCAGGGCAAAACGCCCGTCCGATTCACCAATCGAATACACACCAATTTCGCGGGGTTCAGGTTTGTGGGCCTCACTGTATACCCGAGACCAGCGCCCATCACTATGGCGATCATGTAGCGTTGTTCCGCCAATCCAGCCGGTGACATCAATATCGCTGGTTACGAACAGTTTCCCCTCAATGGTGCCGCCTGTTTTGGGGTAGGCATTTTCCGCTAGTCGCTGTGTTTCTGCCAAACCAGGGTTTTATATAACCATCAACTGACATCAATCTTTATTTAAGCAACATTTAAACGGTATGGAATAGTGTCAAAATCATATTCATCTGTATGTCAATTAATGACCAAAATGACGATTTACTGTGAAAAATAGTGATAAAATGAAATTGTAAGCGAAAAAATAAAGCCGACTAGTTCTGACTTCACCTTCAACCCTACCCCGAAGGTGGGATTCTACTTTTGTATGGAAATAGGCGCCTATTTAGAAGCCCATAAACTGAATGAAGCGGTAACGCACTCTATATGTCTCTACCGTGAAGATGCCGGTTGTGAATATATCATTCTGTCACCCTGTGGAATATGTCAAGAACCTCTGGTTCATTGGGGAGGCTCAGTAAAAGCGGCGGTAACTAATGAGAAAAACGAACTGTTATTTAAAACTATACGTGAATTACGACCTTATCATTGGTCCGCCATTAATGGAGAAAAACTCTAATATATGTGATTCTTAGATTCACATAGTAAATGCAATTAAATCTTCTTTTAAAAAATTGCATTTATTGAATTAAATCTGTCCTCGATATAGTATGCTTAATACTCTTGTATTCTCATTTCTAAATGATTATGGCAGGTTAAACCAAGTGGGGGGCTACCCCAGTCAGCAGGGAGAGCATGACTTATATAGTAAATATAACCGGATTTTCGTGGAGAAAAAGATGACAGTAACCACTATTATTATCTCTCTCATTGCTGTAGGACTTATCGGCTGGGGGATCACAATTTATAACCGGCTGGTTGCTCTGAAAGAGCAGACAAGCAATACATTTGCCAATATCGATGTTATTTTAAAACAGCGTGCAGAACAGATCCCGCAGCTTGTGACCGTGCTGGAAAAGTCTATGGAACATGAACGTGATATTTTTACTCGGTTAAGTGATGCACGGCAGGGATATCTTAATGCCAATACCCTCACGGATAAAATCAAAGCCTCCAATGAAATGAGCAATGCATTCCGATCTGTACTGGCGGTAGCTGAAAACTATCCGACATTGATTTCAGGTTCCCAATTTTCACAATTGCAGACATCGGTGACGGATCTAGAAAATAAAATTGCTCATCGCCGCGAAATGTTTAATGATGCAGTAACGGAGTATAATACGGCGATTTATCTATTCCCTGATCTGATTTTTGCCCGCATGTTTCATTATCAGAGGCTGCCTTTGTTAGAAATCAGTCAGGCAGAAAAAGCCTATGACGGTATCAAGTTTAAATAAATCAGATGGTAAACCTTATGATGACTATGATATTTTTTATTTTTGTTTTCTCCTGTGTATTAATCTTTTCGTTTGGGAAAAACGCGGCAGAGTATTATAGACAAGCACGGCAGTCCGGTAAATTTGCCAGCAAGGAAATTTGGAAAGTAATTTTAGGCTCGGCGGCTATTGCCATTTTTCTGATTGCCTTTTTTGTTTCACCCGGCGCCTTATTTGGCTTAATTTTATTACTATTTATCTATAACGGTCTGAAAACAACACCGGAAAAAAAATTCCTTAAATTTCAGAAAATTTTGCCCACATCAAAAATCCGCTCAATCGCTATGGGCTTGGTAAAAGTAGAAGGAAGAATAACAGCGGGAACTCACTTTAAAAGCCCTCTGAGTAGAAAGCTATGTTATGGCTATCGCTATTATGAATATGATATCACAGAAGATTCAGAAGGCGATAAACGTTATTCTTTACGTCATTCGGAAGAAAAAATCCGTCGGTTTACTTTAACCGATGATTCAGGATCAGTCCGTATTGATGCAACTCCAGAAACGTTGACACTTGTGAATTTTTCTTCCTATCAGGATTATGAAACCAATTCCGTTTCTTACCAAGAGTATTTGTTATTTCCAAATGAAGAGTATTCAATTATTGGTACAGCTATTGAAAAAGACGATCAAGTTATTATTACTCAGGCGGCTCCTCACAGATTACTGGGGATTGCCTCTAAGGGATATTTGGGCGCCTGGAATGAAGTTGCGCCAATGCGCCGTAATCTTGCAATTACTGTCATTAGCGCGGCAATCCTGATTGCCTTTATTCTGACCGTTCCTTATGAATATCAGTCTCATCATTTAACGGTTTTTTATCGTGAGTCTCCATTATTGAAATGGCTATTTTAGAGATAACAGCAATGGGTGGATATCTTCTCGCTTTTCTTATTCTGGCCGTCATTCTGATGATCGCGGTTCGTTATCTCGTAGGCGTTTTTAATAAAATCGTTATGTTAAAAAGATACCGGGATAAAGCGTTTGCCAATATTGATATTTTACTGAAAAAACAGGTTGATTTAATTCCTCAGCTTATCACGATAACAGAACAAGCAATGGCCCATGAAAAATCGCTCTTTCTGCAACTATCAGAAGTCAGGAGAAACTACCCCAGTGCAAAAATAACTGATGAAAAAGTGAAAATAGGTAATACATTAGCACACCAGTTGCTGTCATTTCTGATAATTGCAAAAAACTATCCGGCCCTAATCAGTCAGCCATCTTTTCAACATTTGCAAGCGCAGATCACTCTGCTGGAAAATCAGATTGCAGACAGACGTGAATTCTTTAATGAAAGTGTTACTCTTTACAATACCGGAATCCGGCAGTTTCCCAATATCATTTTCGCCCGGATATTAAGATATAAACCTAGCCCAATGCTGAACCCCATGCAAGGATAAAACCCATGTTTACCATTCCATTTGATTTATTCGGATTTGTTGATGCCATCCGTGGTAATCCGGGTATTTTAATCGTCACGGCGATTTTCGGCCCTGTGGGTGCAATGTTATGCCTAATTCCCTTTGCTCGAATACCGGTAATTAGCCAGGTTATTCAGACACTGGCTATCAGTCTATTAACCTCTGCTTTTATTAATTTACTCTGTGTCGCGGTCATTTATTTAATCTTTAAAAACGATATTATCCGCCTGTTCTGGAGCTTGATTATTGTCCAAACAGCCTGTTTGTCTTTTTGGTTTATTAATAAAGAAGCCGTGTTTGAACTGGCTGAAGAGGATGACGCCATGCGCCAGAGACATTCAAAAATAGAAAGAAAAAATAATACCAAGAAAAAGAAAAGAAAGCAGAGGAAATAAACATATATACTCTATGGATTTCAAGATGCATCGAGACGGCAAGGGAGCGAATCCCCGGGAGCATAGCGAACTATGTGACTGGGGTGAGCAAGTGCAAACAACAAAGAGGCAGCTTGAAAGATAATGGGTATAAACAACAATCTTTTATTTAAGGGGTAAATCCCTTTAATTTAATTAGGAATAAAATCAATATAAAAAAACAAATAGAAACTAATCTTCATTTCTATAATCACATTTAAAACAGAGAAAGAATTTTATTAAAAAATAAACTCCAATCATCATAAAATTTATATCTGATTTCATCATAAAAAATTGAACTCTACTGGGCGAAACCTTATTTTTCTTCTTAAAATATAAGACTTTCCCTTGATGACATAAGAATAAATACTTATATTTTGAGTATCCAAAGCGGATATGCTCTTTTAAAATAGGGAAAGAAATGGTTAAAGTCATTTGGTCTAAGGCTGCAATCAAACAGCTAACGAGGATCGATACTCGATATCAGAAGACGATAAAACAAAAGGTGAGTTCGCTAACAGATTTTCCTCTTGTTGGTCTGGATATCAGAAAATTATCAGGATTCGATAACAGACATAGGCTCAGAGTTGGCGATTATCGGGTTTTGTTTGAATTACTGGATGGAAAACCTAATATCCTAGAAATTCAGGAAATTAGGCGACGCCAGATAAAAACCTATTAACAAATAGGTGAATTTTCCCATTTAACCATTTACCTCTAAGGGCTACGTAACTACGTAAACATACGGAGCAAAAGAATATGGCTAGTATTCAATTTATTACAGACGAGCACGGCAAAAAACAAGCCGTTATTTTGCCAATGGACGAGTACGAAAGACTGTTGGCAGCTGCGGATCATGATGAAAATTATCAAATTATTCCCTATACAACGGGACCAAATGACGATGAAACTATTCCTCATGAAGTCGCTTCTATCATGGTAGACGATGAAGTTTCACTACAAGCCGCTTGGCGCATTTATCGTGGACTATCACAAGCTGAGGTAGCGGAAAAACTGGGTATAAAACAAGCTGCCGTTTCTCAGTTTGAGAAATCAGATCGCCCACGCAAAGCAACGATTGAAAAATTAGCGGATTTATATGATTGCCGAATAAGTCAACTAATGCTCGACTGATTAAAGTTAGTAAAAAGTTACCAATACGACCAGGGTGAGATCTCACCCTGCTGTTTTCCCACCAATGAAATTGCTGCCGGTATACCCCCCGCTTCATCAACCACTCAAATATCCCCTATCGATTCAATCTGATTATAATGAAAAACCCATTTCCCGACTTTTAACACTAATTTTGTGAATATAAGGGTCCGGGGTTTTACAATCACAAACGGCGCTGCGCATATTAACTGAGAATATATTTTTTCCTTAACCAATATTAACGCTACCACCACCAATCACAACTCCACCACAACTCACTGCATCACCGGTTCTCGCCGCAGGTTTACCATCAACAAAAACGGTACTGGAACCACCGGCAATTATGCGTGAATGAGATGAATGTGGCGCTAAACTATCGCCCTGACGAGCTAAAGGAATACCATCAACTTTCACGCTGGTCGATCCCGAAATAACCGATGTCGCTCCACAATCATCATGCGCTGTGCCAATATCACCAATCTTTACCGCATTACCCATATTTCTTCCCCCATATCTGGCAGAATTAACATAATTAGTCTTTATCTTGCGTAACCGATAATAGCTTTCTTTTGCTGTTCCCATCAAGAAAAAATATCGGGTCAAATAACCCGATATTGCCACCATTAAATCACCTGAACAAAACGGCCATTAATTAATGAAAAGATTGGTGCGACAGTAGCCAAAACCGTTTCTCCATCTTCTTCATCAACGTAATAGTAGGATATTGGGGAACTTTCTGGATCTGATTTATTCACCAGTCTGACCATTCTGCCCTGATTCATTATTTTAACCCGGTAGTCATCCCAGTTAATTGGTCTCATTTTGAAACCTTTTTCGTTGATATCACTGTAAGCAGATTGATCAGCAAAAATACTTTCTTCACTTTCATCAGTGGCCCAAGCCCAGGCTTTAAGCGCAATTTTTTGTTGTTCCCTAAGAGTATTTATATCTTTGGCATTATAAGCCTGCCAGACCGCCATATAAGCCTGTTGCAATTGCTGACGTTGTTCTGGAGTATCGGTATAAGGGGTTGCTTTCTCCCATTCCCAATCAGGTAAGCCACTAATTTTTACATTCCTGCTAAATCGGTATAAGGTCATATTGGGTGGAAATTTCCGGCTATTAAAGAATTTTTTATCTTTATGTCCAGACTCTACGTTTTCTGCCTGAATCGTATGACGCACCACTGGTGTACTAATAGCAGCATATTTCGCTTCATTTGAGGGTGTTATTGCCACAGGCTGACCATTTTTATCAATTGCCACTTCAATTGCCGTCAATACTTCACTTTTTTTACCACGCATGGCTGTCAATTCCAGATTACACTTAGCTTCAGAATTAAAGTGGCTGCGGTCTTTATCTGATAATGCATCTGAGGAAAACCAACCCAATGCGCCAAATTCTAGACTGATTTCATTTTCACCGTTTGTCATAAATAACATGGAAGCCGTACTGGCAGTACCAAATCCCCGACCTTCCCGAGCCGAATTACGGTTATCCATTCCCGTTACACCATTGGTTTTAATATCACAAAAGGCGTATTGGATATCGAATAAACTGCGAATATACAGCCGCGGTTCATTTGCATTAGCACCTTGCACTACTATCACACCTAAACCTGACATAGTAATCACGCCTAACAATAGCAATAACCATTTTAATTTCATTTTATCCTCACATTCCGGGTAATCCGGTGATAAGTTGAATATTACTCAACTTTAATATTAACCAAATCCACAATCCCAGTGTCGTTTTACAATCACCAAATGCCGTATCGATATCACCGACTTTTATTGCATTTTCCATCAAGAGAAAATATCGGGTCAAATAACCAGATATTGCTATCCATTAAATTACCTGAACAAAACGACCATTAATTAATGAGAAAATCGGCGCGGTAGTAGCCCAAACTGTTTCCCCATCTTCCTCATCAACGTAATAGTAGGATACCGGAGAACTTCCCGGATCTGATTTATTCACTAGTCTGATCATTTTACCCTGATTCATTATCTGAACCCGGTAGTCATCCCAATCAATTGGCTTCATCCTGAAATTTTTTGCATTGACATTATTATAAATAGGCTGATCAGCAAAAATACTCTCTTCACTTTCACCAGTGGCCCAAGCCCAAGCTTTGAGCGCGATTTTTCGTTGGTCACGAATTACCTGCAAATTTTTTGCCTGATAAGCCTGCCAGACCGCCACATAAGCCTGCTGCAATTGCTGACGTTGTTCTGGGGTATCGGTATAAGGGGTTGCTTTCTCCCATTCCCAATCAGGTAAGCCGCTGATTTTTACATTACGACTAAACCGGTATAAGGTCATATTGAGTGGATATTCTTTCGGATCAAAATACTTTTTCTCTATATGCCCAGCTTCTATTTTTTCTGCCTGTATCACATGACGTACTATCGGTGTGCTAATAGCAACATATTTCGCTTCATTCACGGGTGTTGTTGCCACAGGCTGACCATTTTTATCAATTACCACTTCAATTGCCGTCAATACTTCACTTTTTTTACCACGCATAGCCGTCAATTCTAGACTACATTTCGCTTCAGGATTAAAACGGTTACGGGTTTCATCTGATAGCTTATCTGAGGAAAACCAACCCAACGCACCAAATTCCAGACTAATTTCATTTTCTCCATTTGCCATTAACAGCATAGCGGCCGTATTTGAAGTCCCAAACCCTCGCCCTTCCCGGGCTGAATCTCGGTTATCCATTCCTGTTACGCCATTGGTTTTAATATCACAAAAAGCATATTGAATATCGAATAAGCTACGAATATACAACCTCGGTTCATTTGCGTTAGCACCTTGCATTACTACCACACCTAACCCTGATATAGTAATTACGCCTAACAATAGCAATAACCATTTTAATTTCATTTTATCCTCACGTTCCGGTGTAACCCGGTGATAAGTGGAATATTATTCAACTTTAATATTAATCAAACCCACAATCCCAGTGTCGTTTTACAATCACCAAATGCTGTATCGATATTACCGACTTTTATTGCATTTCCCATCAAGAGAAAATATCGGGTCAAATAACCCGATATTGCTATCCATTAAATTACCTGAACAAAACGGCCATTAATTAATGAAAAAATCGGCGCAACAGTAGCCAAAACCGTTTCTCCATCTTCCTCATCAACATAATAGTAAGATATTGGAGAACTTTCTGGGTCTGATTTATTCACCAACCTGACCATTCTTCCCTGATTCATTATTTTCACTCTGTAGTCATCCCAATTAATTGGCTTCATTTTGAAACTTTTTATCTTGATATTATGGTAAACAGATTGATCAGCAAAAACACTCTCTTCACTTTCACCGGAAGCCCAAGCCCAGGCTTTGAGCGCAACTTTTTGTTGATCACGGAGTGTATTCAAATCTTTAGCGTTATAGGCCCGCCAGGCAGCCATATAAGCCTGCTGCAATTGCTGACGTTGTTCCGGGGTATCAGTATAAGGGGTTGCTTTCTCCCATGCCCAATCAGGTAAGCCACTGATTTTTACATTTCGGCTAAACCGATATAAAGTCATATCAGGTGGAAATGTTCGGATATCAAAATAGCCTTTATCCTCATGTCCAGCCTCTACGTTTTCTGCCTGAATCGTATGACGCACCACTGGTGTACTAATAGCAGCATATTTCGCTTCATTTGCGGGTGTTATTGCCACAGGCTGACCATTTTTATCTATCGCTACTTCAATTGCGGTCAGCACCTCGCTCTTTTCACCACGCATGGCCGTCAATTCCAGATTACATTTGGCTTCAGGATTAAAGTGGTTGCGGATTTCATCTGATAGCTTATCCGGGGAAAACCAACCCAATGCGCCAAATTCCAGACTGATTTCATTTTCACCGTTTGTCATAAATAACATGGAAGCCGTACTGGCAGTACCAAATCCCCGACCTCGCCGGGCTGAGTTTCGATTATCCATTCCCGTTACGCCATTGGTTTTGATGTCACAAAAGGAATATTGGATATCGAATAAACTGCGAATATACAACCTCGGTTCATTTGCATTAGCACCCTGCATTACCATCACACCTAAACCTGACATAATAATCACACCTAATAATAGCAATAACCATTTTAATCTCATTTTATCCTCACATTCCGGGTAATCCGGTGATAAGTGGAATATTATTCAACTTTAATATTAACCAAATCCACAATCCCTGAATCGTTTTACAATCACCAAACGCTGTATCGATATCACCGATTCTTATTACATTTCCCGTCGAGAAAAAATATCGGGTCAAATAACCCGATATTGCTATCCATTAAATCACCTGAACAAAACGACCGTTAATTAATGAAAAGATTGGTGCGACGGTAGCCAAAACCGTTTCACCATCTTCCTCATCAACGTAATAGTAAGATATTGGAGAATTCTTTAAATCCGACTTATTCACTAATCTAACCATTCTGCCCTGATTCATTATTTTAACCCGATAGTCATCCCAGTTAATTGGTATCATTTTGAAACTTTTTATTTTGATCCTACTATAAACAGATTGATCAGCAAAAACACTCTCTTCACTTTCATTAGTAGCCCAAGCCCAGGCTTTGAGCGCAACTTTTTGTTGATCACGGAGTGTATTCAAATCCTTAGCGTTATAAGCCCCCCAGGCAGCCATATAAGCCTGTTGCAATTGCTGACGTTGTTCCGGGGTATCAGTATAAGGGGTTGCTTTCTCCCATTCCCATTCAGGTAAGCCACTAATTTTTACATTCCTGCTAAATCGGTATAAGGTCATATTGGGTGGAAATTTCCGGCCCTTAAAGAATTTTTTATCTTTATGTCCAGCCTCTACCTTTTCTGCCTGTATCACATGACGTACCACCGGTGTGCTGATAGTAGCGTATTTGCCTTCATTTGTGGGTGTCATTGCCACAGGTTGACCATTTTTATCAATTGCCACTTCCATCGCTGTCAACACCTCACTCTTTTTACCACGCATAGCAGTTAGTTCCAGCGTGCATTTAGCTTCAGGATTAAAGTGATTGCGAGTTTTATCTGGCATTTCACTTGGAGAAAACCAATCCAGCGCACCAAACTCCAGACTGATTTCATTTTCACCATTAGCCATTAATAACATAGATGCTGTACTGCCGGTACCAAATCCCCGGCCTTCCCGAGCCGAATTACGGTTATCCATTCCCGTTACGCCATTGGTTTTGATGTCACAAAAGGCGTATTGGATATCGAATAAACTGCGAATATATAGCCTCGATTCATTTGCCTGAGCACTTAACATAAAAATCACTCCTGATAACAGCAATAACAGTTTCAATCTCATTTTATCCTCACATTCCGGGTAATCCGGTGATAAACGGGATATTATCCATCTTAGGCTTAAAGTTAGGGTCATAACCCATTTCCCATGACCCTGTTTCAGCGCCTGGAACAATTTCGGGACGAACTACAGACCGTTCTTCCCCCATCAGGTTAATTCTCAACGGAGACTCATTAGCTTTTAACGGATCAGCAATAACCCATTTCCACTTCTCTTTGACTTGGATTAAAGATTTTTCACCATCTTCTTTCCCCACATCCACATCTACCTCAAATTCCGCAACAATCCCATTATGGTAGCCAGCCAGATCGATCCCTTTATCATGTTGATCAAGTTCAAAACCCGCCGCTGTTTTTACAGCCACACCCACTCCCATTGCGGCTTCCATTATCATAATATGGGTCTTAAAGGCGACATTCATTTTTCCTTCCAGACTCAATTTCAAATCATTCTTATCACCGGCGTCAAAAGTCCACTGCTTTTGTTTATAAGCGGCACCCAATTGAAAGGACAGATTGCATGCCAAAATAAGGCAACATTCCAGATCTAAATAGTTTTTATCATTTGAATTCCTGCGGGCCAGCGCCTCCCTGAATTTGGCTGCCACACTCTTTATCTTGCAATACGCCGCCCCCATTTGAATGAGATCCAGTTTTGCCGTCATCCCCAGAAAAGGCGCGGCGCTGAAACCCAAAAAATGGGTACGGTCATCCATCGAAGTAGTTCGGTCATAAGCATAAGCCAGCCCAATATTGATGGGGTCCACTTTGAGCTCAAGCAGTTGGTAGCTGCGGGTGCCTTTTGAATCCGGATCAGGCGCCAGGTATTCTTTGGTATAACCCAACAGTTTTTCCACCCGATTGATAGCCTCTAAATTGGGCAGGGTTTTCCTCACCTTATTCACTTCCGCAAACTTCGCCGAGTAATCCATATCCTGAACCGTTAAAGCGTATTCGACGTTAATGGCCGTCTGTCGGGTCAGATAAAATGGGTCCGTATGGGTTGTCCACCCACTGCGCAGTTTATTGCCATTTTTAGGCTTGACATTTTCCATCGCCAGACGCGCTTTTTTCTGTTCATCACGCCGCTCCTTTACAGAACGTTCTCCGTGGGAAAAATCAAAGCTCAATCCAACCGAAACCATAAAACTGACCGATGGGTAAACCGCTATCGTCGCGTACTGTTGATTATCCAGGCAACCCTGGGTTATTAACTTATAATAACGCGGTTCACTGTACATATCTGTCGGATTAGCAAGATTAGATAAATAAAACCAGACACTTTCCAAGTCACTTTCAATCTCAGCGTCTTTTAGCTGATCTTTATAAAATAATGTCACCTCCTGTGGTGCATTAAATTCTAGCGTTTTCTCTTTCTGCCCCCCCGTCAGCACCGCATGATGTTTAGCCGCGTTATTACATTTACCTTCAATCTGTATCGTCCCTTTTTGACCTTTTCCATCATCAATCAGGCTCATCTTAATTACCGGCTTTTCAGGCCATACCTGAGTATTCCGACCAAAAGTGACGCTGATTTTATAAATACAGGGGTCCGGGTTGTCGCATGTCATGCAGGCAACACCGGCACGGGATGAAATAGTTTGCTCAGCCATATCTATTACCTTATCAATTACCTTTTAATTACCTAATCGGGGATAAAACCCAATTCGCTTTTTAATAATGTTTCCATCCGATAATAACCCGGACACTGGGGGTCTCTGAGCGCGGTTAACCATGCCTGCGGGATTTGCTCAAACTGATTGATATGTCTCGCCATCAGCAAATAGAGAAACCCGCCAATGGCACGTTCATCCGTGATTTCATTATCCTGACAAAAATAAAAACAATCCTCCGCTAAGGTTTTATGTTGAATAAATGTCGCCTCATCCATATAGGCGGGAGAATAATGTGTATCAGGAAGCGGGTTTTTCAATATCCGGTCTGAATGTGCCGACAGGGAGTCGTATGGCAGATCTATGGTACCGGCGCCATTATAGTAATTGACTTCATTAATAAATCGCGTCAGTTTATTAATGTATCGTTGTTCGAATAGCTCATTTAACTGAGCATATTGCTTTGTTGTGATCCGCAACATCTTTTGTCTGGAGCATGCCTCTGCGGGAAATTGTTTTCTGGCCGCGTGAAAATTATCTTCATGCTTAACGCCCATCAGAGAAGTGCTAATTTTATTTATCGGCCCCAGAAAACAGTGAATTTCCCAGTCACTGAGGACACTGAGAAACTCCCAGATATTGCGCGGATCATAAAATCGGAAAAATACCGGTTTATCTTGATCGGGTAATAATACTTGAAGATATTTGCGTAAATGCTGACGCAATGTTTTCATATCCGCTTTTGAGTGAAGACAAATCCCCCAACATGTTTGCCATTCCTCTAAATACAGTCCAACTTTTTCTGTCACCTCCACCAGGTAAGGTGCCGCCTTAAGCAGCTCAGGCGGTAAAGATTCGTCATAAAGACAAACCGCAGGGGGATTAAAATTTTCCAAGATAAAAAACAATCGGTATTCAATCGCACCGTCAATGACGACATAATATTTTTCAGCGGCCATCAGTCGTTATCCTCCTTCGGACAGTGTGCAACAAACAAGGAGCCGGCACTGGCGGCAGCTTGCAAAATGACCGGATTCGCCGGGCGCAATAAATCCCCGGGACTCCCCCCAGAGTTCAGATTAATCGATGGACCTTTGATATCGACACCATCAGCATGAATAACGATAAAGCTATTACCTACTTTCAGACTGATTTTGTTGCCACTTTGCACCGTAATATCACCATTGGTATCAATACTGAGCATACCCTGAATTTTCTGTGCCACATTGCCGCCGGCCTGCAAAGTTTTGTCACCCTCAATCTGAACAACATAGTTCCCGATGGTTTTATGTTCCTGCTGCCCATCAACCGTTATTTTGCGGTTATTGGCAATCACCAGTTCATCATCATGGCCAATGCTGGTTGTACGGTTGTAATTAATTCGTTCATCTCGGGAATTCAGCACCTTAATCGCCAGATTCTTCTGAGCATGAATAAATACCTCTTCTCGATCTTTTTCATCTTCAAATCTCAGTTCATTAAAACCGTCCCCTTTATGGGTTTTTGAGCGAATTGACATCTGGGTTTTTGCTATCGGCAGACGGTTAGGCACAATGTTAGTGGCATGATAGGTACGCCCAATAATAATTGGCTGATCTGGATCGCCATGCAGAAAATCCACCAGCACTTCCTGCCCCACTCGGGGGATAGCAATCATGCCCCAGTGATTACCAGCCCAAGCCTGACTGACTCTGATCCAACAAGAACTGTGGTCATTGAATTTGCCATATTGATCCCAGGCAAACTGTACCCGCACGCGCCCGTATTCATCACAAAAGATCTCTTCCCCCTCCGGGCCAACCACTGTCGCAATTTGCAGGCCGTCAATGCGCGGTTTGGGATAAGGCGAAGGACGCCATACCCGGTTGCGATCGCCAAAGGTGAAGCTGTTCGTTAAGGTCGTCCCCATTTCACCGAAACGGGATTCATCCGCCTGCGGCTGTCTACCGTAATGGCTGATTTTAATGACCAGCCACAGGGTATTAAATTGCTCTTTCGGATGATCAGTAAGCGCAAACCCTGATGCCGGCGCCAAGGCAAAACAATCACTTTGTGCGCGGCCAAACATAGCGTCAGTGCGGAGTGCTTCCAGACGATATTGACTCAGGCGCTCGCCACGCTCATCTTTAAAGCGCCCGGGAAAATCATAGTAAGTGTAACTGGGCAAATCTGAACGCTGGTGATTAATTTGGCGTTCGTGATAGTAACAGTCAGCCCCCCACCGCGGATTTTTAAAAGTACGATCCTTCAACACAATGTTGGCAATCCCGACCTGTTCACGCCAACTGAATCGATTGATGCTGCATTGGCTTCCTGTAGCATCCAATTCTGGGTGATAAGGCAATGAAAATTTGTTATTTATCCGATGAGAATCAATGAAAATAATTATCGGTTCACCTCGCTCCTCAGTGAAATCGAAATAATAAAACATCCCTTCATCAGCCAATAAACGATGGAGAAACGCCAGATCACTCTCATCATATTGCACACAAAATTCCCGTTCAGGATGTTCATAACGCAATTGGCAATAGAAGTTTCTAACGCCATTTTCTTTCAATAATATGTCAATAATCTCAGTCACAGATTGATGCTGAAAAATACGGGAATTAACCCGTAATCCCGCACGCCATAAAGCAGGTTGAATGGTCAAGGAATAATGACTGCGATGACGGCCTGTCCTGCTTTGTTCAAACTGAGTCACAATCCCAGTTATACTGCGCTCGGGTTTTCCATCACGATAAACGGTCAGTGTCGCAAAATTATCCAGAACATCAGCGAAATTAATATCCGGATCAGCGCTGGTTAATATCGCCTCCAGACAAAATAACTCTGACAGCGCTTCATCTAGAGTAAACTCCACCACAGCAAAAGTTTTCTCCGGGAGAGAGCCGACAGTAAGTGTAAAAATCAATCCTGAATCTGCCATTACATTCCTCCTGATCCCGTGAGGTTGAGGCTCTGGGAATTAAATAGATCATGTAAAACAACCATAATTTCACCCTCTTTTACTTAAATGATTACCGAACATATTCACCGGCAGATTCATTAACCAAACTTTTCCCTGTTCAACATATGAACGGGAGGGTAGGAAATGGAAGAAATAATCAACTTATTTTTTTGAAAAAACGACATTTTATTCTAATAAAAAGCAGGGGTTTTGGTATAAAACTTCAATATATTGAATGGGTTACGTTAAAATGAATTATAATGATTTTATTAACCAAAATCACTGGCCTAAATCAGCAATAAAAATAAAAGAGAAAAACCAAATTAGCACAATATCTCAAATAACAATATATTTTTTACTTATTAAATTGGCACTCAAATACGGAAAATTCATTTATCTTATTCCTTTCACATCACTGATAAATTTCAATATTTAACTGTTATGGGAAAGTGTTAAGTTAAATTTCTCAGATAAGATTATCTGTAATATATGCAATATAATAATCGTCATGATAAGGAAACAATAAAATGAGACTGATATATATAGACCCTAATCAAACTTTTGAGCTTTATACTGGTGGAAATATAATAATGCCTACTACCCATCATCCTAATTTTAATATAGAAAACAGAGGTCCCGCACCAATTAGAGCCGTAAATTACTGGGCGCCTCCATTCGGAGATTACAATCAGTATGCTTTTATCGACATTCAACCCGGTGAAACTAAATTTTTCCGCAGAGTACCTAACGCGGTTTACTTCTATAAAGTTGTAGTTATTAACCTCAGTAACTACCAACACGCAGAAGCGGTAATTACTCAGTTTCTCCCGGTTCATCCACTGACAGAAATTTAAATTTCAACAATATATTTTCAATATAAGAATTTTTATTTCATTATCTATTTAACTGAAAATATGTAGGATATTTAATTGTCACAATTAAATACATTCAATTGGAAAAATCGCTGGCCTGAAAACCAGCGATTAATATAAATGAGGAAAACCGAATTAACGAAATATTTCAAACAACGACATGCCTTTCATATCGGTAAATGTCTTATAAGATGCTTGAAGTACGGCTTGTTGTTGATAATAATTCGAAATCGCTGAGTTCCATTCTACGTCAACCAGTTGGCTCAAACGGCTTTTATTCGCCAGGCTGCGTTCCGCCCCCAAGCTATCTAAGTCTTCTATTTCTCTCAGTTGTAAACCCAATACCGATTCCACAGAAGAGATATTATTCAACGCGTTGCGGGCGCCGCGGTTAGCCTTATTCAACAATTCCAGCGCATCATCACGACTCTTTTGATCTGCTTCGACAAATGGTGTTTTCAATGACTGAATCGCCATGTCTATGGTTTTAAATATATCAGATTCACTCGGGCTGCCATCCGGCTCTTTGATCGGATTGCTGGTAGACGAGAGAAAGACTTGCTCTCCGGTATGTCCAATAATCATAGAGCGGTTGTTATCCACTTTCTGCGTCATTTCCTCAGAGCCGCCTCGATAGCTAACTGTACCGCTTGTACTCTCATCAAAAGGTTTCGCATCCGTTTTATAGCCGGCAAAAATATAGCGACCATTACCATCGGTGGTGTTGCCCAAATTCACCAGTTGTTCTTTAAATCCTGTCAGTTGAATAGCCAACGAGTTACGATCTTCATCACTCAATACGCCGTTTACTGTGGCGACCAGACTTTCATGAACATTTTGCACCACCCCGACAGCTTTGGATACCACGCTCAATTGCATGGAAATCGCGTTCTTAGCAAACGAGCGAGCCGTTATATATTGCTGGTTCTGAGATTCAGCTTGAGCAACCATGACCCCCTGAGATGCCGCCATCGGATCATCGGATGGATTTATCACCCGCTGACCACTGGATAACTGTGCTCCCTGCTGCATCCATTTCGACTGAGCAGTCGTAATACTCGTCATTTTCTGGTCATACAATATATTGGTACTTACGCGCACAATTTCATTCCTTTTAAATATTCAGCTAAATGCCTAAGATATCTCAGGCTATTTTTTATTAAATGGCACGTTTATTAGCGACGGAGATCCAAAATAGCATTAAATAACGTTGTGGCAGTCTGGATAACTTGAGCATTAGCCAGATAATATTGTTGAAAACTTTGCAACGCGCCATATTCTTCATCGATGTTGACGCCGGAAACCGACTGCTGATTAGCGTAAAGTTGTTTAGTAATATTATTCTGAGTTTCTAACTCAATATTCGCCGTGCTGGTTTGGTTGCCAATGGTGCTGACCATCGAAGCATAAGCGCCAGAAAATGATGCTTTCCCTTCTACCAATTTTTTATTCTGCAACTCAATGAGTTTTTTGGCATTGACGTTATCACTCGCCCCACCATCTTTAGTACCGGCAGCCGCCAATTGCGACGCATCTTTAATATTTACCGCCATACTGCCAATAACACCGTTGACCGCTTTCAGTGTATATCGGTCATGCTCTTTTGCATTGGTTGGATCAATTTCAACTTTTAATCCATCAAATTCCAGTGTATTACCTGTTACTTTGGCAGCAATATCCGCCTTATCAGAGGCTCGCCGAATTTTCCAATTAGCCCCATCGTAGCTAATATGATAATCACTGGCTTTTACCGCTGAGGTATCTGTATATTCCACTTTAAAATCAGCAGAACCTTTATTTCTACTATTAGCAACCACATCCGGGTTATTAAATGTGAAGAAATCTTCACCCGGTTTGCCTTTTAAATCAAAACCAGAACGGTGAACCTGATTAAATTGATCGCCCAATACCAACGCTAATTGGTTTAACTGATTACGGGAATTATCCAGCACTTCACTACGCGCCCTCAATGTGCCGCTTAATCGCCCTTTATCAATGAATTTTTCATCAATTTCAACAACATCGCCAAAACCACGATCATAACCTAATGTAATGCGACTACTGTCCGCATTGGATGAAATCGCTTCTACTCGGTAAGCGGTTGTTCCCTGAACCAATGTCAATCCTCCTGCAAAAGTGACATTGTAAGAATCACCATCCTGCTCAGTCACACTCACGCCAACCAGTTTATTCAGTTCATTGACCAATTGATCACGTTGATCCAGTAATGCATTCGGTTCAGCACTACCGCCGCCTCTCATTCGGGTAATTTCACCATTGAGTTTAGCAATTTGCTGCGCATGGTTATTAATAGCCTCAGCGGAGTTAGTTATTCCCCGATTAATGTTATTTTCCATTTTACGCAGGAAGGCATCCGCACTTTGCAACTGGTTTACCAGCCCCTTTGATTTACCAATTGCTGTCGTTCTGGCTGCATCATCTTCCGCATTACTGACAACATTTTGTAAACTGGTAAAGAAGTCGTCAATGGTGTTTGACAGGTTATTCGCTTTGTCTGCCAGCAAATTATCAATCTGGGAAATTTGCTGAGAATAAGTGGTTAATGTACCTTGTTTCGCCTGAGCCTCAGACAATTGTTGATTAATGAATTCATTATATTGACGGTTAATACTGGTGACAGCAACGCCATTTCCGATAAAGCCAACGGACGTCATCGTGCCGCCGTTTTGATTGACAACTGTCGATTGCCGGTTATAACCAGGAACTTTGGAATTTGCGAGGTTATTACCCACGGTTCCCAGAGCAATTTGAGCCGCTTGAAGGCCACTCATCGCGGTATTAATAAGACTGTTGGACATCAGAAGATCCTTTTGCGTTTTATTTATGTCTCCGCTAACGGCGGCAAACAATCTTTCAGCTATACCCTTTACATTGGGTATATACCCGTTACATTGGGTATAGCTGAAAACAAAGTCTAAACTGCTTTAATTTATCGGCTGAACTCAATAAAACTTGAGCGAAATAGCGATCAGAATAATTTACTCAAGTCGTAGGTATACGCTTTCACCGCCCGCTCTCCGGCGCCTTTTAGCTGTTGAATAACCGAGACCAGTTTTTTCGCATACCCGGGATCGGTCGCATAACCTGCCTGTTGTAAAGAATAAGCCCCTTGTTCCGGGGTAATAGAACGGGCAACGTTGGCGTAACGGGGACTTTCTGTGAGTAATTTGACGTAATCCTCAATCGCTTCCACGTAAGAACCATAAACACGGAAGTTATCCTTCATTTTCTGAGGCTCCCCATCGATATATTCTGTGGTCAGGATATTGGTTACCGGCCCTTTCCAACCTTTACCCGCTTTAATACCAAACAGATTATGACTTGGCTTGCCATCAGCGGTCAGAATCTCTCTTTGCCCCCAACCAGACTCTAATGCGGCCTGAGCAATAATCAGTAAATGAGGAATACCACTGCGTTGGCTAGCTATCCGGGCAGGGGTCGAGAGCGTGGATACAAAATTCGTACTGTTCAGCGGCAGCGGTTTAGGCGTCGTCTCGGGTTTCGGCGCCGCTCGACGTATAAATTGCTCAAGCGCCTGCCTTGGCAAGGTTTGCAAAACTTCGTTATCCAGCGTCATGGGTATCTTACCCGCTATTTCGCCAGGGACAGTTTTAGCGCTAGAAAGCTGCTTGAGTATCATATCGGCAAAACCGACCCCCTTCTGAGCAATATTCTGCGCGATTTGCTGATCGTATATCGAAGTATAGAGGCGTGTCTGTTCACTGCTCAACATGCCATCTTTAGGCAGAGCTGAACGCATACTTTTCAGCATCATCTGAACAAAAAGTCCTTCCACTTGTTGGGCTACTTGCCGTAGCCCCTGTTGTGGATCTTTTGCCAGATTGGATTTTAACGTGTTAACCGACTGTACATCATAAGCCGCACCAGACAGGGTTAAAAAATCATTCATCAAATGATCTCCAGTTTCGCCCGCAGGCAACCTGCGCTTTCCATCGCTTGTAAGATTGACATTAAATCATTCGGGGTCGCACCCAATGCATTCAATGCTTGAATAACATGGCTCAAACTTGCACTGGCGTTAACCTGCTGCAACGCGCCATTTTGTTCACGAAAAGCAACAGCGGGATTACGGGTGACAACAGTACTGCCGCCTGCTAACGGTGTATTTGGCTGACTAACGACCACCTGATTATCGACAATGACAGAAAGATTCCCTTGAGCAATCGCGCAGCTATCCAGCATGACATTGCGGTTCATTACCACAGAGCCGGTGCGAGAGTTGATAATCACTTTAGCATCACCGACATCAACGCGAAGAGTCAGATTCTGTACATGGGAAAGGAATCTAACCTGTTCACTTTTATCTCTCGGCATACGCAATTGTACTGTACGAGCATCCAATGGCGTTGCTGTTCCCGCTCCGCCCGTACGATTGATCGTGTCGCTGATTTGCTGCGCCAGTGAGAAGTCTTCGTTATTTAATTGAAGATTCAGTATGCCATTTTCACCAAACTGCGTAGGCAATTCGCGTTCAATCACTGCACCGTTACTAATCCGACCACCCGCGAGCTGATTGACTTTTACACTGCTTCCCCCCGCGCCGGCGCCGGCGCCGCCAACCAAAATATTCCCCTGCGCCAGAGCATAGACCTGATTATCGACACCTTTTAGCGGCGTCATCAGCAAAGTACCGCCACGTAAGCTTTTAGCGTTCCCCAGCGAGGAAACCACTACGTCAATATTCTGCCCGGCACGGCCAAACGGCGGTAATTTCGCGGTAACCATCACGGCAGCCACGTTTTTCAACTGCATATTGGTTCCCGGCGGAACGGTAATCCCCAATTGGGATAACATGTTGCTTAAACTTTGGGTGGTAAATGGCGTCTGAGTCGTCTGGTCGCCAGTTCCATCCAATCCAACCACTAATCCATAACCAATCAACGCATTTTCCCGTACTCCTTGAACCGTGGTGAGATCACGGATACGTTCTGCTGATGCCGTCGTTGTCACCAGAGTCAGCAATACAAGAAGAAGGCTGACAGCAAATTGTTTTATCATAACCATCCCCTGTTAAAATGGCGCGACATTCAGGAAGAAACGCTGTAACCACCCCATGTTCTGCGCTTCATTGATATAGCCATTCCCCACATATTCGATGCGGGCATCCGCGACCTGATTGGAACTGACAGTGTTATTGGCATTAATTGTCCGTGGGTTAACGACACCGGAAAAACGAATAAACTCGGTTCCCTGATTGATAGCAATCTGCTTTTCACCGACCACATGTAAGTTACCGTTTGCCAGTAACTGATCGACTGTCACGGTAATCGTTCCTCGGAAGGTGTTATTCGCGTTAGCGCCGCCTTTCCCACCAAAAGTATTATCGGCTTCCATATCCAGATCGGTTTTATCTCCACCAATTAACCCTTTCAGGAAACGGGGAGTCAGTGCTGCGGAAAACGTGTTTTTTCCATTACGGCTGGCGTTGGCCGAAGAGTTCTTACTGGCGCTGACATTTTCCTGCAATGTAATCGTCAGGGTATCGCCAATATTCCGGGGTCGGCGATCTTCAAATAGCGGCTGATAACCATAATAAACAGGCTGTACTACTTGAAAAATAGCGCCATTAGGAATTGGCGCGGTTGCCGCAGAAGGTGCTGCGGTGGTTGCTCCCTCAACCAAGGGTTTCTGCGGTATATACGCACAGCCCGTTAGTGACAATACCGCCAGTGCTATACTACAACGCCATTTATTCGCCACATTTTTCCGTAAATGGCGGAACTGACAAACGGCGCTGGTCTCGGCAACAGCCATTGTATCCATCTTCGATACTCTTAATTTATCCTGAATAACGGGGAAACTGAGTGTTCCCCCGCGGTTCTGATTGACGATTGGGTTATAACTGAGTCAGTTTTTGTAGCATCTGATCAGACGTCGATACCGCCTTACTGTTAACTTCATAAGCACGCTGAGTTTGAATCATGTTGACCAATTCTTCAGCGATATTGACGTTAGATGTTTCGACATATTTGTGCTGGAGCAACCCTGCGCCATTGATTCCCGGTGTGTTTTCAATCGGTACGCCGGAGCTGTTAGTCTCTACATAAAGGTTTTCACCAATACTTTCCAACCCACTGTCATTGATAAAAGTCGTCAGGGTAAATTGACCCACTTGCTGAAGCGCCGATTGCCCCTGTACTTTCACACTGACAACACCATCACGGCTAATGTTGAGGTCCGTCGCGTTATCAGGAATGGTAATGGCCGGCAATATCAGAAAACCACTAGTGGTTGCCAACTGCCCGTTTTGATCTTTCTGAAATGAACCGTCACGAGTATACGCACTGGTGCCATCAGGTAACTGAACCTGAAAGAAGCCCTTCCCTCGAATAGCAGCGTGATAACTGTTACCAGTTTCAGATAAGTTTCCCTGACTATGTATACGTTCCGTTGCTACCGGACGCACCCCAGTACCTATCTGTAAACCAGAAGGCAAGCGGGTTTGCTCCGATGACATCGCTCCTGGTTGACGAATGGTCTGGTACAGTAGATCTTCAAAAACGGCACGCTGGCGTTTAAAACCATTAGTGCTGACGTTTGCCAAGTTGTTGGCAATCACATCCATATTGGTTTGCTGGGCATCCAGCCCAGTTTTAGCAATCCATAATGATCGGATCATCGGTTTTATCCTCTGTGTCTAAATCAACTCGTCGCTAATAGCTGATTAGCACGCTGTGCATTTTCATCTGAGCTATGGATGACTTTCATCTGCATTTCAAAACGGCGGGCATTGGCAATCATACTCACCATGCTTTCCATCGGGTTGACGTTACTGCCTTCAAGCACTCCGGGCATTAATTTCACCTCATTACTCGCTGGCAAAACATCACCCTGTAACGCTTGCGCCTGTTCCGTCATGTGAAAGAGGCCATCATCACCACGGACTAGCTGATCGCTCTCTGGCTTCACCATTTTCAATCTGCCAAGTTGCCCTAATAATGTTGGCGGATCACCGGGAATCAGTGCAGATAGCGAACCATCAGCCGCCAGGGTCAATTCAGCATGCGGAGGAATATCTATCGGTCCATTCTCACTCATCAGCAAGTTACCTTGAACAGTTAACTGACCTTCCGCTGAAATCTGAATGCTGCCGTTACGCGTGTAAGCCTCAGAACCATCTTCAAGCTGAACCGCCAGATATCCCCCCTGCCCAATCGCCGCATCCAACGGACGCGCGGTGTAGTTCATCGGCCCCTGACGATTGTCAGAACCCGGCGTTGACGCCACAACCAAAGTACGGGTGTTAAAAGCGGCCCCTTCAACAGGCACTGCCCGCAAAGCAGCCAGTTGCGCCTTAAAACCCGGCGTTGATGCATTGGCCAGATTATTTGCCGTCGCCGCCTGATGTTCTAGTGTCTGACGAGCGCCGCCCATTGCGGTATAAATGACATGATCCATAATGCTATCCTGAAATTATCAACGCATACTGACCAGCGTTTGCAGGATCTGATCTTGGGTTTTAATGGTTTGGGCATTGGATTGATAATTGCGCTGCGCAACGATCATATTAACCAGTTCCTGACTCATATCGACGTTGGACGCTTCCAACGAGCCACTGAGCAATTTGCCAAAACCGCCGGAATCCGCAATGCCGACAACCGGACTGCCAGAAGCCCCCGTTTCTACCCAAACGTTGTCCCCCTGCGCCGCCATCCCCTCTGGGTTAGCAAAATTAGCCAGAACGATCTGACCCAATAACTGGGATTGTTTATTGGAATAGGTGCCGACAACACGGCCATCTTGCTCAATACGATAGTCACTGAATTCACCTGCGGCATAACCGTTTTGTGCAAGTGTAGATACGCTATCAGCATCGATTTTTTGCTGTTTACTGCCGTTAAAATCAATGGTGATATCAGCGGCATTAGAACCATTCAGAGAGGGAACATTAAATGTAAACTGATTATTGTCACCAATCAGTTTACCGTTGCCATCAAATTTCAACGTCCCCAACGAAGCGGCTTTAGCGCCCTCTACCGCACTATCCTGAGCATGAACCTGCCATTCATTATCGTTCGTTTTCACAAAGAAGACCTTGATATTATGTGGGTTGCCCAGGCTATCAAAGGTGGTGACACTGGTAGGATAGTTATAAGAATCCTTATTTTCTGGCGAGAAAGCATCTGTCGATTTTTTATGCATCGAATTAAGGTTGGTTGTCATCGTAACCTTGGTTGTTGCTTTAGCCGCCAGTATACCTTTAGGTATTGTAATCGGCTCCGGGTTAGCTCCTTTCTGAATCTCCGGCGCGCCGCCATTGATACTGGCGGCGGGATAGCCGGTCAATTTCATGCCTTGCATGTTGATAATATTTCGGTTCTCATCCATCTTGAATTGACCGTTACGGGAATAGTAGATCTTACCATCACCACCTTGCATACGGAAAAAACCGCTTTGAGTGATCGCCAAATCAAGTGGGCGATTGGTCGTCGTCGGCGTACCATCTTTAAAATTCTGATTAACACCCGATATTTTTACCCCCAGCCCCACCTGAGAACCGGCAAAAATGTCAGAAAAAGCAACCGTGCTGGATTTAAAGCCATATGTCGCCGCGTTAGCGATATTATTACCAATAACATCCAAATTACCTGCCGCGGCATTCAGACCACTTACTGCTTGTGAAAAAGCCATATTATTCTCCGTTAAAATTCTTGCTGGTTAAAGAATCAGACGTATCTGATCCATAGTGACGGCACCGATCGGTCCTAAATCTAACTTAGCGCCATCCGCGTCACGAGCAACACCCTTCACCGTCGCGGACCTCAGTGTCTGAAATGCGTTCGGTTTGTCTTTATTGCTGGCTGTAATGGTGAATTTATAAGCGCCGCCCTCAGCTACAGCACCATCTTCTTTTATGCCGTCCCAAGTGAAATTATGCATACCCGCTTCTAACGCACCGAGATCAATTTGGCGTACAACCCCGCCTTGTTTATCGGTAATGGTGACTTTCACACTGTCCGCCGGTCTTTCCAGTTCAATACCATATCGTGACGTGCTGACGCTCCCGTTTTCCTTTGAACCCACCAGAATGGTCTCCCCGGGGATCATCACATCTCGCCCAATCAGAGCCGATGCCTGTACAGATTGATTATTATTTATCTGACCGACAATGGACCCCAGCGTGGTATTCAGCTTTTCGATCCCCTCCAGTGTGTTAATCTGCGCCAAATGGGAAGTCAGCTCATTGTTCTTCATCGGGTTAGTTGGGTCTTGATTTTTCATTTGCGCGAGCAACAATTTCATGAAATTGCTATTCAGCTCTTCACTATTCTTTTTCTTGCTGGTCGATGCTGACTCTCCAACAGTCATGTTATCCAGAGATCCATTTATTGAACCGGTAATAGCCATGAGCCGCTCCTGTTATTGACCTAACGTTAATGTTTTCAACATTATCGATTTAGTTGTATTAAGCACTTCAACGTTGGCTTGATAACTACGGGAAGCGGAAATGGTGTTAATCATCTCCCCGACCACATCAACGTTCGGCATCCGCACATAACCCTTTTCATCAGCCAACGGGTGTCCCGGCTGATACTCAAGGCGGAAAGGGGTGGGATCATCAACAATTTCACTGACTCTGACGCCGCCAGTTTCCTGCCCTGCCGGTGCGGCAACACGAAAAACCACCTGTTTCGCCCGATATGGCTGACCATCAGGCCCCGCAACACTATCGGCATTTGCCATATTGCTGGCGCTGACATTTAATCGTTGGGATTGAGCTGATAATGCCGAGCCGGCAATATCAAAAACACTGAGTAAAGACATTGCCCTTATCCTTGCTGTAAGACTGACATCATGCTTTTGACCTGAGCGCTGGTCGCGGTCAGTTCAGCCTGATATTTCAGACTGTTATCCATAAAATTGCTGCGTTCCATATCCATATCTACCGTGTTGCCATCCATAGCTGCCTGATAAGGCACCCGATACAGTAAGTCCATCTCCATTCTCTTCTGAGGCTGAATAGGAATATGCCGATCGGATGTCAGCGTCAGCCCGATCCCGTTTCCGGCGACCCGACCGTGTGCAATGGTTTTTTTCAGTTGTGTGGCGAAATCAATATCCCGCGCTTGATAACCGGGCGTATCCGCATTAGCGATGTTAGCGGACAATATTTCTTGCCGCCGAGATCGCAATGACAGGGCTTCCTGCTGAAAATGAAAGGCTGCATCTAATTTATCGAGCATATTCCTCCCTCTGATGTGACGTGACTGACCTGTGTTGTGAACTTTTAATCGCGCTTTTCACGATCGCGAAATTCGCAGTAAACAGAATAAACGCAGAAGGAAAAGCCTATCGGGTGAATAGACGCTAATTGGATTGCTATTTATCCCATTGACTGATATTCGATGCAGGTACACTTACACGCGACTAAATATACGCAACTAAACAGCAGCGTATTGACCGACAGAAATAATGAGAGCGAGAAGATGCACGCTATAAACATTATCGGGCTGTTCGCATTTTTCTTTATCACTTCGATGGCATGGGGCAATAATTTACCCCAAGCTATAGAGCGCTATTTCCAGCAGATACATAAGGATAATCATCACAAAGTTTCTGTTAACATCAGAACCCCTGAACAACAATGGCCCCAATGTGAACGGCCAGAAATTCAACCCGCTATTGGTGGTCAAAACTGGGGAAATCTCTCCTTACCTGTTATCTGCCATCAACAACGCAAATTCATTCAAGTCACTGTCAGTGTGACAGGAAATTATCTGGTTACCCGCCGAACCATCTCACGTAATGATGTTTTATCAGAGGACGATTTTCAGGTCAGAAGCGGATTACTGGAAAAATTACCCCATGATCTGGTTATTAACAAAAATGAAATAAAAAACAGCGTTACGATACGTAACATTCCGGCGGGGCAAGTCATTACACGTAATATGTTACGCCGTCCGTGGGCGGTACGGTCAGGCCAGAGTGTGGTGGTGATCGTTCAGGGAAATGGCTTTCAGATACGGAATGAAGGGAAAGCTATTAATAACGCCGCCATTTCTGATAAAGTCAGGGTTCGAATGAATTCAGGGCACGTTATAACCGGCCAGGCATTAGAAAACGGCAGTGTAAAAATCATGTTATAAGTTACTAAAGTTTTCTTTTACTGTGCCGATATAACCAGCAGAGCACGATTTGCAGGTATGCAAATGGCATGTAACCTGCTCCGATCCATAGGTGAACCTATGCCTGGCCATAAAGGATAATAATTATGAGTATCGAACGCACTCACCCCTTATTAGCTATCGCTGCTGTTCAACAGCGACCAACTAATGAAAGCGCCCAAGGCACCCGCAAAACCTCCGGCGTTACCTTACAAAGCAGCGATGCACAAGTAAAACTGAGCGAAGCACAAACAAAACTGGTTCAACCGAGCAGCCAAGATATCAATATCCAAAAGGTACAAAAGCTGAAAGAAGCGATTGCTCAAGGAACCTTAAAAATGAACAGCGGTAAAATCGCAGATGCTTTGCTCAAAGAAGCCGCCGAAAACTTTCAGTACGATAAGAAATAATTGAACCCGCTATGGATGCACTACAACAATTACTCGAACAGCAAGTGACCTATTTGACCTCGCTGACCCAAACGATGGCGGAAGAACAGCGTATTCTGTGCGAGGGTTTTATTGAAGCACGAGATTTGCACCAGATAACAGAACGAAAAAATTTTTTGTTATCTGCGCTTAGCCATTCAGAACAGCAACGTCTTAATTTGAGCAAAGCATTAAACATTATAGCGCCTTATGATAAGCAACCTTTGCTTGCCACATTATGGCAACAGATCGGCAAAGCGGTTACCCAGGTTCGTGATTTAAATACCCATAACGGCCTGCTATTAACCCAACATCTTGAACTAAATAGCCAAGCTATCGCTTTTCTAAAAAGCCGCCATAGCCCTTCTCTTTATGGCTCAGACGGCCAAGCTGCCCGTCACTCTGCGCTTTCCAGCCATAGAGCTCAAGTTTAATTCAGCGCATTACCGCCCATTGCGGTAGTGCCGCTTTTTATTGTTGATAGTACTTGTAAGCGCCGCTTTCCTGTTTAATCCGAACTCCTTAACTGCTCACGGAATGGAATCCTCCAGCATAAATAACTCAGACGAAATGTATTGTGAAACTGTTGTTACAGTCGGGTAAGAAAAGATTAACAAAAATCACCATTTGTAAGTCAATGTAATAATTGAACAACTATAATGTTTTGCGTGTTACAAAAATATATTGCAGAATAGGGATAAACGACAACGGGTATTGACAATATAATTTTTAACTACGCAATATACGAGTTTCAACTTCAGGAACAATATTGATGCACAAGCAGCTAAAAAAAAGAAAATCGAGCGGACAACAGATACCAAAAACACCTCAGCAACAATTCAAAGCTTACTGGAAGTCCATCGAAAAATACCAATTGAAGATCGCCAAACTACAACAGCAGCAAGATGCGTTGTTCGTCCGCTTTCAACAAGAGGTTTTACCGATAGAGCATCAATATATACAATCTAAATATGATAAAACGGCACGGTTGCTTTCATTTGCCGACAAAAAATCGCTGGGGAAAAACCAACGGGGAGAATTATTTTTCTGGATAGAAGAAGAACTTGATGAATTATGTCATTATCCCTTTAACGAAAACCTTGATCTCAATAAATTAACCGATCACTTTTCCAATCTTAACGCATTGAAAGAGCACGAAACTCCGACGCCAGAACAGATGGCTGATATCCGGCAGACTCTGGATGAATATTTTGATTTTAATGAAGAAATATCTGATGAAGAATTACTTGATATGATGAAAAGTCCTGAAAAAATGCGTGCCACCATAGAACAGCATTTTCAACGGGAATCAAAACATTTTTATGATGAATATCATGCAGAAGACGCTGATGATTTCAACCCTGCGGAAGAAAACCAGAAAAAACTGGATAATTTATTTAAATCGCAGGAAGTGAGCCAAATGTATAGAAAAATAGCCAAGTTACTGCATCCGGATCGTGAACAGGATTTAGATGAGAAAAAGAAAAAAAACCAATTGATGGTACAGTTATCACAAGCCAAGAAAGATAATGATGTCTGGACGATAATAAACATGTACCACACGTACATTGATCCAACTTTCAGTTTTAACAGTCGGGATATATCCGATATCAATAAGTTGCTAAAAGCACGTATAGACACACTAGCCAATGAGCTTAATCAGCTAAAAAAATCTGATTCGTTACCGGGCATAGTTTGGAGCACACTGGGAGGTAACACATCGAAGATAATAGAAAATAACCTCCGCGAACACTGCAAAAAATTGCGACAAAATATAGAAAACGAAACCCAACAGCGCGAAAGCCTGCGCTCACTTACTGTACTAAAAAGCCACCTTGCGGAACGACGTGATGCCTTTGAACTTCAGCAGGAGATTATCGATTATTTTTTCAAACAATATTGAATCCACGTAATCTGACGAAGATCTCAGCAGTTTACTCTTATATTCCCATAAAGCAGATCCAGCCGCCTTCCGTGTGTAGGCGAAAGGCTGGAGACCAACGGCTATTTAGGTCATGAGAGATGTATTATTCGGATAAATAAAAGAGACTTTCTGACGCCTCGGGCGTATACCCTATGGATTTCAAGATGCATCGCGACGGCAAGGGAACGAATCCCCGGGAACATAGGTAATTATGTGACCGGGGTGAGTGAGTGCAGCCAACAAAGAGGCAACTTGAAAGATGACGCGTATAGGCCGAAATTGAGGGTGATGATATCAACACTATCCTGCACCATTTCATCCAGTTTAATCAATAAAAACGCTAACCGGTACACCAAAACGAACTGAGAGTTTACGCATAGCTTCAAGCGTTAACGAACGTTCACCTTTCAAAATACGGCTAACAAGAGAACGCTTCCCTATTTCGTTCTCAAAATCAGTTTGATTCAGACCGTACTGATCCATCAATGTACGTAGAATTGCTACACCGCTTTGTGTGCTAGCAATACGTTCATTGAACTCTGTAAACTCTGGCGCACTATTTTCGTAGGTGTCAATTTTAGCCATAAGCATATCAACCAGCGGACTATCTGGATTGTGCTCGATCAGATATTCTACCAGCTGCATAGCCTCATCATAATCTTTGCGGAAAGTGCTACCCCCTAAGAGAGGGACAATGCTTACCAAACTATTTGCGGCCTGAATTGCTTCGTTGATCATCATTCTTTATTCCTCCGGTAATAATCCATCAATTTGTCATATTCTGCATGGGTTGATATGTACTTGATAAAAATTTTCCCACGCTCAAAATCTGCAAAAAACATCACTCTTAAATTATTGCCGCCAACATCAACGACCCACCATTTTTCCCGATATTCCATCCGATCCAGACTAGGGAATACGCACTTCATTTCATCTGGAGAACTGAACTTTAAGCGCCGCAACGACTTATATAGATCATCAAGTGCAACGGAACTATTTGGGTAGCGGCGTGTAGCTAAATCAAACGGCTCCCTTGAAATAACATGCATTTCCATACCCTATCGTTTCCAATATGGAAACAGTATACCGCAGGTTTATTATGTTGACAATATGGAAACAAATTATGTTTCCGAAAAATATTTTCTTTAGGCCGAACAGCCTAACACATTAAAAAAAGCTTCCGGCACGAGCCAAATGCCAGACTTAAAACTCGCTTTCAATGAGTCAACGATATTGATTTCTTTATCAGTCACATATTTCCTCAAAAGCCGTATTAGACAGTCACCGTCATCTGTCTTCTGTTCTCTGTCTTCTGTCTTCTGTCTTCTATTTGACATTCTCAAAGATATAGACCGCACCCGCGCCAGACACAGAACCAACTTTGGTTAAACTCGCGCCAACTGCCAAATTCGTTCCCGCCTTATTCAAACTGATAGCCTTACCAAAATCATTTAAATTGTCTAAATTACCTGAAGGGTCCAAAATCTCGATAGGTTTTTCCATATTCCACTTACCATTCAGATAGGTATACACATATACCCGGGAAGCCGCCCCCACTACCAAACTGTTTCCCGCATCATTCAGTTTGATGGCATTGCCAAAATACGCTACGCCACTTGCAGGAGCCGAAAACTTAATGGGATTTTGCCTATCCCAGATCCCATTGGTACGCGTATACAGATAAACCTTCCCCTTGGTGGGTAAATAATAATCCGCCCCCACCGCCAGACGATCTCCCGCTGCATTCAGGCTAAAAACCCAGTTAAGAAGGGGTACGCCATCTTTAGTGGCAAGCTTAATGGGATTTTCTATATCCCAGATCCCATTCGTGCGTGTATACAGATAAACCGTATTTATTGAAGGATAAGAAGGATAAGAAACATCGGCGCCATGCACCGCCAGACAGTTTCCCGAAGTACTCAGGCAGACAGTCGGACTAACCCCTTCCGCCCCCGGAGGAACCAACTTAATGGGGTTTTCTCTATCCCAGATCCCATTCGTACGTGTATACATATAAAACGAATAGCGATCGCCCCCCACCACCAGACAGTCTCCTGCTCCGCTCAAGCTGACATTCACAACAAAATATTCTTCTGTACTTTCGATCGTAAACACCACGGGATTTTTTGTATCCCAGATGCCATTCGTGCGCGTATACACACAAGCTTCCGCGTTTTGAGAACCAATTTTGTATCCCAACGCCAGGCAATCTCCCGCCGCATTCAAACTGATATCCCATGAAGAACTACGATATCTATTTCCATCAGCCTCAAACACAACAGGAGTACTTGTATTCCACCCACTCTTCCCGCCTGTATACACACAGACTTTATCACCCACCCCAACCGCTAAACAGTCTCCCGCTGCGCTCATGCTAACAGAGGCGCCAAAGCGCTCATTCGCTTTAGGGGAAGGAGAAACAATACGTGTTATTTTTTTACCAGTCATAATATGTCCTCAAAAGCCGTATTAGGCAGTCACCGTCATCTGTTCTCTCTTTCACCATCATCTTTTCCTCATTTAGCTAGTCGTAAAGATAAACTTTCCCTTCTCCACTCTTCCAGCCCAGCTAAACGCCGATCCTCCGCCGCTATTTGTGCCAATTGAGTATAATTTTCACTTTTCGGCAGGGAATATAATTTAAACCAAGATTTAACCTCCTCTTTATTCAACAGATTATTCTCTCTGGATGTAGATATCTTATTATGAGCCATTGATTACCTCCAATGCAGAATGACAGATAAGTTAACGTTGCCACATACCGTTCTATTCTTTTATTTTCGGGATAAACAATATCCTGGCTTTATCCCTCTCTCTTAAAGTTAATTAGATTAAAATCAACCCATTAAAAAAATCACCAAAAAAGCACAAAATAATCAACAATATAACAAAACATCATTATTTAAATATAATCTTTTTATTATCATTCAGTAAATGTATTTCATTTTAATTTTCAAAGAAAACTTAGCACATATTCAAACAATATCAAAATCATAATTACCCATGTTAAATAACTCGCAATCGCAAATAAAACCAATATAAAGACAAGAATAATGGTTAATAAATAAATTTAAAACTCCTCATAAATACAATTACCACCAAATTGAAAATAATATAAAATCACCCGAGATGATAACATCATATCCTTTTACAATATGTCCCTGTTATGTTTATTAGTTTTTCTCAGATGTTATCATGTGCTTATTTTCCATCTTTGAAGGTAAAAAAACAAAATAATTGTTAGATACCCATATTCTATTATGTGCCACCAATAACTCTACAAAAACTGAATAAGAGAACAATTGAATTAATTAATCATGATGCTAACACACTTTTTTAGCGAAAAACGCCGTAAACCTTCATCTAATGCGAACGGGGATAATAAGGCGAAAAATCCGAAGGATTTTAAAGAGCAATCCGACATCTCCGAATTAATATCCAGTTTAGTGATTATAGTTATCATTTGACATTCTCAAAAACATAAACTGCACCGGCCTGGGGTTGAGAATCAACACTTTCTGACGTTGCCCCAACAACCAAACTCGTCCCCGTCTTATTTAGGCCGACAGGTCCACCAAAACCATTTAAATTGTCTGAATTGCCTGAAGGGTTCAAAATCTCCATAGGTGTTTCCATATTCCACTTATCATTCAGACAGGTATATACATACACCCGGGAATTCGCCCCCACTACTAGACGATCTCCCGCATCATTCAGTTCGAGAGAGCGTCCAAAATCTATTACGTCACTTGCAGGAACCGAAAACTTAATAGGATTTTCGCTATCCCAGATCCCATTTGTGCGTGTATACAGATAAACCGCCCTAACAATATCCGTGGATTTATAAAAACCCACCATCACTGCCAGACGATCTCCCTCTGCATTCAGGCTAAAAACCTTGCTGAAAACAGATGATTGACCTTCAAGGTGACTGAACTTAATGGGGTTTTCTCTATCCCAGATCCCATTCGTACGTGTATATATATAAATCGTGCTTATTGTAAAATCATCGTAACCATGCACCGCCAGACAGTTTCCTGCGGCACTCAGGACGACAGCCTTGCCAAACTCATAAGAACTCAAAGGGACCGGAAACTTAATGGGATTTTCTCTATCCCAGATCCCGTTCGTGCGTGTAAACATATGGAACGTAGAATGTAACGCAGATTTGAATTCGCACCCAGTCACCAGACAATCTCCCGCTGCGCTCAAGCTGACACCCAGGCCAAAGAATTCAATGCGGCTCGGAGCCGGAAACCAAACGGGCTTTCTTACATTCCAGACGCCATTTGCACGCATATGTACACCAACCCTCTGTCTGAACCTATTTGCCAACGCTAGGCAATCTCCCGCCGCATTCAGACTGACATCCCATGAAGATCTATGATATTCATCTTCAAAAGCCTCAAACACAATCGGCTTACTTATATTCCACTCACCACTCTTCCGGCGCGTATACACACAGACTTGATTATTCATCCCAACCGCTAAGCAGTCTCCCGCTGCGTTCAGGCTAACAGAAGTGCCAAAACGCTCATCTTCTTTAGGGAAGGAAGAAACAATGCGCGTTATCATGGTGCGTTTCAAACCCAACACCTGCGTGATCTCCATTCGCTCACGCCGCGATAAACTGAAAAAATCCGCAAATTGAACCTGCCGATCGGCATCCAATTTCAGATACCCTCCCCCATCAAAAGAGAGTCCCCCTTCTGGTTTCAGCGATAGGGCCAAAGCGCCTTGATTAAGGTTCAACCCTCCAGAATGGTGAATGTTGAGGGTCAGTTTTCCTTTGTCATCTCGTTTCAGTCCTGCGGTTGGGCCATCACCCTGAACGCCATCAATGATTTCATATGCTTTATATGCTTCATCAATCAAATGGGAAAAGGTTTCCGGCATGAGCCGCATACCAGACTTAAAACTCGCTTTCAAAGAATCAACAGTACTAATTTCTTTATCAGCCATCATATTTCCTCAAAAGCCACATCAGACAGTTCTCTGTTTTCTGTTCTCTGTCCTCTGTCTTCTGTCCTCTATTTGACATTTTCAAAGATATAGACTGCACCGGCTCCGGACTTAGAATCGACACTTTCTGACGTTGCCCCAACAACCAAACTCGTCCCCGCCTTATTCAGGCCGACAGGCCCACCAAAAAGATTTAAATTGTCTGAAGGGTTCAGAATCTCCATAGGTGTTTCCATATTCCACTTATTATTCAGACAGGTATACACATACACCCTGGCAGCCGCCCCCACCGCCAGACGATCCCCCGCATCATTCAGTTCGAGAGAGCGTCCAAAATCTGTTACGTCACTTGCAGGAGCCGAAAACTTAATAGGATTTTCGTTATCCCAAATCCCATTTGTGCGCGTATACAGATAAACCTTTCCATTAATAATGGGGGAATTCTCATCCGCCCCCACCGCCAAACGATCTCCCTCTGCATTCAGGCTAAAAACCGTGCCAAAACGGGATGAGCTATCTTTAGGCGCCTTGAGCTGAATGGGGTTTTCTCTATCCCAGATCCCATTCATGCGGGTATACACATAAATCGTGCCTCTTTCTCCAAACACCGCCAGACAGTTTCCCGCGGCACTCAGGCGGGCAACCCTGCCAAACTCAGAAGAATCCGAAAGGTTTGGAAACTTAATGGGATTTTTTGTATCCCAGATCCCGTTCGTACGTGTAAACAAATGGATCGTAGAGAGGTATCCGTTCGCAACCACCGCCATCAGACAGTCTCCTGCCGCGCTCAAGCTGACATTCTCACCAAGGTATTGACCAGCACCCGGAAACCAAATGGGATTTCTCGCATCCCAGACGCCATTCGTACGCATATATATACAAGCCATCCTGCTGCTTCCCAACGCCAGGCAATCTCCCATCGCATCCAGACTGACATTCAATGAATCGCTCACTACACTACCACCATGTTCAAACACAGTAGGCGTGCTTATATTCCATTCACCGCTCTTCCGGCGCATATACACATAGGCTTTATTCTGCATCCCAACCGCTAAGCAATCTCCCACCGCGTTCAAGCTAACAGAGCTACCAAAGGACTCCCACTTTTTGGGGAAGGGAGAAACAATTCGCGTTATCATAGTACGTTTCAAACCCAACACCTGCGTGATCTCCATCCGCTCACGCCGCGATAAACTGAAAAAATCCGCAAACTGAACCTGCTGATCGGCATCCAATTTCAGATACCCTCCTCCATCAAAAGAGAGTCCACCTTCTGGCTTCAAGGATAGCGCCAAAGCCCCTTGTTCAGGATTTAACCCGCCAGAATAATAAGTGTTGAGGGCCAGTTTTCCTTGACCATCCCGTTTCAGCCCCGCGGTCAGACCATCATCCTGAGCGCCATCAATGATTTCATATACCTTATATGCCTCATCAATCAAATGGGAAAATGCTTGAGGCATCAGCCGAACACCAGACTTAAAACTCGCTTTCAATGAGTCAACAGTACTAATTTCTTTATCAGTCATAATATGTCCTCAAAAGCCGTATTAGACAGTCACCGTCACCTATCTTCTGTCCTCTGTCTTCTATTTGACATTCTCAAAGATATAAACTGCACCGGCTTCAGGCGCAGAATCAACCTTGTTTGAAACTGCACCAACCGCCAAACTCGTTCCTAACTTATTCAAACTGACAGCCTTACCAAAACCATTTAAATTGTCTGAATTGCCTGAGGGGTCCGAAATCTCGATAGGTGTTTCCATATTCCACTTATCATTCAGACAGGTATACACATACACTCTGGAAGCCGCCCCCACTGCCAGACGGTTTCCCGCATCATTCAATTTGATAGCTCTGCCAAAATACGTTACATCACTTGCAGGAGCCGAAAACTTAATGGGATTTTCTGTATCCCAGGTCCCATTCGTGCGCGTATACAGATAAACCTTCCCATTCATAATGGGTAAATCATCATCCGCCCCCACCGCCAGACGATCTCCCTCTGCATTCAGGCTAAGAACCTTGCCAAAACCGGATGAACTATCTTCAGGGGGCTTGAACTTAATGGGACGTTCATCCCAAGTCCCATTCGTGCGGGTATACACATAAACCGTGTTTCTTTCAGGTTTATAAGAATCATCGACACTATGCACCGCCAGACAATTTCCCGAGGCACTCAGACAAATCGTGACCATCTCGTTACCAGAATTAAAAAAACCAAGCTTAATGGGATTTTTTGTATCCCAGATCCCATTCGTGCGGGTATACACATCGAACGTATAGGTGTTCCCCCCCACCGCCAGACAGTCTCCTGCGGCGCTCAAGCTGACATACACACCACCAAAGAATTTATGTTGATCTTCCATCGGAAACACAATAGGACTTTTTGTACCCCAGACGCCATTCGTGCGCGTATACACACAAACCTGCATTCGGTTAGTATTAGTGAAGTATCCCACTGCCAGATTATCTCCCTTCGCATCCAGACTAACATTCCATGCAGCACTACGATACTTACCTCCATCAGCCTCAAACACAATGGGCGTGCTTGTATTCCAATCCCCCCACTTCCGGTACATATACAAATAGAGCACTTTCCCCATCCCAACCACTAAGCAATCTCCCGCCGCGTTCAGGCTAACAGAAGTGCCAAAGTGTTCATTCTCTTTAGGGGAAGGAGAAACAATACGCGTCATCATGGTGCCACGTTTCAAATCCAACAACTGCGCGATCTCCATCCGCTCTCGCCGCGATAAACTGAAAAAATCCGCAAACTGAACCTGCCGATCGGCATCCAATTTTAGACGCCTCCCTCCATCAAAAGAGAATCCACCTTCTGGCTTCAGTGATAGGGCCAAAGCCCCTCGTTCAAGGTTCAACCCGCCAGAATAGTCAGTGTCGAGGGCCAGTTTTCCTTTGTCATCTCGTTTCAGCCCTGCGGTCGGACCATCCCGCTTATCACCATCAATGATTTCATATGCCTTATATGCCTCATCAATCAAATGAGAAAATGCTTCAGGCATGGGCGGAACACCGGACTTAAAACTCGCTTTCAATGAGTCAACAGTGCTAATTTCTTTATCAGTCATAATATGTCCTCAAAAGCCGTATTAGACAGTCACCGTCATCTATTCTCTGTCTTCTGTTCTCTGTCATCTGTTTTCTACCTCCTGTGCCCGCATTCAATAACAACTTGGCAATTTGTTTCTGCGTCTCCTCAGGAAGCAATTTAAAAGCTTGGGCCGAAACCGCTACAGTCCCATCCACCGACAGCACTCCGGATTTATCTAACATCAATCCCCCATCAAGCTGTAGCTTTAACGCAAGCCCTTTCGGTTCCAACGAGATACCATCACCAACCTTAACCGCCAAACGGTTATCGATAACCTGCAACCCAACTCCCGGATGATAAGTTTGATCACTATCCCGCCAACCAAAAAGCTGTCGCCACAACATGGCCCAATCAATCAGTGAATAAAATGCCGCCTCAGTCGGGATCTTGCCAGGGGCGAAGTGAGCACTAAGCTGGCTAACCGTTTCATCTGTTATCTCTTTTGCCATCGTTTTTTCCTCATTCAGCTAGTCGTAAAGGTAAACTTTCCCTTCTCCACTCTTCCAGCCACTGGCGCCAATCGCCAACGTATTGCCGTCACCGCTAAGACAAATGCCGGCGCCAAATTTATGGTTTAATTCCCCATCCACTGCCAGTAATCTGCCCTGCATAATCCATTGTTCATCCTGATAGCTAAACCACCATCCTGCACCGGTTTGCACACCTGTGTTATCTTTACCAACAGGTGTTGACACCACCAGTATCTGACCGTCACCACTTAAAGAGAGTTCGCTGCCAAACCTTTCCCCGGCAGTCACCGCTTCTCTCAGTATCCCCATAGCTTGCCATGCATTACGGTAACGCTGGTACAAATAGACCGCACCAACATCGCTCTTCTCTCCCGGACACCCCACCGCCAAAATATCGCCGCTATCGTTCAGGCTGAGACTGGCGCCAAAGCCGTCACTGCTGATGGTTAAAGGCGAAGTCAGCGAATTGAGTGGCGGTCGCGGCTGCCAATATTCCCCGTGACGATGAAATAGCGTCACTTCACCGTTATTACCATTACGCCCTGTTGCCGCCACTGCTAAGGTTGAACCATCGGCACTCAAGCTCAGTTTGACGCCAAACATATCGCCCTGTGCCGGAGAAGCTAAGGTCAGACGTTCACCAAGCTGTGACCATTTCTTCCCGTCATACTGATAAAGATATACTGCGCCGCAGTTAGTCAATACACCCGATCTCCAGCCATAAGAACCTACCGCTAATAGCGTGCCATCAGCGCTTAGTCCCACAACGCAACCGAAATGCTGCTGAACGTTCGCCTCACTCAGCCAAAGTTTGGCCGGTTTCTCCCACTCGCCATTTGACAATTTGCGATAAATAAACACTGAACCATGCCCGCCATCACTGTTGCGGTTATCAATGCCCACCGCGAGAACATTACCGTCTCTGCTCAGGCTGAGCGCTCTGCCGCCATAACCACTAACGTAATCAGCGAATTGCTGCCGCCAACCGTTATCGGTATAAGAAAATAGATATACAGGTTCCTTTCCTTCTGCCCCACTAAGCGCGATAGTTTTCCCATCGCCGCTGACACTGACAACAGCGCCAAGGTTTTTATTGTTACCGTTGGCCGGTAAGTCAAACGCGGGCAACTGCGCCTTACTCGCTGCCATCTCCTCAGCATGAATCAGCCAACGATAAAGTTCTCTTTGTTGTTCCTCCGTAAAACTCTCAAACAATTCCAGCGACAATTTAAAGTCGGGGCGTAACCCCAATTCGCCATTAATAAACTGTAAGCCGCTGTTCTTATCAATATTGACAGCAATTTCACGGTCTTCTCCGATACGCACCCCATCACCGGGATTCACTAAGAGTAAATTCACCTCATCCAGATCCCGGTTCAATCCTGCCCCTGGATTATTATCGATCTGACCTGGGTCCAGCCCAGCTAAACGCCGACCTTCCGCCGCTATTTGCACCAATTGAGTATAATTTTCACTTTTCGGCATGGAATATAATTTAAACCAAGATTTGACTTCCTCTTTATCCAACAAATTATTCTCGCTGGATGTAAATATCTTATTGTGAGTCATTAATACCTCCAATGCAGAATGACAAATAAATTAACGTTGTTACACGCCGTTCTATTCTTTTATTTTCGAGATAAACAATATTCTGGCTTTATCCCCCTCTTAATGTTTCTCTTCATTCTAATTGGCCGTTTTATCGGTAAATTTTGCCGAATCGTCGGGCGTGGCGATATGTTTCCCCCCTAACCGGGCATTCCTTCTCTGGGTACAAACAGCACCTCTGCGGCTTTTAGCTGTTCGTAGTCTTTCTTACTCCAGAAAAGTTCTTTATCAGCAAACTTCGCCAAATCATCGGGCGTGGCAACATGTTTAATCCCCACACCACGTATTTTTTCTGCTGGTATAAACAACACTCTCACAGCTTCCATCTGTTTGTAGGTCTTCTCATTCCAGTAACCTTCTTCATCGACAAACCTCGCCAAATTATCGGGCGTGGCGACATGTTTAATTCCCAGACCAGGTAGAGTTTCTCCCGCTGGCGTAAACAACACTTCGGCAGTTTTCATCTGTTCATAGGTTTTTTCATTCCAGAAAAGTGATTGATCGGCAAACTTCGCCAAATCACTGGGTGTGGCAACATGTATCACGACAATATCTTCTTGATGTAGCGGCGGTTCGGTGGACATAATGTTCCCCCTATTAATAATGTCAGACCTTGGTTATGTGTTATATACCCGTCATCTTTCAAGCTGCCTCTTTGTTGGCTGCACTCGCTCACCCCGGTCACATAGTTTGCTATGCTCCCGGGGATTCACTCCCTTGCCGTCGCGATGCAACTTGAAATCCATAGGGTATAACTGAAACTGCCCTCGGAAGACTCGCTCCCGATAACACTTATTTAATATTTAACCTGACTACGTTATTCGTTTTTCGTACGAAAAAATCATCTATATTTAAGCATTATAGAAAAGTGAATTTTTGCCAGCCATTTAATAAATTTTTAGTTGCTTTTTTTAAAAATCTCACATAAAAAGATATCGTTTAAACAATATTACACTGGTATCGCAACAACCATTAATTTAATTAGATTTAAACTAATCAACCAAGGATTTTATTAGAGAAAATATAATAATCAATGATGTTTATAAATGTTACATATTTATACCAAGACATCTCACTGCCACATAATAAAAACATTTGGCAAATCAGACTAAATACAACAATTAAAAATAACTTTTCCAACATGACTAATAATCCATTTAAATGAAGAAGTTTATTAGTTAATTGTAAGGAATTAAAAATATAGAGATTTAAAATTAAAAAAATAGAGTTATTTCGCCAGTTTTATCTATTTGATAATAAGATTGGTAGTATAGAGAATGAGAGTTACCTGACGTTTTATTTAAGATTTTAAATCTATACCAAAACCGGTAACTCTCAATTTTTCAAGGTGCTGTATCAGCTCAAGTGGCGCTTAATACACATTAAATTAACTTAATCGATCATTTTCCAAATATCTTGGTTTTGGCTGGTATTCCATCTGAGAATTTTGTACCACTCCAGTCTATCTGATTAGGCGGTATGCCGAACTTTTTCCATGTCAAATTAACGGGTACTCCAAGTATACATGCAGCAATAAATCGATGCTGACCATCCATGATATGGGTAAGCCCTGTCCGACTATTATGCCAGACAACAATTGATATTGGATTTCCCTTTGTTTTGAAGTTTGCTATTTTTTCGTCAACAACTTTTTGAAAAACTTCTGCTTGAGCGGGTAATGGCGCGGAATTCCCAATATCCCTTCTTCCTACAGGACTGCCTTTTAATATTGATGTGTCATATGTACCCTCATTTCCTTTTAGTTGAGGTCCGTTTGCTGTTTTTCTTAATGTTACGGGATTTAACATATTTTTATACATATTTAACTCTCATCCTTTTGAATTGTTTAGGGCATCCGATATTACTGAGTTTTCCTTTTTCGTCACCCAATTTTGTGTATTATTTTTTATCTTTCCTTTATCATTCTTTTATTCAACATTCGACAGTTTAGTCCGTTATTTATTATTGTCACTCCGTATGATTTGATCTGTTTTTGAGCTATTTAGACAATTTTTTAATATCAGCCAGGATATAAAATCATCATTTATTAATTTGAAGTAAAAGGCATATTGGAAATAAATAACATATAGATTATGTCCATTATTTATATTTATCCAAGATGGAAAAGTTAAAATAAATACATTTAAAGAAATATTATTATACAAGGGAATTAATTGATATAAATATACTATTTTCATTATTCACAATTTCAATATGAATACACAAGATTAATTCGACCATAAAATACAATTTTTCATCGACGGCAGAACAGGGCACAATTATTCGTCATGAACAAGCTGAATAATCCTCCTCGTAAAATATTATGATGCAAAGCATCCAGTGAATTATTTTCAAATAAAGAAAGTTCGTTTATCATGTGAATTCAATGAATTAAATTAATCAACCAATAATTTTATTAGGATATACATAATAATCAATGACATGTATAGATATTGCATATTTATACTCGGAGAAATAGCACTAATGTTTATTTCTTGCCCAACATATTAAACCATGCGGCTAATACCCTATCCAAATAACCAATATCCATACTGGCAACTCTTCGCTTTCGACAAATATCAGCATTTTTTGTCGTTTCTACCCGAAGCAGATTCAGGCTCAGATGGCGCATATACGCTGATGTTAGATAATATTCGTGATCTCATCCTGTATAAACTGATTACCACTCAAATACTAGCTGGCGCTCAAATTGTGGATCCAGTAATGTTACATGTATACCAACTAACCTAACTCCTCTCCCCTTACGCCGAGAATCCCACGTATTCCGAGCAATGAAGAGTAGATCACCTAAATCTAGAACGGGGTAAATATGTTCATGAGTCGTCAAATGAAAATCATCAAATTTAAACTTAACTCCCTGACGAGAAATTTTTAGCTCGGAGTTGTATTTTTCAAGTCTTCTTATCAACTCTGGATATAACTGTTCAATTATAGCCTCACACTCTTCCCATATGTGAATATCTTTTGGTAGCGTGATCTCAACACCAACGGATTTCCTTGGTAAGTCTACGCAAATAGAATTATCATCCAGTCCATGACAACGCTGCCAAATCATTAATCCAAATTTCCCTAATTCTTTAATAAAAGCCCCAAAATCGTATTGTCTTACATCTGCACAAATTTTTAATCCCATATCTGATAGACGGTTTTCTGTTTTGGGACCAACTCCTGGGATTTTTCTCAGTGGCAACGATAAAACAAATTGATCAACTTGTTCAGGAGTTATCACAAATTGCCCATTCGGCTTATTCATATCCGAGGCAATCTTAGCAAGAAATTTAACAGGAGCGATTCCTGCTGAAGCGGTTAGCTTTAACTCTTCAAATATGGATTGCCGTATCTTTTGAGCTATCAACGTAGCCGAGCCATGACAACTACGGCACTCCGTTACATCAAGATATGCTTCATCTAGAGAGAGAGGTTCAATCAGATCGGTATATCGAGAAAATATCTCATTTACTTGAAGAGAAACTTCCTCATATATATGCATGCGCGGTGGGATGACTTTCAATTGAGGACACAATTTAAGCGCCTTTGCTGTTGACATTGCACTGTGAATACCAAATTTCCTCGCGACATAATTAGCAGTACTAATTACCCCACGTTCTTCAATACTGCCGCCTATAGCTATTGGCTTTTCCTTCAAAAAAGGATCATCTCGCATTTCTATAGCAGCAAAAAAGCAATCCATGTCTATATGGATGAATTTACGCATATGCAAACCTATTTCGATGAATACATAACTATTTTAACTAATAGAATTGCTTACAGCCTCATTTGAATCAAAATATGCAATCTGTCTGTCCAAAAGCGATAAAATAAATGTCACAATTAATGGGTGAATTCAAGTTCGAAGTACAGCACTAGAGCACTTTTTTAATTCCTTGAATATCACTAAATATGACCTGTACCCCGAACACTCTTTTGGTCTATTGTTTGATCTATCCTGATAATTTAACCCTCAGTCAGCTCTTGATTATTCAATTAGTCGAGTCTGCCATGTGCCTGCTTTATTACGTACCCATAAATACGTTTTCTTCCATTTGTATCAGTATCTACGTACACCCCTTGCATCTCAGGAGCAAAACATGGCAGCTTGTTTATAAGCTCCTCTAACACTAAGAAATAATCTAAAACAGCGCCATCCCACATCTCACCAGGAGCTATAGATACAATTCCTGGAGGGTATGGTAAAGCTTCTTCTGCCGCTATCCTTCCTTTTGCTTGTGCAATAGGGATAAAATCCACATGCCCGCGGATTAATTGCACATTAGCAGCATGAGGAGTGACAACTATACGAGGGAAGTGACGCTCTTTAAATATTCTTTGTTGGAGATATTGTATATTATAGCTGGCGTAAATATCATGCATTTCCTGACAAAGCCGACCAATTGTATAACCTCGGTATTGGTTAATATTACTATTATATATAGCAGGCAAGACTTCAGATATCATGGAATCTTGTTCTATATGCTTTTCGAACTGAATTATTTTCGATATCAAATGCTGAATTTTCGCATTATTTACAGCAGGGGTTAGCAAAAAAACAATTGAGTTAAGTTCGGATTTTTCAGGTATAACACCATTTTCTCTTAAGTAGTTTGCTAAAAAGATTGCGGGCACTCCTGATTTTTCATATTGCCCAGTTTCAGAGTCTATACCAGGTGTCGTTAATAGTAATTTGCAAGGATCAAGTGAATATTGAGATTTTCCATAACCTTCAAATGTATGCCACTTCTCATCAGGATCAAAACTGAAAAAGCGTGAGTCACTAGCAATAGTATTTGTATCATAAGATTGCCATGGTTTATTATCAACGAAAGGTGGTACAAACGGTTTTACCAATTTACATGATGAAAATATAAGCTTACGTGCTTCAATTCCAATTCGTACGCATTCCCCCCACATTTTTTCACCATACCCATTTGAATGAATTTTGGCATTAATATCTAGAGCAGCAAAAAGAGGATAAAATGGGCTTGTAGATGCATGAAGCATAAACGCATGATTAAAGCGTCTGTGCTCGCAATATCTACTTTGCAGCTTTATGTGCTCATCTTTTTTGTGAATCTGTGATGTTTGCGAAAAACCAGCCTGCTGCTTATGCACTGACTGAGTGACTATGATTCCTGGAGAGTTTTCATTTAAATCTAATAACAAAGGGGAGCAATCTTTCATGAACGGAATAAATTGCTCATATCCCACCCATGCAGAATCAAACAAAATGTAATCACATAAGTGCCCTATTTTATCTACTACACTGCGTGCATTATACACGCTTCCATCATAAGTACCTGCTTGTATAATTGCTAATCGGAAAGGTCTTTTTATGCTTGCTTTATCTGAGGATACCCTGTTGATTAATTGCCGTAAGTAGTCTTCATCAAAACAATGTTCTGGTATACCTCCGATAAGCCCAAATGAATTTCTCGCAGCTTCTAAATAGATTGGAGTCGCACCTGCTTGTATTAATGCTCCATGATAACAAGATTTATGGTTATTTCTGTCAAATAACACAAGATCGCCTGGTGCAAGCAGAGCATTGGTTACTACTTTGTTAGCAGCTGAAGTACCATTTAAAACAAAATACGTCTTATCCGCATTAAATACTTTTGCTGCATGTTGCTGCGCTACACCAGGTGCTCCCTCATGAGTCAAAATAACTCCAAGAATGGGATCTGCATGAGGAACATCTGCTAAAAAAATGTTCTCCCCCAAGAAATCTATAAACTTTTTACCCGCAGGATGTTTGCAAAGAAAATCGATTCCCTGATGACCAGGGCAAGCAAGGGTTATATTACCTTTAGAAATATATTGTGTTAATGTCTTAAAAAATGGCGGAAACAACTCATCTTCGTATTTCTTAGCAAAGGCTTCCAATTGAGTGCTATAGGAAGATGCGCTTTTACTACATTCACTGAATACACCCGTTAAACTTGGCAATATAGATTCATCTATCTCATCATTATTTTTAACTACCGCAAATATAGGAATATCTAAGCCGCTTTTAACTATATCACTGACTCTTTGCATAGAAAGATCTTCATAAGACAAAACTATTGCAGCTATTTCACTAAAATCACGTATCTCATTGATACTTATTATTTCCCTATTAGTTTCAAATTGAATAGCTACATTTTCACTTATTGCTATTCTAAAATCATACATCATACTCATTATCCTTCCCCTTTAATCTAGAGATAATTAATCTAGCTGACATTGCAATAAAAAGAGCCATTATTGAAAACGAAAATCCGCCACTTATGACAGAGAACAATCCTGATACCACTCCAGAAACAGACTCACATGTATTAGCGATCGTGGAGTACAATCCATAATTTTTACCAACTTCATTTTCCTTTGATAGTGACTGTATATTAGTAATTATAGATATATCTACAATGGCCCCAGAGAATCCAAGAAATAATGCAAAAATAATTAAAAGCACAAAGCTGAATTTTATAACCAATGAAATAATCAGAAAGAAGAGTCCATATATCATCCAAGATTTCATTACCTGCACCGGGGTTGAATTTTTGATTATACGTGTATAAAAAACTCCACCTAATACAGTTCCCATAGCTATTATTGAAAATACATATCCAACAAGTTCTTCCTTTTTATAAATATCAATAATTGAGGCTGGCAAGACATACCTCAATAGTGCCGCTGTAAATAATACGCATGCAGAAGTTCCAATTATTACCATGAATAAATTTTGATTATTTCTCCTCATATCTATGATACTATCTCTGGTATCATAGATAATTCTCGAAACAGAAAATTCCTCTCTCCCATGAGGTTCATTTCTTTTTAAAGAAAATAAAAAAAGCACTGAAATAAAATATGTTATACTATCCATTAAAAGAACATATGATTTATTACCCATAGCAATTATTATGGAACAAGCCAATGGACCAATTATGGATGCTAGATCTTCGATCACTTGAAATAGACTATTACCTTTTGGTAAATTTTTCTTCTCTAGCATTTCAGGTAAATATGCTCTAAAACTAGGCTGAAAAAGGCTTCTCCCTATTGTCATGAACATAGAACAAACGATGAGAATGTATATATTTAACAAATCATTTAGGTAGGTTATGAATAATATAAACGTGATGACACAGCGTAATATATCACTAAGTATCATATTGTTCTTTTTCGGAAAAACATCCGCGAGCCATCCCCCCACAGGCCCAAAAAATAAATATGGAATAAACCTAAAGAAATATACTATCCCTATATACATAAAATTGAATGACAGCAACTCAATTGCGATAATTGCAAATACAACATCATGCGCAAAATCACCTATTTTTGATATTAAACTAGATAAAGATAGAGGTAGTATTCTTTTGTTAAAAATGACATTCTTCATGCTATACTCTTATACATTTAAACCAGCGGTATATATTATTTCTTTCTTCGACAAAAATTTCCCAGGAGTTTTTAATTCCTCGTGAACAATTTTCTTGAGTATAGCTTGCTCTGCCTCAGGCATAAGATAAAACATAATATTACTATACCAATACCAACCCAATTTTGTTAGCCGAAATGAATGTGTATCATCTACAATTAAGCCAGAGTCGATCAGTTCATTAAGCCTACCATATAGCCGATCGGGGACTAGATTCATTTTAATCTGTGACTTATCTGCATACCCATGATAAGGTAATCTCAATATCAGAGGCTTCATTTCATCTAATAATTCATCATGCTGGCTGATTTTACACAAGTAAATATTTTTATTCATTGAATCAATATATTTTTCCCTACCTGTAATATTAGTTATAACGTGCCCCCTCAGAGAAGATATGGCATTAATGCCAAAACCGAGAAAATCATGATCTCCATATCCATATACATGCTCATGATAAATAAAACTATAATTATCAGTGACCACTTGATCCGTAATACTCGATCTCACATAACCATGTCCATTATGAGGCATGAAACCTTTACTTCTCATGTGTAAATCAATTAATAATTTCATTGAGAATTTTCGTGTAGCAGATGTAATGTTATCTGTATAATCACGAACAGACTTATGAAGTTTAGATGATGTGACAACATTATTTATTGGATATATATCAACATTACTTAAACCCAGATCAATAGCTTTATCTAGGTCAGAAATAATAACCTCTTCATCCTCACCATGCATTCCATATATTATATCACATAAAACATAATCAAAATTCGAAACCAATAAATGTGAAGACTTTTCAATTGTATCTATCGACGCTGTGAGATTAAATAGTTCTCTCCACGTAGGATCCATTGTTTGCAAACCAAACCGAGTATGTGTAACACCTATTTCTTTTAAAGCATCAATTCCCTCCCCAGTGACACTATTTATGCTAAGCTCGAAAGAGAACTCTTGTAGAGAGGATAAGTCAAAATATTTCTTAATAGTTTCGCCTATATCGATAATATTTTCAGGCGATAATAATGACGGGGTTCCGCCTCCGAAAAATATTGCTCGTATAGGAATTGCCTTATAGTCAATAAATCTACTTTTATACTCTACTTCATTGATAAGTGCTTTTACATACCTGTCTATCACTTCATGGTTTTTGTATAGTCCTTTGGTGAAGGGGCAAAATGTACAGATAGATTCACAAAACGGAATATGGAAATAAAGAGCTCTCGAACTGACCTCAGAATTCGCATTTCCTAATATCCTTGATATGGAATTTTCATCTCCATTAAAGGAATTAAATGTTTGATTTGGGAAGAAAAAATTGTATATAGGGAATTGGTAATCGAACTTAATTATTCCATTATTAATTAATTTCATAAATAAATCACCCTGTTGTTAATGGATAGGTATCTAGACTACTTCCCCTTTGCAAACCACGAACAGTAAATCTTTTACTATTCTTGAAAAACTTTTCTATATCGTTATGTATACATGTATCTTGTTTTCCACAAGTGTAAACATCAATGCTTATGTAGTTTGTCTCGGGATATGTGTGAAATGATAGATGTGATTCAGAAAGAAGGAATAATCCAGTGACACCTTCTCCCCCATCAGTAAATTTATGACAGAGATGACCTATTATTCTGAAGCCAGATCTCTTTAGCGCTTCATAAAAAAAAGTGTTCAATGAATCCGCATCAGATAATATCTCATTATCATGCAAGACAATATCCCAGACATTGTGAAATCCACGATCGTCCAATTTGAGAGCCCCTGTTGATAATGAATAATAAGATAGACAAGTAAGGGAAGCACTAGCTTCCCTTACATTTTATTACCACATGCAGAGACCTTGCAGGTCACAATCATTAATATCTACTTCAAAAAGTTCCATTGCTGATTCCATGATACTTCTCCTCACAATAATTTGATTAGTGTACCACTTCATTATTAGCCCTAACACTTGAGCTGAATGAATCGTATGTTAGGAAATTGTCAATGTCAAAGAAGAAATATCATTTTTCAATTTATTTATTTTATTTTTCGATCCTAATCACGTCCAACTCATCAATCAGGGCAATAGCATGAGTATTTATTTCTTGCCCAACATATTAACTCCGGCATCTAATACCCTATCCAAATAGCCAATGTCCATGCTCGAAATTCTTCGTTTTCGGCAAATACTGGCTGTTTTGTCGTTTCTACCAGAAGCATATTCAGGCTTAGATGTCGCACGCACGTCAATATTTCAGAGGAATCTCCCTTGCAGGGGAGACAGAGATCTTCCTTCATGGAGACATCAAAACCCTGTGTAACCGTGCTTCTGTCCTCCAGTGGCCCGGAACAGCAGCCGCAAAGTCGGCGCGACTGTGTTCCGCTGAACTGATGTAGTAATGGTAGTCAAGTGACTCTTTTCCTGTTTTATCAATATGATAACTCATTGCTGCGTCAATGCTTTTTAAGCCTTCCCATTAAGGAAACTTATTGCCACATAATGAAAATATTTTATTTTAATTATTAAAAAAATATAGCATACATATTTATTTTTCGCGTAGATACACTATAAGCATCAATATATTCCCTGCCTATAACTCTATCATGTGCAATGGAAATTTCATTGCCGTCACATTTTACACCTGATGCTACAATGAAATAATAATTCCTTTTATTTTTTCTGAATTGAAGTTGTAGTCCCGGTATCTGAAACAGATTTTTTTATTAAAGTTCTACCTACACTCTGACTGATACCAAAAATTTCTCTCATCAGCTGTTAGCAATTCGGGCAGCATATGGATGTTTTAACCTAACAGGGCGGCTATGTCCCCAGCAACTCATCCGATTACATCGGTAATCCTCGTTTGTCTGGAAATGGGGAGCTATTACTCTTATTGAATCAGATCCAGAGAAACATGAGTCAAAGGTCATCAAATTCAATTTAACCATACTTGGCAATCTGTTAACTGCTATAGATCGTTGCATTGAGGAAAACAACCACCATAAAAATCGTTCTGCTTTTCTAGCTGAGTTAACTAGAAAAGAAATAGCTCATCACTAACGAATTAGGGTGGGAAACTGCTCTAAACATAAAAACCGCCACAACAGCATCTGATTTGATATTTGCTTATCGTTAATAAAATACTGTGATCACTGCTAGTCTTCGGTATATCCCGGCTGGAATAATTGCCATGCCGGTTTTGCAGGTTCCGCACAGAAATTAAAAATCAATTAATTTTGATGATTAAAAATGCCTATTACTGTCGAGAGATGATTATAACAGGCCATTTTGGAATAAATGGCCTGCTGTTTTCTATTGATACAGCTACCCGTTACCACCAATGGTCGCTGTCATACGAATTTGACGGTTATCGCTGATTTCAAGATTAGATAAAACCACTAATTGAGGCAAAGTTCTACGCAAGAAACGCGACAACAGCGGGCGTAATGCATGATTAACCAACAGTACCGGAGGCGCGCCCAGCATTTCCTGACGTTGTAGTGCTTCCGTCGCCTGCCGTTGTAAGTTATCCGCCAATCCTGGCTCCAGACCTCCGCCATTTTGCAATGCCTGAATTAACAAACGCTCAAGGCCCGCATCCAATCCGATTACCTGAATTTCCTGTGCGCCCGGGAACCACTGTTGAGCAATTGCTCGGCCAAGTGAGATTCTAACCAAAGACGTCAATTCATAGGGATCAGTTTGCCCTGGCGCATGTTCAGCCAAGGTTTCAATAATTGTCCGCATGTCTCGAATCGGCACTTGTTCGGACAACAGATTTTGCAGCACTTTATGCAAGGTTGTCAGATTAACAACATCAGGAATAAAGTCTTCCGTCAGTTTAGGCATCTCTTGGCTGACCCGCTCAAACAGTTGTTGCGCTTCCTGACGACCAAATAACTCATTCGCATATTGCGTCAACAAGTGATTCATATGGGTCGCAACCACCGTACTGGCGGCAACCACCGTGTATCCCTGAACCTGAGCTTGTTCTCTGAGGCTGTCATCAATCCAAACCGCAGACAGGCCAAAAGCGGGATCTTTCGTGATATCACCTTGCAATTCCCCTACGGCGCCACCGGGATTAATCGCCAGCCAGCGCCCCGGATGCGCTTCACCGCGACCAATTTCTACCCCTTTCATCAGAATACGGTAGCCCGCCGGAGCCAGTTCAAGGTTGTCTCGGATATGAACAACCGGCGGTAAGTATCCCATCTCTTGGGCAAATTTCTTACGAATGCCGCTGATTCGCCCCAATAACTCACCATTCTGCCGAAAATCAACCATCGGGATCAGGCGATATCCCACTTCCATACCCAAAGGATCTTCAAGCTGAACGTCAGACCATGAAGCCTCCGATGCCTGTTGTTGCTCTTCTATTTTTGGTTTTTCTGTGTTTATTACCGGCGCATCAGCGCGACGATATAGATACCAGCCAAGACCTGCCAACGCCACAGTAAATAACAGGAAAACAAAGTTCGGCATTCCCGGCACCATACCCAACAACCCGAGAACACCGGCACTCAACATCATCACTCTGGGATTATTGAACAGTTGAGTCACCATCTGCTGACCAACATCCTGATCCGTTGCCACACGGGTAACAATCACACCCGCCGCAGTCGAAATAATCAGCGCAGGCAACTGGGCAACCAGACCATCACCAATGGTTAACAGGGTATAAGTCTCTCCCGCATCCCCAAGACTCATACCGTGTTGTGCCACACCGACAATTAAACCGCCGACGACGTTGATAACCAAAATCATCAATCCGGCAATCGCGTCGCCGCGCACAAACTTACTGGCGCCATCCATCGAACCATAAAAATCCGATTCTTGAGTCACTTCCGCCCGGCGTTTCTTCGCTTCGTCTTCACCAATTAGTCCGGCATTCAAATCGGCGTCAATTGCCATCTGTTTACCTGGCATACCATCGAGCACAAAACGGGCGCCTACTTCGGCAATTCGCCCTGCGCCTTTAGTAATGACCATAAAGTTAATCAATACCAAAATGATAAATACCACAATCCCGATAGCGAAATTGCCGCCAACCAGAAAGTGACCAAATGCTTCTACAACACGCCCAGCCGCCGCAGAGCCAGTATGCCCTTCCAATAGAATGATACGGGTTGAAGCTACGTTAAGAGATAAGCGTAATAACGTGGAGAACAGCAAAATGGTCGGAAATGCGGCAAAATCTAGCGTACGCCGGGTAAACATCGCCACCAGCAACACCATGATTGATAGTGCTATGTTAAACGTAAATAGCAAATCAAGCATGAATGGCGGCAATGGCAATACCATCATCGACAAAATCAAGAGGATCAATACCGGCCCGGCAAGCATTTGCCATTGCGAGCCTTTCATATTGCCCGATAAACGAAGTATAGAGGCCAGATTAGCCATGACGATTATTTTCTCCAGCAAAATCCAGTGCTGGCGGCACTGGCAGATGTTCAGGTTTCTTCGGCTTCAAGCCGCCTTCCCGTTTCCAACGTTTCAATTGATAAACCCAGGCAATGACTTCCGCGACGGCTGCATAAAGTGTCGCGGGAATATGCCCGCCGACTTCACTGTGGCGATAAAGCGCTCTGGCAAGGGGCGGCGCCTCAAGTAATGGAATGCGGTTTTCTGTACCTATTTCCTTAATACGTAAAGCAATTAACCCCGCCCCTTTCGCCAATACTTTTGGCGCGCTCATCGCTTTTTCGTCATATTTCAACGCAACAGCATAGTGAGTTGGGTTGGTGATAATCACATCCGCTTTCGGTACATCCGCCATCATACGCTGACGGGCAGCCGCCCGTTGTTGCTGACGGATACGCGCTTTAACATGTGGGTCCCCCTCTTGTTCTTTAAATTCATCCTTTATTTCCTGCCGGGTCATTCTCAGTTTTTTCAAATGGCTGTAGATCTGGTAAACAACATCAAAAGCCACCATCGGTATCAACATGAAAACAACCACATAACCGGCGAAGATCAGCATTTGCATAGCATCATCCAGCGCCAACAGTGGCGGTTGAGCTATCAGCCGTAACATGTCGGGCCAATTCATCCAAAGAAACAGAGCGGCGCCAATGCCGACAAATCCCGCTTTAAGTAGTGCTTTGAATAATTCCGCTAACGCATTCATTGAGAAAATACGTTTCAGGCCAGAAATGGGATTTAATTTTTTCGCATCAAATTTGATGGATTTGGTACTGAACACTAAACCACCCAATAGCGCCGGGGCACTTAATGCAACTAACACTAATCCAGCAAAAACCGGCAACAAAGCCAAAACAGCCTGTTGCAGCAACCTGCCAATCTGTTGAACCATCTGTTTATCATTGCTGACCATACTGTGATCGAAGTTAAACCCTTCAAACACCATCAACGACAATTCATGCGTCATGGACTGACCACTCATCCAGAGCAAACTTAGGCCACTGGTCAACATCAATATAGAACTCAGCTCTCTGGAGCGGGCTATCTGCCCCTCTTTTCGAGCTTTTTCCCGCTTATGGGGCGTGGGTTCTTCTGTTTTCTCAAGATCGCTATCTTCGGCCACGGCTTTCCTTGTCAGATTCCTAAACGCTATCGCTCAGAAAATATGGAATCAAATAGCGGTTAGCATGACAAAAGAGAAAAAATCCGATGGCTGGAACAATGAGAAATTTGACCGGGTATTTGCGGGATCAAGTTCAATAACACCACGGGGTCAAGACATCAACTCATCAAACTCTTATCCACTTGGTATCAGAGTCGGAGACAAAAAACTCGAACTTATTTTTACTATTTTCTGAACTTTTCTATATCTTTTTAACTCAAATATTTTGCAGGATCGATCACTTATCATATTTAAGTGTCAATAACATAGTAATGATTCCAGTTAAACAGAAGTTTAATATGGTTGGTTGCAGGAGAAGCGAAGTAGATGGCAATAGGGTATTACCTGCTCGTTGGTGACAAAACCACCTGCGGCGGACAGATTATTACTGGTGATCACACCATGACATTTAACGGGCGAGCAACCGCGCGTGAAGGGGATAAAGTTACCTGTGGTAAACATCCCGGCACTTACACAATTGTCGGCGGCATATCCGACATGTTTGATATGGGGCAACGATTAGCCGGCACACTGGACAGCGTGAGTACCTGCCCTTGTCGGGCCAAGTTTATTAACTCGGTTATGGACAGCTACGAGAAGCAGGAACAGCCTCGTCAACAACCGGCTCATATGACAGCGCAGAACTTCTCGTCACCGGTGAAGGAAGCGACAACAGTTCAGCACACGCCTCCACCGGTGACACAGGCACCGCCTCCACCGATCCCGGTATTTGCCAAATCTCGTCAGCGAGGCAAAGGCTGTACCGATGCCGGTACAGAAACAGAACCGGCAAATAATTTCGGTAGGATGGCGATATATCAGGTTCAATCATCACCCGCGCCAGTCACGGAACCAAAGCCTGAACAGCCTCCGCAAGGCAAGAAACACCCACCAGAACCGGATAAGCCGCAGGATAAAAAGTTACCTTGGTATAAACGGTGGTTTAGCGACAGCAAAGATAAGGCCGAAGCCGCTGCGACTGCTGTAGCTGCAACGACTCGCAGCGCGGTGGCGGATGGCGAAACGCTGGTGATGCGTTACATTGGCGGTGGCACTAGCAGTGCCGGGCGCTGGCTGGCGGCGCCGAATCCATTGACAGTCGGACTAATGGGGCTGTTTTATTCATCGGGACTAAATGAAGGTGAGGAGGATTACTTAAACGAATATCATCTTAGTGAAATTGCCAGTCAGTATGGTAAAGCACCGACCCGTGTCCGTTTTCGCTGGATCAGAGATGAAGAAAGCGGCAGGATGACAGTTCAGGGGTATCATGTCAGCCCGGAAAGTGGTCTGGATAAAGTGCCGGTTCATATGATGAAACTGAATCCGGCCACCGGTAATTATGAGTTCTGGGAACCAGGAGAACACCGGCCAACGATTTTATGGACACCAAACGAGCAGGAATTCAAAGTTCCACCCCATACCGGGAATGAGGAACAGCCATTTATTCCGTCGCAGATAACCGTATTGCCGATCCCGGATAAAGTCGGCAGCGATATTGAATCGTTGCCAATGCCGGAAGAGAAGGATTTTCGGGATTATATTCTGATACTCCCCATCCCAAATATGCCACCGGTGTATGTGTATTTGAGTAAGCCGCCGGTGAAATTGTTAGACGTGGATTTATATAGTAATTTTGCGGGGAGACCAAGAAATGGAATGCATGCTGATCATATGCCTTCGGCTGCTGCGGTTCGGGCCTATTTTAAGAAAAAATACCCCGATGCAAAAGAAAACGAGTTAAGAGAAATGGCAAAAGATGCTGCGGCTCTTATCATCCCAGCAGAAGTTCACCAAAAGCTTAGCGCAACTTATGGAGGTAGGAATTCACCTGTTCAAATCGAGCAGGATTCAAAAGATTTACATGCCGCATTTGAGCGAAATTTTAATACGATAAAACCAGCATTGAAAGAATATGGTGTGACAGAAGAACAACTTGAGAATGCCAGAGCCAAAATGCACAAACTTAATCAGGAACAGGGGTTATACAAATAATGGCGACCAACATTGAAGCATTGATTAATTATCTGGGTAAGTCCTATCAGGAAATTTTTGATAAAGGATTAATCCCTTATAAAACGAAGCCAAGTGGTTTTCCTGGTGACGAGGTTATTTGCCTGGAAATGGCAAAAGAGGGAATATTTTTAGCATTTTATCGGGAAGGAAAGCGATTAAAAGAAATTACATTAACTTTGCTAAATGAAAAAAAACCGCTATATCAGTTTCCTAACGAATTACCATCTCCCTTGGTGCCACTAATGTCCCGGGAATGGATTCATAAACAGTTTGGTAAACCTGAAAAATCACTTCCTCCGAGGAAAAGATTAAAGAAAGATATTGGTTGGACCGAACTATATATTTGTCTAGGTTTTCATATGCCGATTAATATGCAAGTTGATTATGATCTATTAGAGCACGTTAAAGAAGTGACATTTCTACCCACCTCAGAAGTACGTTGGTAGTCAATAAAAGAGATGGTTTTTCTTGAAGAGCCAATTCATTAATCAACAGCTTAAAAGATTAAATTGAAAATGAATTGGCTTAATTGAGAAAGGGGGGTTATATAAATAATGGCGATCAATATTGAAGCTTTAATCAGTAGTTTAGGGAAAACGTATCAAGAAGTCTTTGATGCGGGACTCATTCCTTATAAAACCAAGCCAACAGAAAATTTTGGCACTGAATATATATCTCTAGATATGGTTAAAGAAGGTGTTTATCTTGCTTTTAAACGGAGTGATAAAATTTTATTTGATGTGACACTTACTCTACTAGATAGTGATAAACCATCATACACATTTCCAAATAAGTTACCATCACCGCTGATCTCACATATGTCACGTCAGTGGATACATGAACAATTCGGATTGCCTGAAAAGTCAAAAGAACCAAAAGTGATAATGAAAGAAGAGTTTGGATGGGTTGATTTGTACACGATACTAGATTTTCGTATACCAACTAACATGCAAGTTGATTATGATCTATTAGAGCGCGTTAAAGAAGTGACATTTCTACCCACCTCAGAAGTACGTTGGTAGTCAAAAAGAGGAGATTTTCTTGAGAGCCAATTCATTAATCAACAGCTTAAAAGGTTAAATTGAAGATGAATTGGCTTAATTGAGAAAAGAGGTTATATAAATAATGGCGGTTAATGTTGAAGCGTTAATTAATAGTTTAGGTAAAACTTATCAGGAAATTTATAGTGAAGGATTAATTCCTTATAAGAATAAGCCGAGTAGTTTTCCAGGTGATCCTGATATTCATATTGATATGGTGAGAGAGGGGATTTTCTTATCATTTGAACGGAGTAGTAAGATACTAAATGAAATTACATTAAGGCTACTTAGAGAAGATAAAACTTCTTTTATATTTCCAAGTGAATTACCATCACCATTAAAACCTTCTATGGATAGAAGGTGGATTGAAAAAAATTTAGGAGCTCCGATTAAATCAATACCACCAAGGGAAATTTTAAAGAGGCAATTTGGTTGGATAGATTTATATCGTTTTACAGACAAAATCAGTATGAGAATTTCTTATGATTTACGTGAGCAAGTCAAATCAGTGACATTCCTACCTACTTCAGAAGTGTGTTGGTAGTCAATATAAAGAGGAGATTTTTCTTAAGAGTCAATGCATTAATTAATAGTTTAAAAAATTAAACTGAAAGTGAATTTGAATTGACTCAATCAAAAATGGAATAAGCAATTAAATTTTGGGCAGAAAAAAAGCACCCTCCCCTCAAACTATGCTCGCCATTTTTCATCCGCAAATTGTATTTTAGTAAGTCCATCAATACCTTCTAGAAAATGAATAAAACGCTCGCTTTTACCAATATCCAAACGCAAGCAATGCAAACAGTTCAATCATATATTCTCCCTTAAGTGGGATTTAAGCTTTTTATAGAGTGCGTCGGGCGCCAGATCAGCATCATTCGGCCAGCACACTGCGCCACACTCATCAACACGCGCTTGGGCAAAGAATTTCTGCTCTTTCAGTGGCTCGAACATGGGTCCGAACAACCGATCTGCGATGCCCACTTCTCCATAGGTGCCATCATCGAACGTCACCGCCAAGGTGTATTCTGGCTTTATTTCCACTTTCGTTACTCTGCGCATGATAATCACTCCAGCGGTTCAATCTTGTTGAGAGGCTGATGCTGTTCAGCCAGTTGCCAGTCATTCAGCAGATCCTGCCTGTGCTCAACCGCCCATTCGATGACCATAGCCTTTGCTCGTTTGGGCAATGAGCCTTCCATGACCTCCAAAGTTTCAATTGAGATAATAGCCTCATATTCACCGTAGCACTGAGACTGACACTACTCAACTATTAAATACGGGATATAAATATCGAGAAAGGGAATCCTTTAGTTGGTTCATCAATCCCCAAATACGGATACCCAATATTTCTCAGATAGAACATTCACGACACTGTAGTGCGCAAGGATTAATGTTAAATGTGTTAGGGCGACAGATAACTTATTGTCACAAAGAGAACAAAATCACTGAATATTTCCTGCTTAGAAATGGATATGTTAGTAACAGCTTAACCATAGCTCAGGTTATTTAAGCTAATTTCCATTTCGAAACTCATTACTACTACTCATGGAAATTATTTTCCAATTTAAATATTAGATTAAAATAATTTCAATAGTCCTTTTCACCGTTATCATTACAACAAACATTATCTCTAATATATTTCTCCATTCTATTTTCAGTAAATTTCATATTCCATAGGCTAGTACCTGATCCCCTTCATGAGATGCTCATATATATTAATTGAAAAATCTTATATAATCCTTTTATCACTCAAATTACTTGTCCTGATCTATAATTATCTTCATGAATATAATCTTAGATACTTTATCTCTGGCAGAATATCATGGCATTCTCGCAACTCACCAAGCACTAGCATATGCTTAATTCAATTTATCCCTAATTAAACCTTTAATTCTTCTGGGGTTCCTTCTCTATATGGCACCAGCGTCGTCCTATCTTGCGAATCAACCGCACAATGATTATTACCGACAACAAGCATAACCAAATCGCTAGTTGCTTTAATCGCGTGATCTATTTGCCCATTCACAAAATAACAAACTCCAGGCTCTATTTCATGCTTTTCACCCGCATAAATAACATAACCCGTTCCTGAGAGTACAAATAAGATATGATGACCTAAGTGAGTATGATTCTGCATCCCTTCATCTTTGCTGAAACGAATTAGATCAGCACCAAAGCCATCAAACGAAACTAATCCCTCGCCCGTTCCCATGCTGTTTACCATTTTATGACTTCTAGCCATTGTATCGACAACGAGATGTTCACCGTTCCAGTGACAAAATCTATTTTTAATAAATTCCATATTACTTTCCTTTTATCTCTATAAATAAGATTTTATTTTAAAGTAACTATCATCTCTCTTTATTAATTGAAATAACACTATCTCTCCATCAAATAAATAATATTTCCCAGTAAAATTTCAATCATCACCAAATTATATCGATAAAGAAATTAACGGGTTATTTACAACATATCAAATAGTAATATGTAATTCCATAGTAGTATTTTACAAAAACTCACTTTGTGATAACAATCACTGAAAAACGCTGATTTTAAATATCTTTGTAGAAGATAACCTAAGTTTAAAATAATACCAACCAAAAGTTAGATTAAATACATTATTAAACCATAACAATAATAGCGTTAATTAAGTCAGCCTTAACTCTCACTAAAAACAACCATTTCAAATAGATATAAATACAAATTTTTTATTTCAGTTAATAACTATATAATTAATCCTGACACCACTCTCAATAAAAATCTTATTATGCTACAGCAACTAAAATATTCATTATAAAAATACCCTTTAACTGCTTGAGCATCGTTTTAATTAAATTAAATACTAATTTCTTAGCCAAATCCGCCGAGGCTCCTCTTTCAATGCAAATCGGAACATAAGACAAACAAAACAAACCCCACAACCTCTTTCGAGATTGTGGGGTTTCCACTATGTTCTCTGGTTTTTCTGTTCCGCTTCACTGCCTACTGTTTTGCAACCACAGTTTCATTGTGCGGTAACCAGTAATGCCGATGTTCAAAAGCATATTTGGGCAACCGAATACGCAACGGTTTCTGCCCGGAAGGCCAACAGGTACGCCAATCTACATCCTGACCTTGTAACCATAAGAATCGAGAGTCGTCCTCTGCCATATGAAGCCATTGATCTTCTTTAGTTGACGTAGACGAAGCAAAATCCCGTAGCTGCCTCAGCAGATCCTGTCGTGATGTGGCAACAAACAGCGCTCGATGGGGTAACGCTGCCCTGCCAAACTGTAATGTCCAACTAACCGCTGGCAGCTCAATGTTTTCATCGTTCTCAATAAAATCCCCTAGCATAGCCACCATTTTTTGTAACGATGCCTGGCTATTAGCCGAGATGGGATAATAATACCCCTCCAAATTGGCTTTAATCTGTTGCGGCGCTTGAGTTGGCGCCTCCTCCAGAATGACGTGGGAATTGCTGCCACCCAATCCGAATGAGCTGAGTCCAGCGAAACGCTTTTGCCCTGCCCCCACCCGCCAAGGATTTTCCTCTGTCGCCAGCTGTAAGCGCGAATCCACACTATCAATTTCAGGGTTCAAGCGCTGAAACGCGGCACAAGGCACAATGGATTTATGCTGCAACATTAATAGAACTTTCACGATACCCGCTAACCCCGCAGCACCTTCTAAATGCCCAATATTGGCTTTTACTGAGCCGATATAGCAAGGTTGTAACGCTTCTCTTGATTCATCGCGATTAAAAATCTCATTAAGCGCATTGAACTCTATGGGATCACCCAATGAGGTTCCCGTTCCATGTGCTTCAAGGTAACTGATTTGCTCCGCAGAAACTCCAGCCTGTTGCAAGCAATCCTTAACCAACGCAATTTGCTGTTCAGGGTTAGGTGAAGTCAGTGAATTAGCACGCCCGCCATGATTGACCGCCGATGCCCGAACGTATCCATAAATAGGATCTCGATCCTCTAATGCCTGTTTTTGCGTTTTCAAGAACAGACACACGGCCCCTTCACCACGGACAAAACCATTAGCATCTGCGTCAAAAACCCTGCAACAGCCATCTTTAGATAACATTCCCGCCCGGTAATAAGCAGCCATGTTGAATGTGTTGCTCAATAGGTTAACACTGCCAACTATCGCCTGTCGGCACTCCCCAGAACGCAATGAATTCACCGCGAGTGTCAGTGCTGTCAATCCACTTGAACACGCGGTGTCAATTTGTAAACTCGGACCAATAAAGTTGTAATAAAACGACAATCTGTTAGCCAGCAGGCAATTCAGTGTCCCGGGCGTTGCATAAGCATTTGCCATCGCCATATCGGCCGCAACAAGTTCACGATAATCATTACTGCACGAGCCAATAAAAACACCCGTCTTTGATCCTGAATAGCCAAGCGGATTAGCGCCACTATCTTCGATCGCCTGCCAAGTCAGCTCCAACAGCATTCTCTGTTGCGGGTCCATCATGGCCGCGACTCGCGGAGAAATGCCAAAGAATGGCGCGTCAAAACCATCAATACTCTCAAGCAACCCGGCTTTTAAGGCTTTTTTCGGCAATGGAATGACGTAAGGTTTTCCAGATGCAAACCGCTGCTCTGGAATCTCTTTTATTACACTGTGTCCGGCTCTTAAGATCTCCCACATTTGCTCTGGGGAATCTTCCGCCCCAGGAAGTCGGAAAGCCATGCCCACAATAGCAACAGGCATCTGTTTCGTATCACCCACACTACTTACCGAGGGAGTAATGGAACTTAAATGCTCCAACAAGGCAGATTTAGCTATCCGTTGTTCATCCGGGCTAAGCGAATGATATATGTGGTGCAGATTATCCATGCTTTCCTCCTTCTATGAGGCGCTGTAACCTTAATGCCGCTTCGCCGTCAAGACCTCGCATCGCATTAATAAAGTCATCCAAGGAATGTTTATTCTCAGTCAGTTCAGTTTTGGCCGTGTCAAGATATTCAATCAATCGATGCGGCGAGCTATAACGCCAGAACAGCGTTGGCGATAATTTTCGACGAAAATGCGCTGACATCCGCTCTGCAAGTTTGACTGCCTTAAGCGAATCAATACCTAAATCAGCCCAAGTACGCTGCATCATTGATTCCGTGAAATCTTCATCCCAATTCAGGAAATCCGCCAGCAGCGTACGTAACTGCCCAGCAACCGATTTAACCGGTTTAGCTTCTATCTGATGCGCAATCGATCGTGATCCAGACAGAGTACGAACCTGAGCAATAATCTCGGTCAGAAACTCAGACGCCTCGACCCCATTAAGCAGATAGTGATTAAACGCCAGAACGAGGTTCATCTCTTTGTTGTGAGGAGCGCCAATGAACAATGTTGACTGGGAAGGCGGCACAATAACCGGTACGGCAAAGGTGGCGCCATCGTTGCCGGTATATGAGACCATCATAGGAACATCAACATCGACAGGCAGTTTTTCCGCATCTGGATCAAGTACGCTATTTAGATGCTGTCTGAACTCAAAAAAGTCCATTGTCTGTGTTTTCGGTACTTTTAATGAACTCAAATCTCCTTTTTCATCCAGAAAAGCAATACCCAGGTTGATATCCGTATAAGTGTGATAGCGCTCTTGATCAAGCGGTCTTGAACGCAACATTGGGAATTTTTTCAACGCCTGAGAAATCGCATAAGTGATGACCTGAAATGGCGTTATCCACTCTTGCCGCCCGGAAGTCTCCGTTAAATGATGAATGGCGTTATCAACAAGTTCAATCGATAAGGGTTTAGCTGCCCAGCACGGCTGTACGGCAGCACTATTCAGCCGTATTGCACGATTAAGACGCTGCTGATCTCTTGACAGAAAACCGACATTGCTATCTTCCGCATGGCTTTTTTCTGATGGCCTGGTTTCTTCTGATATCTTAGTTTCGCGGCGCTGTTGAAGGTAATCATCTATATGGCTTGGCAATAATGTGCCATATTTTTCCGCCAGTTGATTAAGAATGCGCAGCTCAATTTGGCGTTCTTGTGCGTATTGACGGGTTTTTGGCGGAATACGCGCAGGAGGAGCAGATACCTCAGGAGCAACCTCTACTTGCTCTACTTTTTCTACTTCCTCCACTCTCTCCACTTTCTCCGGCGGAGGCGTTAACTCTTCACTGACCGGGGAAGGCTCTGCCGCCTCACCGACGGCCCTGATGACTGCAATAGGCGCTCCAACAGGGATAATATCATTTTCCGCAGCCAACCATTTTTCCAAGATCCCCTCAACATCAGACTCAATGGTAAAGGCGGCCTTATCCGTCTCCATTTCATAAACAGGCTCATCACGCTTGACATGATCTCCCACCTGCTTAAGTAACTGGATGACGACGACTTCCGTGGTTCCTTCTCCCATCGGGGGAATAAACAACTGTGCCATAAGTTCTCCTTAGCTCATTACCGCATAGACGGAAGCTAAAATGTCATCCGTGCCGGGTAAAACAGCTTTCTCTAAACAAGGATTAAAAGGAATATGAATATCTTCACGCGTCACCAGGCGCGGAGGGGCCAGTAAAGAGAAGAAATTGTCATTCTCATCCAAAAGATCAGCAATAATAGATGCCCCAACACTGGCCGTCCGGGTATCCTCTTGCACAACGATAAGCCGCCCGGTTTTGCGCAAAGATTCCGCAATCCGTTGTTTATCCCAAGGTACCAGACTACGCAATTCAATCACTTCAATGTCAATATTGTCTTTTTCCGCTTGAAGAGCCGCCATCGTCGCCAGCTGAATAGTATTTCCCCAAGCAACCAGTGTAATATCCTTTCCTGCCCTGACGATATTCGCCTGCCCAAGCGACACAGGCGTCACCAGCCGACGCTCATGGCGCTCTCTCATAAGGTGTTTAGGGATCAAAATCAGACTCGGCATGTCCAGACTTAACGCGGTACGGAACAATGCGACGGTATCAGCCGGTGTCGTTGGCACCATAACATTAATACCGGGAATATGCGCCAGGATACCGTCCGAGCTTTGGCTGTGCCATATACCGCCTCCTGGGAGATAAGCGCCATAAGGCGCATATATCACCACCGGACAGCGCCATTTTCCTACCGTTCTCCAACTTAACGTGCCAAGTTGCGACTGTAACTGATTGAGACCCAGCCCAACAAAGTCAATAAATTGCAGTTCGACAATTGGACGCCAACCGCAGGCGGATAACCCAACCGATGAGCCAATAATCGTGGCTTCTGAAAGTGGAGCATTCATAACGCGATCAGGATAGCGAGTGGATAAGCCACGGGTGAAACCAAAAACCCCCCCTTTAGGGTCTTCAATATCCTCACCAAATATCAGCACTTTCGGATTCTGGCTCAACGCCTCGTCCAAAACCTGATTCACCGCTTTAAACTGCGTCTCTTCGGCTTCCATCTCAGCATATACAACAGGAGCGCTTTCACGATTACACAAATAGGTACCGACACTTGCCGGATCAGGCTCTTCCTCGTGATAAACACGCTCAAATATTTCCGCGACATCAGCTTTAATGCGCTCTTTTTGTTCAGCCAGCGCTTGCTCAGTAATCGCCCCCTTTTCCTTCAAATAGGCGACATAATTTTCAATAGGGTCCTGTAGTGTTTCCAGTTCATCCGGGGTACGGTACAGTTTGTGAGAATCTGAGTTGGAATGAGAATCCAACCGATCCATACGACAAACCAATATGCAGGGAGTCCGCTCAAAGCGCGCCTTATTGAATACCTCTTGTGCGACAGGAAACAAAGTCTCCGGCTTGCGGGCATCAACACGGCGAATCCAACACTCGTTAAATATTCCCAATCGATACGGAGCCATCTTCTCCGTCGAGGTACTAATACCCAATTTATTATCGGAAACCACAAAAACGACTGGCAAACGCCTTTCAACCGCAAAGCTGACCGCTTCATAGAATTCTCCCTGCCGGGTCGCCGCATCGCCGACGCCGCACACGACAAGCCCGTTTTTATTGTCCAACGCGCTTGCCCAAGCGGCTCCAGCCGCAGGAATACATTGGGTTCCCGTCAGGCTGACTACCGAGAAGATATTATGCTCTTTAGAACAAAAATGATTCGACATGGTGCGGCCGGCTGAGTGAGAAGTGCCCTTTCCCATCAGTTCCCTAGTCATTTCAGTAATAGACATACCACGCGCTAATACTAATGCCCGATCACGATAGTAAGGAACCAGCACATCATTCTTTTCCATAAGCTGCGGCAGTACTGCCAGCCCTTCATGTCCAGCAGCCGATACATGGAACCAAGCTCGGCCTTGTCGTGTGACTATCGCACTACGATTATCAAATTCCCGTGACAGCAGCATGTCATAAAGTAACTTTTGTTCATCCAGACAGTTATCCATTGAAGGGCTGTGTTCCTTAAGAGGTACTTCATTGATCTGTACGTCTATCACTCTCTTTTTCCTCACAAATAGTTAACGTGGTAGTTGTCGTTATTGCGCTTAATGCTTGATAAAAAAGCGAACACGGGGTTAGTCCCGTTCATGATTACTTGAGAGACTATAGATCCCGATAAAGAAGCAAACGTAGGGTTATTGCCTACATGAATTGCAAAAGATAGAGGTATACGGTCACAATTTTTAATTACGTTTATACCCGTCATCTTTCAAGTCGCCTCTTTGTTGGCTGCATTCACTCACCCCGGTCACATAGTTTGCTATGCTCCCGGGGATTCGCTCCCTTGCCGTCGCGATGCATCTTGAAATCCATAGGGTATATACACCTAACATGGGGGGAAAAATGATCTCCATAACCATAAATGGTTTCGGCTGTCATGGTATTCCCTAAATTTTTAGCATTGTCCTGAACATAATGTGACACCATTTAAAAAACTCCAACCGATGAACAACAGCCATTTGTTAAGAGTAAGACCAACAAGCATCGGCATTTCCATGATTACAATACAGTTAATACAATACAACTAATACAATTAAAAAACAGGCTCTTACCAGTTCTTTAAAACCCTGTTTTTAAATCCTGCAATGATAAGACATAGGAATAATTCATTACTTTGCTAAATTATTTTAGTGATCAGATTTTTTCGACAAGCTCTTCATTAGGTATTTTTATGTTTAACCAAGACATAGCCTCAATAATAACATGTATTATATCAATCGAACTTGAGACTTTATGTTCACATTAGAATTCATTATGTTTTGTGATGAATATCAATAATGACCTCCTCATATCAAACAATAGATAAAGCTGAATTGACGAAATCATCCAGCATCAATCCTGATATTTTATTAAAATTTAGCTTATTATCTCCTATGTTTTATCATAAAAAAAATTGTAGTAATGCGGGAATGATCACAAAAAGGGCACCAAAAAATTTAACTATATGATTATTATGAATTTATCATCCCAAACAGCGCTGATATTATAATGCAATTAGTAGGATATCAACATATAAAAATATATTTCATAACTCTTTGAATATATTATCAATCATTCAAATAGTAAATTAAAAAAATGATAAAAATAAATATCATTTTCACACTTTGTAAAATGATTAATTCATGGGATTATTTCCACTCCAAAAACTCTTTCTCATTTTTAAATAACAACGGCTTTGACGCTCCTCTTGTTTAACATAGACAAACAGCTCCACCACTTTCACCATACCAATCATTCCTGTCTATCTTGCAAACTCAAACCAGAACCCACAGTGGTGAACATTCATCCCACCGTTACTTATCTTTCTACCGAATTTGCGTATTCGATCACAATAGCTTTATCTGGTTAGTAGACTTGATTGCGATCTGCTAACCAACTCAATTATCTTTTAATCTAGAAAACCAGCTTGATAATTTAACTACGATATAATAACCAATATCCTAAAAGAACAGAATATCATGAAAAATCTCCGCTATTTGATTGTCACACCAGGATTGATGTTTGCAACTTCTGCCCTTGCTTCACCTGCTAACAGCATCGAAGCACGCCTTGATGCGCTTGAGCAGCGACTACAACAAGCTGAACAACGAGCCTCCCAAGCGGAAGCACGAGCTACAATCGCAGAGCAACGCGCACAGCGACTGGAACAGCACGCTATAGAGACCAAACAACAGGCTACTCAAGTAGCACAAAGCACCACTGCGCTGGAAAATAAAGCTTCATCAACCCGCAACTTGAAACTGAATGATTTTGGCGATCTAAAATTGTACGGCGATGTGGAATTCAATCTCGACGGCGCCAGCCGCACCGGTCAGCTTACTTCACTTAAAACCAGCGATAATAAAGACTGGAAACCTGGCGATAAAGCGCGTTGGAATGTTAATGGCCGCATTTTGGTCGGGCTGGACGGCTACCGCCGCGATCAAAACAACAATTTCGCCGGCTTTCGAGTGCAACCGTTGGCAGACATGACCGGCAAAATGAATCTCGACGACGCCGCTTTCTTCTTCGGCAATGAGAAAAACTGGCAGGTAAAAATCGGGCGTTTCGAAGCTTACGATATGTTCCCTCTCAACCAAGACACTTTTATTCAGTATTCTGGTAATACCGCCAACGATTTGTATGCCGATGGTTTCGGCTATATTTACATGATGAAAGAAGGACGTGGCCGCAGTAACAGCGGCGGCAACTTGATGTTGAGCAAATATTCCGGCAATTGGTATTTCGAACTCAATACTTTACTTGAAGATGGCACTTCGCTATTTCGAGATAGCACTTACCACGGCAATACATTGGAAAATAAAAAAAATGTCGCCTATTTGCGCCCAGTAGCAGCCTGGAAAAAAGATCAATTTAGCGCCGCCATAGCAATGGAGAGTAATGTGGTCAATAACGCCTATGGCTATCAAAATAACCAAGGGCAATGGGTCGATCAATCCAGACGCAATGGTTACGGCCTGACACTCAGTTGGAACGGTCTGGAGACCAATCCTGACGATGGCATTGTCGCTAACCTGAATACCGCCTATCTGGATGCCTCAGATGAACACAATTTCACTACCGGAATTAATGTGATGTGGCATCGTTTCGAACTGGGTTATATCTATGCCCACAACAATATCGAAACGTTCAATACCGACAATATGACCGCGCGTATTAATCATCCATTCAGCGAACCGGGTAAATACGATATAAATACCATCCATATGTCATATCAGATTCCTAGTATTATGAATATGAAGAACTTTAATCTCTATCTTGGCGCCTATGTCTCCATGCTGGAGGCGAATGATAACAACAAAATCGCCAACAGTAATAATGATCGACGCTACGGCGCACGCGCCAGATTTAAATATTTCTTCTGACTTAATGATTATTATAATGCTCATCAAGAACCAAGTTGTTAGTTTTATCTTTCCGAGTACCATAAACATCTTGCGAAACTGGAGAAATAATCATGGCTACTTACAGAGAACTGTTGGCTAAAGAAAGTCCTGAAACGCAGGCGCGAGTCGCGGAACGGGTTGAAGAAGCCAGTATCCAGATCGCCCTTAACCAACTGCGTGATGAGCTAAAAATTTCACAAACAGAATTAGCCGCCGTTATGGAAGTCAAACAGCCTTCCGTTGCTCGGATGGAACAAGCTGACAATGATCCAAGGCTATCAACACTTAAGCGCTATGTGAAAGCATTGGGCGGTGAATTAAGCCTTGAGGTGACTCTTCCAACAGGTAAGCGCATAGCTTTCCGCCTTTAAGGAAGAAAGCTCGCTCTACGGACTTTCTTCAGTTTATTGACAAAGTGCTGGTTTTTTATCCGGCACTTTAGTTTAATTAATCTCGGTTTTTTAGGTTGGAATGTATAAGCAATTAATCCAGCGATGATTTCCAATAAAAAATCCAGAGAGATAACGCTTTTGCCTTCATATTACTACGGACATAAGTGATTAATGTTATTCCTTCTACTCTCAGCTTATCGCACAAGGCTTGTGAAAAATCCTTATTTCCTGAGGTCAACTTAACCGCCAAAAGTTCAACACAATCAAAAGACACATCAATAATATATTACATTCTTCACCTTGATTATATATTTTAGCATTGAATTTAATCTAAATAAAATAACATAGAAACATATTTTCCATTAATTAACTTATTGAAAAAATTAATAATTATAATATAAATATGTTTAAACTATATTATCTGTAATTAAAAATACAAATTTCAGTATTATTACTCATATGTCTTAAAACCCTATTTTGATCCATGCCGAGTACCAATATTAAGACTAAAACTCGTAAAACAGATAAATGGAAGATAAAATTTAACGAGTACAGTGCCGTTCCTACAAGAATAATCAGACAAATCTCGTATTAATAAAAGATTAGCACGAGAAATTAAATCCACGTTTTCTTTTGAAGATAGTAAGAACTGATGGATATTTAAAAAATTGGCAATCTATTTATATTCAAACAATATAAATGACAGAATTTTATTACTACCAACTAAACTGGCACTGGATAGTCCATTAATTTCTTGAGTTGATGATATACTAGATTTAAAATCAATTAAATTTAATATTCTAACACCTCTTTATATGTAAAATTTATTTGCCAAATAAAAAATAAAAACCCAAGTTGACATTGTATACTTTGCGATCTATTTTCTAATTAAATTTTAGTGAAAATATTTTTATTGTTAGACTGTTTATGTGATTGGCGGAAGCTACAGTGAAGGCGTTTTACCCACGAAAAAAGGGTTAAAATAATGATGTTTAATAATGGTTTAGAATTCGCGAGTCATGCAATGAGCAGTGAAGAACTTAGATACAAAAATTGACTTTGCCAATCCTTATGCGCTGCTGGCTATAGGGATGATAAAGGAAAGATTAATGTCAAAATATTGTCGGAGGATGCTATTGTTTCACCCGGCAAGAAAGACAATGCTATTGAGGTCATTAATTCACTCAAAAAACGGTTATTATAATATCGCAAGTTTGTCTAAGGGCCTATTTATTTAAAATTATCTCTCTCATTTATCTAGCAATATTCTTTACTATCTGATTTGTCAGAAATTGATTGATTGATTTTGTAGATCGAAAAAAAGCATGGCAATGTTGTTGCACTTAACTATGCGGAACTTCGATATTCTTATTTATAGGTGTTTTCTCAAATCATAAAATATAACTAAATAATTTTTTGATGTAACCAGTTCTTCCTAAGATATCGTAATTAATTCAATACGATGTCATTTTAGTTCACCCTAATAAAGAGATATTACAATGGGCTGGAATATATTTACTAACGCACCAGATAGTTACCATCTTACCGCCGCACATATCCGCAATAGCTTGCGCCAACAAGGTTTTGCCACTTTCAATGCCACTGATCTTGACCTTTCTGACAGTGAAAAAATCGATCTTATCTCTCTCTGTGAATTATCGAAGTCACTGCCGTTAGATCGATTTGGTGAAGGCGGTCGTCACCGCAGTTATTGTGAAGGAATATGGAGCTGGGAAACAGAAACTATTGATTGGAAAACAGGTTATCAGCAGCCCGATGGCAGCATAGAGATTGATTATCATCAAGGAAGTGAATATCAACCTGAATTTGGCGGTGTGGTACGCAAATTTCTGCGCATGCCTGATGAGATACTTAATAAAGGACTACTTAATAAACTCATTTGGCACGATCTGAGTCTAACCGGCATGGCGGAGCATTATTCTCGTTTGCTATGTGGTGTACATCTGATCCGAATGCAAGCGCTACCGGGTAAACCGGCAAAAATTACACCTAACTGTTTCCACCGTGACGGTCAGCCGTTCACCGCGGTACATTTGATTGAACGTTGCAATGTCGAAGGCGGCGCGACACATATCGCGCCCCCTTATTATGCTAATTGCCAGCTTGAAGCAGTACCTGCTCACAAGATAACTCGCTTTCTCCTTAATGATCCCCTTGATAGCTACATCATCGATGATGCAGCGATTTGTCACTACATCAATCCCGTAATTTGCGATGAAAACGCCAGTGTTGGAGTCCGTACTATCATTCTGATTGACTTCACTCCGCTAGAACAGAGTGACAGGTGTTCCCAATAGCGCTTTTGCTATAAGAATGATTGACAACCAGGAGTGATAGTTTTTACGGCAATCACTGAGCTGCAAGAATCTTTTTATCTTAGGAAAAATTTTGTGAGTAATTATTCAAACACTTTATCGAATGTTCCATGCTTATTACCAACACCAGCTCAACGCAGGCTATGGCTTATTAGCCAAGGAAATATGGATTCAGCATTATATAACGTGCCATTTTCGCTACGTTTACGTGGCACGTTAAATAGAGAAGCGCTTGAAAAAACTATTATTTTTATGATTGAGCGTCATCCGGTGTTGCGTTCACAATTTCATGTTCTCAATGGCGAATTGCAGATAGCATTGAATTCGCAGCGGCCTGAATTACGCATCAGTGATCTCAGCGATTATTCCCCAGAGGAGAGCGAAAGCAAAATACAATCAATCTACGATAATGAAGCAAGATACGGTTTTAATCTCAGTCGTGATTTACCTTTTCGTTGTTTATTGCTTCGTCGGCAAGAGAACGATCATCAGTTGATATTTACTCTTCACCATATTGTATTTGATGATTGGTCTACTCACGTTTTTCTTAATGATTTTAGCCATGCCTATAACCAATATAAAGTAGGTCAACATCCTAATTTAGCGACGATTACCTACCCGCATATCAGTGATTCTGTAACAGATATTCATATAAATAGCGCTCGCCGGCAGCGCTTACGCGACTATTGGGGAAAACAACTGGCGGAATTGCCTGAATTACATAAATTACCTACAGATCGGCCACGGCTATTGGAACAACGAGGACGTGGCGCGGTATATCAGAAGTCACTTCCTTTATCTCTCGTTGGACGTATTTCTAAAATCTGCCAACGTTATGGATTGACGCCTTATATGGTGGCGATTTCCGCTTTTGCAGTATTACTGAATCGTTATTCACACGATGAAGACATCGTTATTGGTAGTCCATTTGCGAATCGTCACAATATTGATGAACATGTCCGTCTTGGCTTTTTTATCAATTTATTACCGTTGCGTTTTCGCTTTAACGACGGGATAAGTTTCAGTGATCTATTGGTTCAAGCACGCGATATATTGCTTGATGCCTATGAAAATGCTGATTTGCCGTTTGATGAGATTGTTGATGTAATACAGCCCCTGCGTTCTCTAAGTCATGCCCCTGTTTTTCAGATTATGTTTGATTATTTGAAGAGTCCGGGACAAGCATTACAACTGGATGGGTTAGCAACAGAAGTACAATTTATCCATTCTGGCACTGCTAAATATGATTTGACGTTATCGATAGAAGAATCCCCAAATTCACTACTTTGTCTGGTTGAATTTGACACCGATTTGTTTGATAACCTCACCATTACTCGCATGGTGAATCACTATGAGAAATTGTTAGATTCCTTGTTAAGTGAACCTGAGCGTTCTGTCGCCAGATGTAGCATGTTGCCGCCAGAAGAGCTGGAGACATTGGCTCGCTTCTCCCGGCCGGCGGAACCTCTGCCTGTATTGGAATTTATTTCGGTAGCTGAACGCATCAAGTCACAGGTGCGTAATAATCCAGATGCGCCAGCTATTGTTTGGCGTGATCAACGTTTCACCTATGCTCAACTGGACGAGTACGCGCAATGCCTGCTCGCGAAGATGCGCCAGTGCGGCGTTGAACCGGGTAGCCGGGTTGCAGTATTTATGAGCTACCGACCAGAAATTGTCATCTCTTTTTACGCAATTCTCTCTGCCGGTGCGGTTTATGTGCCGTTATCCCCCTCTGATCCTCGCTTCGCCGATAAGATAAATGACGCACAGCCAGTACTGATCCTCACCAGTGAGCAAGATGCTGTTGGTTTGCTTGATTTTCGTGCCATCGTGCTGGAAGTTGACGGGCTGTTTCGTCAACCAGCGTCGCCGGATATACAGCCAATTTGGCCGGTTCAGGGGAGCGATTCCGCCTATGTTATCTACACTTCTGGTTCAACCGGTAATCCAAAAGGGGTAGAGGTAAGCCACGGAAGTCTGCATGCGTCGTACCATGCCTGGCGCCATGACTATCGTTTCACCCAACCCGGTGAGCCGGTATCGCTACAACTTGCCGCACCGATTTTCGATCTCAGTATAGGGGATTTCAGTCGTACTCTGGGCTGCGGTGGATGCTTGGTGATGTGTCCGCGTGAATGGTTGCTGGATGCCCCTGAAATGCACCGCTTGATAATGAGCGAAGGCGTGACCTTCGGTGATTTTCCTCCTGTGGTACTGCGTCAATTAATTCAATTCTGTCAGGATAATGGGAAACGTCTGGATGGATTATCAACATTGGTGTGTGGAGCTGATGTCTGGTTTAGTCATGAGCTGCATGCAGCGCAAGCGCTTTGCCGCCCCGATGCGCGTATTCTCGGTTCTTACGGTGTGACGGAAGCCGCCATTGACAGCACTGTTTTTGACCCGGAAACACATCCATTGGAAGCCGGGCGAGTGATTCCATTGGGTAGACCATTGGCTAGCTGTGAACTGTTCATTGTCGATGAACACCTGCAACAGGCGCCAATCGGCGTCAGTGGTGAATTGTTGATTGCTGGCGTCACCGTAGCAAAAGGATATCTCAATAATCCTCAACTCACGGCAGAGAAATTTATTACCGGCAAATTCGATAGCCAGGGCCGTTTTGTGGTAGATGCTAGTGGTACGCGTTTTTATCGCACCTCAGATGTTTGCTGTTTCCTGGCTGACGGCACTATTGATTTCATGGGTCGCAGTGATCATCAGGTTAAAATTCGCGGTTTTCGCGTCGAATTAGGCGAGGTGGAGAGCGCATTATTAGAACACGCAGATGTGCGCCAGTGTGCGGTTGTCGCCTGTGATGACAGCACCAATAATAAAGTATTGGTCGCCTATGTTGTGTCATCCGCTGATACTGACACGTTACGTGGTTATTTGTCCCTGCGGCTACCCGGCCATATGATGCCGCGTGCCTTCGTGTTTCTCGATAAATTACCAACCACCCCCAACGGGAAGGTTGATCGTAAGCGCTTGCAGGTTCCAGATTTTTCGCTGCCAGAAAATCAGGAATCTATGACAGAACCAGCTAACGCCCGCGAAGAACAATTGCTAGCATTATGGAGAACGGCATTAGGGGTTCAGGTCATCGGTACGGAAGATAATTTCTTCTATTGTGGCGGCAATTCATTAATTGCTGCCAATCTGATTACACAGATCAATAAGACATTTGATGTTCAGCTTAAGCTTTCCGCTATTTTTAATCATCCGACTATCGTCGGGTTGGCCTCGTTACTGGACAATGCTGAAAAAGACAGTATTGAAAAGAGCACAGAGAAACAGAGTATTACTGTGCAGCACGTTTCGCAGGTCAGTGATTTACTCTCATTCGGTCAGCGCAGTTTGTGGTTGATTGCGATGCAACGGCCGGATGATTGCAGTTACAACGTGCCTTTTACATTGCGCCTGCATGGCAATCTGCATTTTAGTGCGTTAACGCAGGCATTGAATGACGTAGTGCAACGTCATGATGTATTGCGTACCACATTCTCCAGTCAAGTCAGCAAAGTAAGCGGGCCGGATGGCACATCCAGTTTTGAACCCAATCATCAAGTTGCGTCTGAATTAACGTTAACCCTGCGCCAACAGAATATCTCCGGCGGTGATTCAGCGCTGGCATCGAAGTTACGAGAAGAAGTGATGGCAAGTTTCGATCTCGCCAATGGGCCACTCATCCGAGCGGTACTGTTTACGCTGTCCCCGCAAGAGCACGTGCTTTGTATTACTCTGCATCACATTATTTCCGATGGTCGTTCGCTGGCAATACTTTTCGATGAGTTACGGCACTGTTATCAGGCACGTCTGGCAAGTAAAGCCCCCACGCTGCCCGTATTAGAAGCAAACTATGGGCATTTCATTACCTGGCAGCGCACTCGACTGGCTGAACCGGCGGTACAGCAACAGCTTCATTTCTGGCGTCAACAATTGGCGGATGCGCCAGCGACTCTGATACTGAATGATATAGCCGCACCAACTGACGAGGCGGCGGCAATAAGTTGTGTTATTCCCCATGTGTATGTTGAAGGTGTCGAGAAACTGGCTCGCGAGCAAAACTGTACACCGTTTATGGTCTGGTTGAGTCTGTTTGCACTTCTGTTGCGTCAGCAAAGTGATGAGCGGGATCTTATAGTCGGAACACCGGTGTCGCTGCGCACCATACCTGCGTGGGATGCGCTGATTGGCTACTTTGCTAATACGTTGCCGGTACGTATCAATAGCCGTGAGTTGCAAACTTTTCAGCAACTGTTAATGCATACGCGACAGGTTAGTCTCGACATTCTTGAAAATCGTGATTTGCCGTTCGACTATTTGGTACAAACACTTAATTTGCCTCGTGTGGCGGGTAAGAATCCTGTTTTCCAAACTATTTTTTCCTGTGAATTGGATCAACCAAACGATGCAACACTGGGAGACATGAAAGTCTCAGATGTCGAGTTGGGGAATTATCGAGCTAAAATTGATTTGGAACTGGCTATTAACCGTATGAATGGTCAGGTTTACGCTCACTTTATGGCAATGCCGGGAGTGTTATCTGCCGTCACTCTGGGACGGATGAGTGAACATTTGCTAGCTATGTTGTCGCAAATCATTGAAAAACCAGATACGACATTGGCTGATTTGTTGACGGTTAATGCTGGCAGTAGCGCCCAATCAGAACTTGTTGTTGATAAGCCACAGGGACTGTTTCAGTTGTTCCAGCAAAGCCTATCCCAGTATGGCGGGCATGTGGCGCTGGAAAGTGATGAATTGAGTCTGAGTTATCAGCAGCTTGATATATTAACGGCATATGTGGCGCAGCAACTACAACAAGCAGGTGCAGGCCGTGGCGATCGAGTTGGCATTCTGATGGGACATCATCCACATAATGTCACGGCAATGCTGGCAATTAACCGGATTGGCGCGGTGTTTGTGCCGCTGGCTCCTGACAATGCCGAACCAGCAAATCGATATGTAATTGATAATGCAGAAATAAAAGCGATATTGTGCCGAAATGAAACAGCGCCTCTGTGCCAGCGTCTTGGTCTGGCGGCAATTAATATCGATGAGTTAGATATAGCCAATGCACCTTATATGACTATGGCGGCTATCTGCCAGCCGGATGATTGCGCTTACGTTATTTACACTTCGGGATCGACGGGTAAACCGAAAGGTGTTGCTGTCTCCCACCGCAGTGTCTGCCATAACATTCTGGCAATCCGCGATGAGCTGAGGCTTGAACCTTCTTCTCGCATAGTGCAGTACTCTTCTCCCGTGTTTGATGTGATGTTGGGAGAAATTTTTCCGGCGCTTGCAACAGGCGCTTGCGTGGTCTTCGGTAATAAACAGCAACTGTTGCCTGGCAGTGAGCTGACAGAATGGCTGGCGCATAAACAGATTACACATATGTGGATTGTGCCTTCCGCGTTGGCGATAGTGCCGTTAGTAGCTCTGCCTAATCTCCAGGCGCTTATCGTAACTGGTGAGCCTTGTATGCCCGAAGTCGCCCAGCGCTGGTCTGTAGGGCGCAGGCTGATGAATGGATACGGCCCTACTGAATGTGCGATTGTGGTATCCCTCACCGATTATCATGCCGCAGGACAAAATCTGGTGCTGCGTCCAATGGGCGATGTTCGCTTCTATCTGCTTGATGAACAAAGAAAGCCCGTGGCGCCGGGGGAATTGGGTGAGCTTTATTTAGCGGGAACCTGTGTTGCACAGGGCTATCTGGGTATGGATGAAAAAACCGCTGAGGTGTTTTTACCCGATAGTTTTGTACCACAATTAAAGGCTCGCATGTACCGTACCGGCGACATTGTGCGCCAACGCACGGATGGCGCGCTGGAGTTTGTTGGTCGAGTTGACCGTCAGGTAAAAATCCGTGGTCATCGAATTGAACTGAATGCTGTACGGGCCGCCCTAAGTGCGTTGCCGGGTGTACGTCAGGCCGAAGCGCTGGCGATCACCGATAGCCAAGGCAATAAAGAGTTGGCGGGATACATTGTTGGCGAAACCAGCCGTAGTGAGATCCTGAACGCATTACGCCGACAAGTTAGTGAAGTGATGGTGCCGACAGCGCTGTTCTTTCTTGATGCACTGCCTACCGGCATTACGGGAAAAGTCGATCTGAAAGCGTTGGCTGAAATGAAACTGACACGTGCCGGTCAACACCAATCTTCTCCTGTGCCAACCAAAGTTGTGTCATCACTTAGTCGCGTCGAGGCTATCTGGCGTGAACTGCTGGAGAGGGATGAGATCGATTATGACGAAAACTTTTTCGATGCCGGCGGCCACTCACTACGGGTTATGGCGCTATTCCAGCAATTGAATGAAGCGTTTGGCAGCGGCTTATCCGTAACCGATATTTTCGCTCATCCCACCATTCGACAACAAGCTCAACTACTGGACACGCTGTCGCAACAAAAAACACCTGTTGCAGTCACACCGCTGACAGTCACTGAAAAGACAACAACTCCAACGTTGGATGTTTCAACTCAGGATAGCAATGCTATTGCGATTATTGGTATGACTGGCCGTTTCCCACAAGCGCCGGATCTCGACACTTTTTGGCAGCGATTGCTGGCGGGTTACGATGCCAGTGTGGCGTTGTCTGACGAGGAATTGTTACAACGTGGTGTCGATCCAGCGCTGTTAAGTCACCCACAGTTTGTCAGACGCGCACGTTTGCTAGAAGGTTGTGCCGGGTTTGATGCACGCTTCTTTGGTTATTCATCACGTGAAGCGCAGGTGATGGACCCACAACAGCGGTTGTTTCTTGAGATGGTATGGGAAACGTTGGAATTATCCGGCTATGGCAATGATAGTACACCGCGTTCGGTGGGCGTCTTTGGTAGTAGTGGCTTCAACTATTACCTGCTGGAAAACGTCATGCCAAATAAAGACCGGATGCACCTCGATCCCGGTCAGTGGCAAATAGGTAATGACAAGGATTTTATCGCCACACGTGCTGCTTACAAGCTGAACCTTAGCGGACCGGCTGTCAGTATCGGCACCGCCTGTTCGTCATCACTCACCTCTATTCACTTTGCCTGCGAAAGCTTACGACGCAGTGAATGTGATATGGCGTTGGCAGGTGCTGTAGCACTCGATCCGCAACAGGTTGGCTTTGTCCATGTCAGTGGTGGAATTATGTCTCCAGACGGCCTTTGCCGGCCATTTGACGCTGCGGCCAACGGTACAGCCAGCGGCAGCGGCGGTGGGATGATATTACTAAAACGTTTGTCCGCTGCTTTAGAAGATGGCGATACCATCCATGCGGTAATTAAAGGTTCCGCTGTCAATAATGATGGCGCACAAAAGGTGAGTTACACAGCACCAAGTATTGACGGCCAATCCTCAGTGATCAAAGACGCGTTGCGTAATGCCGGCGTATCGCCCGCCAGCATCAGTTATATCGAAGCGCATGGTACGGCGACCTCCTTAGGCGATCCAATAGAAATACGTGCGCTGACTCAGGCTTTTCTGGAACAGTCTGATGGTGAAGTGTTGCCTGTAGGAAGTTGTGCAATAGGTTCTGTGAAAGGAAATATAGGACATATTGATGCGGCAGCCGGTATCGCGGGAGTCATCAAAACCGTGTTGGCACTGCGTCACCAGACTTTGCCGCCAAGTATTCACTATCATCAACCCAATCCTGCAATCCACTTCGAACAGACCCCATTTTCCGTGATCAATACCGCACGTCCGTGGCCGCAAACCAGTAAGCCGCGTCGTGCCGGTGTAAGTTCTTTCGGCATTGGCGGTACTAATGCGCATCTTATTCTGGAAGAAGCTCCGCGTCAGCAAGATGACCGTGTATTAGATGACGAACTCTGGCATCTGTTGCCGATTTCAGCGAAAACGCCGCAAGCGTTGCTTCAGCAAGGGGAACGTCTGGCAGTAACACTGACTACCGGTAATCAGCCATTGGCGGATATTGCCGGGACTTTGCAACAGGGACGCAGCGCCTTCAATGAGCGTGCTTTTGTTGTGGGAAAAGATCGGGAGCAATTAATCAATCAACTACGCCGGCTATCGCCGCAGACGGTTAGTCGCAAGCAACAACATCGGCCGGTGATTTTTATGTTTCCGGGACAAGGCAGTCAGTCTATTGAAATGGGCCAGTCGCTCTATCTGCGCGATGGTGTATTCCGCCAGCAATTTGATCGCTGCGCCGAACTGCTACAGCCACACATCAAACTGGATATCAGGCAGTTAATTTATCCGCAATCGGAACGTGACAATGCTATCAGTCGGTTAAATGCTACACGTTATACCCAGCCTGCCCTGTTCACTGTTGAGTATGCTCTGGCCTGCCAGCTACAGGCGTGGGGTATTACACCTCAAGCAATGATTGGTCATAGCCTCGGTGAACTGGTTGCTGCCTGTGTAGGAGGTATGCTCGAGCTGGAAGATACACTGGCACTGGTAGCAAATCGGGCTGCAATCATGCAGCGTCAGCCCACAGGGGCAATGCTGGCAGTACAGGCATCATCTGCACGCATGGTTTCACTGGCGCCAGAGTGTGAATTTGCAGCGATCAACGGACCTGAACAGTGCGTGATAACCGGCAGCCATGACAACATTGCTGCACTGGAAGAACAGTGCGACAAGGCGGGTATTTCTTACCGACGACTAACGACATCCCATGCATTTCATAGTTCATTGATGGATGCCGCCGCACAACAGATGCGAGAATTCAGCGCCGGCTTCACGCTGCAATCCGGCACCATTCCGATGATATCCAACATCAGCGGCCGTTGGTTCAGTGAACAGGATCACGACAATTCTGGTTATTGGGGAGATCATCTGCGTCGGCCAGTACGCTTTCATGATGGTATTCTTACGTTGCTGAACCGTTATGACAATCCAATCCTGCTTGAAGTAGGTCCGGGGAGTGCGCTGACCAGCATGCTGAAAGATCTACAGCAGACGGAGCAGGCTCAGATACTGACCACAATGCGCCGTACTCACCAGCAGAAATCGGATGAAGAGGTGCTGCTTAATACCATCGGGCAGTTGTGGCAGCAAGGAATCGCTATCGATTGGGCTGCATTTGGTCATTCACACAAATTACATCGGGTTATGCTGCCAGCGTACCCCTTCCAACGCCAACATCTCTGGTTGGAACATCCTGTCGCTACATCAGCCGCCGTCATAAATACACAACGGAGAAAATTACCGACTTTCACACAGTTATCGGATAAAGAGGGAGTCACACAGTTTACTTGTAAGCTAGATGATCATGTCTGGTTTATTGATGAACATCGCATCTTCGAAGGGCAAGGCGTATTACCGGGCACAGGTTGCCTGGAATTAGTGCGTCGTGCTTTTCACCAATTGCAACCCGGCGGCACGGCTACTTTCAGTGAAGTTTACTTCCCCTCGCCGTTGGTACTATCGTCAGGTGTTGAGCGTCAGATTCGCATCAGCTTGACCGCCATTGATAACGGCTTTGCCTTTACGCTGGAATCTCGCGGTGATGGTGATGACATGTGGCAACTTCACGCAAACGGCAATGTTACCGCCGTGTGCTCTCCACCGGCAGATATTGTTTCACCTTATGAGTTACGTCGGAATTTGCAGCTTGAAGAAGTTGCAGAAGCATCGGAGCGTTTCAATCAAGCATTTGCTGACTATGGACCGCGCTGGCAATGCATTGCAGGTGTGTGGATGGGTGATCGCTGTGCGTTGGCGCAGTTGCGACTCAATCCGGCATTTATCGATGATTTGCCTGATATTGCATTACATCCTGCTTTGCTCGACTTAGGCACGGTGTTCCTACATGCCTGTCTGTTGCCGGGCGATGCTTCAATACCGTTCCATTATGGTTCGCTGACGCTACATCAGCCATTATGCGCCGAATTTTACAGCCTGGCAGTTGAGACGGCACCTCGGACTTATGACATAACGCTATTTAGTTGGGATGAGAGTCAGAATTGCAAGCAGGTGCTGGTTGAAATTCACGGTTACAATTTACGCCAGTTCAATTCTTTACCACGCCAGCCAGCACGTGAGGCGAATGTAGCCCAGTGGTGTCGTCACCCTCAATGGCTGCCGAAGCCGCTGGGCGAAGCAAAGCAGAATCGTACTCCGTGGCTGATTTTTGGCGCCCAAGCCGCTGGACTGAGTGATTTATGGGAAACGGCGACGCCCGGTAGTATTGTTGTTGAAGATGCTGATCAATTTCTGCAACAGGATACTTACCGCTTTAGTTTGCGTAAGGATCAACCCGAAGATTATCAACGACTGATAGATTGCCTGATACAGCAACAAGTGCTGCCAGAACGTATTATCTGGTGCTGGACTGCGGCAGGGATTTCTCAACCAGAGGCCGCGTTTGAACAACTGGCGGCGGCGATTAAAGCGCTGACCGGTCATCACAGGGTTTTTAATATTACCCTGATTTCCCGTGGCCTACAGGCAGCCAGAGTGCTGGAAGCCTGTAATGCCGCACCCGCGCTTGGCTTGCTGGGAATATTGGCGGCAGAGTATCCCGGGTGTTCCGCACGTCATATCGATCTGGATGATGACACTTTTGCTACATATCAATCGCTGATTGCGGAACTGCATACGGATATCCAACCGGAAGAAGCAACAGAAGGAATACCGATTACCAGCATTACGCTTAAACAGGGTGAGCGTGAATTGCAGACATTTACTGAGCTTGATGAGATACCTCGCCGACAAATTCTGCGTGATGGCGGTGTTTATCTAATTACTGGCGGACTGGGGGGTATCGGTCAGTTACTAGCACGTCACATCAGCAATAAATGCAGCAAGGTTAAACTCGGTATTTTGAGCCGCCGGGAAACTCATGCGGCAAATGAAGCTTTACTCGATGTGTTACGGAAATCGGGTGCTGAAATCATGATATTACGCGCTGATGTTGCTGACGGTGTGGCATTAAATGAAGCATTGGCACAAATGCGGACACGTTTTGGCGCTATCAATGGTGTGATTCACTCAGCGGGTATTGAAGCCAGTGGATTGCTGGAACATGGCACGTCACAGGACTGGCGCCATGTAATGGCGGCAAAGGTAAGTGGTACCCAGCAACTGATGACAGCGATTAGTCAGGACCCTCTCGACTTTGTTCTGTTGTGCTCTTCACTTGCCTCATTGGTAGGTGGCATCGGTCAGGCAGACTACGCGGCGGCGAATCGTTATCTTGATGCCGTGGCGCACTACTGGCGACAACAGGCTATACCGGTAACGTCAGTTAACTGGGATACCTGGGCAGAAGTAGGGATGGCTGTGGATTATGCCGCCCGCCGTAAAGAAAGTGTAATTGGTCTCAGCAATCAAGAGGGCTGCGCTATTTTCGATCTGGCTATCGCCGGAATGGAAGCACAGATCGTTGTCAGTAAATTTACTACTGTTCAGTACGCGCAATTACAGAATTCATCGGCGATATCCGATTCCGCCAGCCCGGAGGAGGCGGTTCGTCAATTGTGGTATGAGCTACTGGGTGAAGAGACGATTAACCTGGAAGATGATTTCTTCGAACTGGGTGGTCATTCGCTGTTGGCAACACAGATGATCTCCCGTTTGCGTGACCATTTCCAACACTGTCTGACGCTGGCGGAGTTTCTCGAACAGCCGACAATGGCACGAGTCGTCCGTTCTCTATCTGACGATAAAAAGAGCCAGGCTCCTGAGAATGCCCATATCCGCTACTGTCTGGCGCCAATTAATCACGGCGGTAATGGTAATTACTCACCCTTCTTTTGTGTGCCGGGTATGGGCGGCAATGTTACCCAATTTATGCCTCTGGCCGCAGCGTTACCACGAGAACTGCCATTTATCGGTATGCAATACTTGGGACTTGATGGAAAAACTGCGCCTCACCAATCAGTGGAAGAGATAGCGACGCATTACATTGCCTGTTTGCGCTCGGTACAGAAGCAAGGGCCATATCATATCGGCGGTCATTCATTAGGCGGCAAGGTGGCTTATGAAATGGCCCGGCAGCTTCATGGTGAAGGAGAAAGCATCGGTTCTCTAATACTACTCGACTCTGCCGCACCACCCTATGCACCGGTTCCGTATCAGGAAGATGCTGATATCGCCAAAGTGATTCTTGGTATTTTTGCCTACTACACTGACCGACTGGAAATGATCGACAGCCTGGATGACGACGAAATGCGTGCATTACCACGTGAGTCGTTACTGAGCTATATCCAAGAGCAACTAAAACGTTTTTCGTTGATTCACGCACAGAATGATATGAGCTCGATTAACGGATTGTTCAATGTCTATCGGGCCGCGTCGGATATGTCCCCTAAATATCGTCCAATACCCGTACAGTCGCCAATTCCTATGCTGTTAATAAAAGCGGTGGAACCCTTACCGAAAGGGGTTGTTGTGCCGGAGATCCGGGAGACCAACGCCTGGGGTTGGGAGAAGTTCTCCAGCCTGCCCATTCGCATCGCAGAAGTGCCGGGAAATCATTATAGCTGTCTGATGGAAGAGCACGTGGCACATGTATCGCAGGCGATAATCCATCACTTTCCGTCAATCATAAAAGGGGGACAGGTATGAGTGACTCTTCCCCAACGGTTCACCTTCCTGAAAACCGACAGCATAAACGCCGATTGGCAGTCATCCTAATGACATTGGCTGTGGATGCTCTGGGTATCGGGATTGTCCTTCCCGTTTTACCCGATCTGTTGCGGGAGGTTGCCCCGCAGCCACCGGAAGCGGGTGTGCCGTTAATCGGGTTATTTGTCTCACTATATGCTTTTGCACAGTTCCTTTTCGCCCCGTTGTTAGGGACGCTTAGCGACGCTTGGGGACGGCGACCGGTACTGCTTGCAACACTGTTTGGAACGGCGTTGAGTTATACGCTGGTGGCGACAGCGCCGTCGCTGGGATGGTTGGTGATCGGTATATTTCTTTCAGGCGCCACCGCCGCCAGTACTTCCGCTGCATCGGCTTACGTAGCGGACGTTACGCCAGAAGCACAGCGAGCCGCGCGTTTCGGTCTGGTCAGTGGTGTTCTCGGCTTCGGCATGGTCGCCGGGCCTGCCTTTGGTGGGTTATTAGGCATGATTGCGCCACGCCTGCCGTTTGTAATTGCTGGCTCACTGGCCGCAGTGAACGCTATTGCCGCCATGTTTGTTCTGAACGAAAGTCTGACCAAAGAGAACCGGCGTTCGTTCGACTGGCGCCGAGCCAATCCTGTGGGCAGCTTGAAACTACTGGCGACGGATGGGGTACTGAGACGATTGGTTTATGCTTCAGCGCTTGGCATGGTGGTTTACGGTATTTTTCTGGCCTGTTTTGTCTTACTCAATGAAATACGTTTGGGCTGGGGACCACGTGAAAACGGTCTGGCTCTTACCGGACTCGGCATCGGGATTATCATAACGCAAACTTGGTTGCTAAAAATGTTCGTGACGCGCTGTAACGAATACCGCACAGCGATCATCGGTTACGGATTCTACATGCTGGCGTTTATCGCTTATAGCCTGGCCGTATCACCACTTATTGTTGCGGGGGCAATTGCTTTGCATGCACTGGCGTTGATCAGCGACTCAACACTTCGTGCTTTGATTTCATTACGTGCTGGCAATGAACGACAAGGGGAATATTTGGGAGCGCAGAACTGTATGTTGGGTCTGGCGATCACCGCTTCACCGCTGTTGGGTGCATTCTTGCTTCATTTCTCATCTCGTCAGGGGCAACCTCTCTATTTTCAAGGTCTTCCCTTTGTTATTGCTGTCGTTGTTTGCTTCTGCGCCATATTGATTTTGCTACGTGGTTCTCAAGCAGACATTAAATTACGCGGTTTGTATAAATAAAAAGAACACCAGCCTGTGAGGATTAATTATGAAACAACATCAAGGAACCTATTACCCCCTGACCGCAGCACAGCAGGAAATTTGGCTGGCGGAACAATTAAATGTAAGCTCAGGAATTTACAATACGGGTTGTTATATTGATATTTCAGGCGCTATCGATATTGAGACGCTTAACGCAGCATTGTCCCAGTTGATAGATGAAGCTGAATGTTTACGAGTAGTGGTTGTGCAACATCCACAAGGACCACAGCAACAGATCGTGACCAATCTGCAATGGAGCTGCCCACTTATTGATCTATCTAACCATGTGGATGCATTAGCAGAAGCTGAAATCTGGATGAAGGCTGAATTAGTGCGGCCGATGGAGTTAACACAGGGGCCGTTGTTTGGTTTTGCGCTGCTAAAAATCAGTGATGAACATTATCTTTTGTTTATCCGTGTCCATCATCTGGCTAGTGATGCTTTTGGCACTACGTTGCTGATTCAGCGGCTTGCTGAACTGTATACCCAGAAATTTACTGGCGCTGATGAGCTGGAAAATCCTTTCGGCCCCCTCAGCGATCTGTTGGCTTTCGATGGAGAATATCGCCGCTCGGAAAATTTTCAACATGACCGCCAGTGGTGGTCACAGTATATGGCAGGACGAAGTGAGCCACAGAGCCTTGCCGTGGGAGCGAAACCCGGTCAGTTCGCCGATTTAGGTTCGTTTAGTTGCACCCAGTGTGAAATCCCGGCAAAGGTCAACGATATTCTGCGTACTCTGAGTGAAAAGAGCGGAAGTAGTATGGCACAAATTATTATTGCTATCGTTGCTTCTTGGATTTCTCGTATGACCGATAAGCAGGATATTACTTTGGGTATGCCAGTCACTGCGCGTTCAGGGCGTGCGTTACGTAGTATTCCAGGTATGGTATCCAATGTATTACCTCTGCGTCTGACAATAGATCCTGCTCATTCCATAGGCGACATTAGTAAGCAGGTCAGCCAGGAAATCCGCCAGTTACTTAAACACCAGCAGTATCGTTCTGAAGATATCTATCGTGATTTACAGCGAAATGGTTCCGCCCCCCGCTTGTTTGCGCAGAATATTAATGTGATGCTGTTTAACAGCAATGTGAGCTTTGCCGGTAATTTTGGGCGTACCAAAAATTTGTCCAGCGGGCCGGTGGAAGACCTCTCTGTGACCATTTATTATCATGACGAAGGCGGCAATTTGCAGTTTACGCTCGATACCAATGATAACCTCTACACTCCCCACGATATTAACCTTCAAAAATCTCTTTTTCAGCACTTCATCACTGAATTGCTGGCAGATATATCACGCCCCATTGGTGAACTGATATTGCCAGGCTGGCACCTGGGAGAGAGCCTATTACCTGCACGGCGCACAGAATCAAATAATGAGGAAACACTGACCTCACGCTTTGAACAACAAGCAATTGCAACGCCGAATAATGTGGCGCTGACTTATCAACAGGAGAATGTGAACTATACGGTATTGAACCAACATGCTAACCAACTGGCACGCTATCTGGTATCCCGGCAAATAGGCCCGGAACAGCGTGTTATGGTCTGCTTACCACGTTCTATTGAGATGATGGTGACACTACTGGCTATCATCAAGGCGGGTGCTGCTTACGTGCCAGTGGAGGCGGATTATCCACAAAGTCGTCTTGATTTTATGATTGACGATGCTAAACCCGCTTGTGTGATCACCACCCGTGAAATTGCGCAACGACTGGCAACCAATACCCCCATGTTATCGCTAGATGATCCCGAGTTGATCGCCCATCTGGAAATGCAGAGTGTTGCTGATCTGTCTGATAAAGAGCGCTTGCAACCGCTGATTTCAGCGCATCCCGCTTATATCATTTACACCTCTGGCTCCACCGGTGTGCCCAAGGGCGTGGTAGTGACTCATCACAATGTGATGCGTTTGCTACAAAGTACTCAACGCTGGTTTAATTTCTCTGAAACTGATTGTTGGACAATGTTTCACTCTTATGCTTTCGATTTTGCTGTCTGGGAGTGTTGGGGAGCATTGTTGAATGGCGGAAGACTGGTAATTGTTCCCTGGGAAGTCAGCCGTTCACCTACAGATTTTTTGCAGCTTTTGGTTAGCGAAAAAGTAACGGTGTTAAACCAAACGCCCTCAGCGTTTCAAGCGTTGATCCATGCTGATCGCGAAGCGCCTAAGCTTGGGCAGAGTTTGGCGCTGCGCATGGTGATTTTTGGCGGAGAAGCGCTGAATGCCCATATCCTGGAGGAGTGGTATCAAAGACACGCTGATAACGCTCCTCAATTGATCAATATGTATGGTATTACTGAAACCACTGTACATGTGACCTATTTCCCTCTTTCACGTGAAGTTATTGCGCAACCTGCTTCAAGCCTTATTGGTGAACCTATCGACGATCTCAGTATTTATATTCTTGATGAGGCTCAGCGCCCGGTTCCGGTAGGTTTTGTGGGTGAGATATACGTGGGCGGCGCAGGAGTCTCGCGTGGTTATCTGAATCGTCCTGAACTCACCGCTGAACGCTTTATAGCTGATCCTTTTGTCGGCACAGATGCGCGCATGTACCGCACTGGCGACCTGGCAAGATTGCGTCGGGATGGGGTATTGGACTTCCTTGGCCGCACTGACGATCAGGTTAAAATCCGCGGATTCCGTATTGAATTGGGCGAAGTCGCGGCAGCGCTGAATGCACACCCTGATATCGTGCAGTCCGAGGTCATTGTGCGTGAAGATGAAGGTCAACAGAAGCGGTTGGTGGGCTATGTCATTGCTCATCAGGGTATTACGCTTGAACCACAGTTAATACGGTCCAATCTAGCCACACGCTTGCCCGAAGCGATGATTCCAGCGGCCATAGTGCAACTTGATCACTTCCCGTTGACCATTAATGGAAAGTTAGATCGTAAAGCGTTGCCGAAACCTATGTGGAACAGTGCAGTAGTCAATGAAAGTAAATCTTCCAGTCCACAGGAACTCGCGCTTTGTCATCTGTTTGCCGAGTTGTTGGGATTAGAAAATATCTCTCCAGAGGACAATTTCTTTGAGCTTGGCGGCGAATCTTTGGTTGCAATGCGGGTAATAGCAAGAGTGCGTAGTGACTTCGGCGTTGAAATCACGTTGCGCGATCTATTTAACGCCCCAAGGGTCAGCCAACTGGTGCAACGATTGAACGTTTTGCAGCAGGAAAATGAAGTAGTCAGCCAAGCCTAAATAACACGATTATGTCGGTAAATAAAACAGAGGACAAAACATGATGAACCGAATAAATGAATTAACCGCAGAACTTCTTATCTCAATGAATCAGTATGACCTTAAACGACTGGATAATATTTTTTCCGAAGATATTTCACTTTATTATCCGGGTATTCCTCCAATGGTAGGTAAAAAGATGTCGCTTATTTTTCTCAAAAAACTGTTCTCAAATTTTGAATATTTACATTTTACGAAAACTGGTTTTATTGCTAATAATAACCATGCTTGCGTTATTTGGGAAAATGAAGGGCGTCGTAAAAACAGTGATATTTATAGCAATATGGGCGTGACATTAATCGAAATTATGGACGATAAAATAACTCTCCTCAGCGATTACTTTAAATTTGAAGTACCTCATTAAGTAGGATATCGCTGTAATAAAAACTTGGCGCTCTCTGGATATTGTATTTGGCTTAGATATTATCGCTACGCTCTTATTTTATTAGTCTGGCTTCCAAGGAGAAGGTGAAACGGCGGCTATAAGCTGTTTCACCTTTAGTAATAGTTGCTACATGTAACGACATGGATGGCAACAATCTGATTATCATATTTAGCAATTTTCCAATAAATTAACTTCTCCATAATACTGACAGGCGTTTCATTCAGCGCTGCCGACATAAAATCAGCCACAAATGGCAGATAAACGTCTTGCAAGAGTGCCATATTTCCTTGATATCTTCCTCAGTTGGTATAGAGAAGCTGATCGCCATTTCTGATATTATTCGTTTCCAGAATTAACCTGCTTAACAACCATAAACAGTTGGCTTTCATATAAAATTGCCAATTTCCCCTCAAATTGATATTTATCCACCAGCATTTTTAATCTTTCGATAAATAACTCACCGTGGACAGCTAAAGCTCGTTGCACTTGAGTCGATGAACGACTCATCCCGATAAATGCTTCGCCGGGAATAGACATACTCCAGCAGGTATTGAATGTAATATGGAGGGCATTTTCATACAGAAATGCTGTTTTCAATTCCTGCGCATAATCAAAATCCCGATAGTGACGGATATAGTTAGGGCTTAATTCTTCCAGCAGATTTTCATACTCATTCAAAAATTCACTATGCCGGTAATCTCGGTTATTTTGCAGGATCGCTATGATGCCATTCTCTGCCAGACTGTTTCTGACCAGATTTAACACCGTTGCCCGATCCATCCATTGAAAAGATTGTGCTGCCATGATTAAGTCAGGATTACCCACATTGGCGAGATGCTGTTCAGCGCTGCCATGTAACCAATTGACCCACGGCAGTTTCTGTTTACCGGTGTCGATCATATCCTGCGAAATATCAATGGCAGTGTAGTGGTGTTGCTGACCAAGCAGATTTGCCAGCCCTTCGAGAGCAATGCCGGTTCCGGCACCAATATCGACAATAGACAATGCCCTGTCTTTAGGCAGCCAATGGCAAATTTCACGGAAAAGTACCTGCGGGTAACGAGGGCGGTAGCGATCATAACCTTTAGCCAAACCATCAAATTTTTCTTTATGCTGTGTCATATTATCCTCTGCTCCTTCTCTATTGGTAATGAGTTTTCTGGCAATTGATTAAAAATGTAATTGAGTCGTCCACCTGCATGGACAACAGCCAATATTTGTTCGGATGATGGATAAGAATCCGCTAATGACGTTTCAGTAATAAAACAGCTTTCGTTAAGCTGTCAATGTTATGAATAGAGGTGAAGCTATTCTCATCATCAAACAAAAATTTAACCTTGCTCAATCCAATCGATAATACGTTATTATTTATGATCCATTGGCTGCAAGAATTACCCATCGGGGGGAGAACGAAAACTCCCGCGGCCTGAAAAGGGAAGCAAAATTGCGGGTACATCTACGCACTTTTGGCAGCAAATATCGTTGGACACATAACCCACCGCTGACGATGAAAGTCATTTGACCTCTTTATATCGTGGTCAACAATTTCCAGAAAATCTTTAATCCTGAGTGGCAGGTTTACCCCTGCCACGTTTATTCAGAAACCTAAGCTATCCAGTAAATCATCAACTTGAGCCTGATTAGCGATAACGCCCACGCCATTTTGATTCACCTGCGGACCATTTAGTAAACTGTCAGTCTCTTTCTTGGTTTTTATCACCTGATCAGCCGGCATGTTTTCCATTAATACCATCACTAGCTGTTTTTCTATTTCCTGAATAACATCCATCATCCGCTTAATAACCTGGCCAGTAAGATCCTGAAAATCTTGCGCCATCATGATCTCTAGCAGTTGAGCGTTAGTGAATGCGGTATGTTCAGGTACCGTATTGAGGTAATTCCGGGTATCCATAACCAATGAACGTGCCACAGGCATCTCAACTGGGTTTTCAAACCACTCATCCCAACGTTTTTTCAGTGATATTGCCGATGACTCTAATTCGTTCTGACGAGGTTGCGCCGCTTCAACGCAATTAAGCGCCCTTTCCGCCGCCTGCGCTGTCATCTGTACAACATAGTCCAAACGTTCTCTCGCATCAGGTATTGCTTCAGCCGCCTGAGCAATAGTTTTATCCAATCCCAACTCACGTAAACTATCACGCAACATACGCGTAAGCTGGCCGATACGGCTGATAATTTCACTGGCGCTAATGGTCTCATCCCTTGGCATGACTGGATTTACACTCATTATCTCTCCTTAGAGGCCCAGTTTTTCAAATATTTTGTTGAGCTTTTCTTCCAGAGTAGCTGCGGTAAAAGGTTTAACAACATAACCACTGGCCCCGGCTTGTGCGGCGGCGATGATGTTTTCTTTCTTCGCTTCCGCTGTCACCATCAAAACCGGTATCTTAGCCAATTGGGCATCTTCACGAATGACTTTTAGCAACTCTAAACCATCCATATTGGGCATATTCCAATCAGAGATAATAAAGTCAAAGTGAGAGGAGCGGATTTTAGTCAGGGCTTCTGCCCCATCTTGAGCTTCTTCTACATTATTAAAGCCCAATTCTTTTAAAAGGTTACGAACAATGCGACGCATGGTTGAAAAATCATCAACCACCAAAAATTTCAGATCCTTATTCGCCATAAAAACTCCTTGAAATTATTTACCAGTTAGCACAGAGCCGCTAAAAATTTAAATTTATACCCATCATCTTTCAAGTCGCCTCTTTGTTGGCTGCACTCGCTCACCCCGGTCACATAGTTACCTATGCTCCCGGGGATTCACTCCCTTGCCGTCGCGATCCATCTTGAAATCCATAGGGTATATCCGACAACCGTTAAATACGGACAGCCTGCCCCAAGCTTATTTTTGCCAGCATTTTCTTACTTATTTTGTGTATGTCCATCACCTCATCCACCGCCCCCATCTGTATCGCGGCTCTTGGCATACCAAATACCACACAACTTGCCTCATCCTGCGCCAATGTGTACGCTCCGGCTTGTTTCATCTCCAGTAAACCTGCCGCGCCATCACTGCCCATGCCGGTCAGCAATACACCGACAGCATTTCTCCCGGCAAATTTAGCCACTGATCGAAATAACACATCTACAGACGGACGATGACGATTAACAGCCGGCGCATCGGTGATTAGAATCTGGTAATCAGCACCATTACGGCACAGTTCCATATGGCGATCCCCCGGAGCAATGTAGGCGTGCCCCGGCAAAATCCGTTCGCCATTTTCAGCCTCTTTTACGGTAACTTGGCTAAGTTTATTCAACCGTTCAGCAAAAGAACGGGTAAAACCAGGCGGCATGTGTTGAGTAATAAGCAGTGCCGGACTGGTGACAGGTAACGGTTGCAATAAATTCTTTATGGCTTCCGTCCCACCAGTAGAAGCACCGACTGCTATCAGTTTTTCACTGGACAACAGAGGCTTAAAACTTAAAGGCACAGAACTTATTGGCGTGGCTATTGGCACAGATAATTTAGCCTGTGCCGCTGTCCGTATTTTCTCCGCAATAAGCTCGCTGTAAGCCAACATGCCTTCACGAATACCCAATTGAGGCTTGGTTACAAAATCAACAGCGCCAAGTTCCAATGCCCTTAATGTGATTTCGGAACCTTTGGCTGTCAGAGAAGAGATCATAACCACAGGCATTGGCCGTAAGCGCATTAATTTTTCTAGAAAATCAATACCATCCATGCGTGGCATTTCAACATCCAGTGTGAGTACCTGTGGATTATGCTTCTTAATGAGATCACGTGCTACCAGTGGATCTGGCGCACAAGCCACTACCTCCATATCCGGGTGACTATTGATGATCTCTCGCATGATTTGACGCATAAGCGCTGAATCATCGACACAAAGAACAGTTATTTTATTCATGACCTCTCCTTGCCCGGCCTACACCGTAAACGGTCTGTCCTTGCAAGTAGAATTCCCGGCTTATTTGAGTGACATTTTCAGAATGCCCTGCAAAGAGCAATCCATCGGGTTTTAACAAAGCGACAAAATGGCGCAGTATCCGTTCCTGCGTCTTTTTATCAAAATAAATCATAACGTTACGGCAAAAAATGGCATCAAACTTCTCTTCAAACGGCCAATTGGGATCTAACAGGTTTAGACGCTGGAATGTCACCATGTCAGCAAGTTGGGGCCGGACACGAGCATAACCTTCATAAGATCCAACGCCTTTAAAAAAGTAACGCTTTCTCTGTTGATCGGTCAGTTGACGCAATTCATCCAATCGATAAACCCCTTTGCGGGCTTTTTCCAGTACATGGGTATCAATATCACTGGCAATAATCTTTACCCGCTGAAAACGCTCTCCCAACACATCGCTTAACGTCATTGCAATCGAATATGGCTCTTCTCCTGTCGATGCCGCAGCACTCCATACCCGGTACGATCCACTCTTCTTACTTGCATGTTTAGCTAACAGAGGAAAATGATGAGCTTCCCTGAAAAAAGCCGTCAGGTTAGTTGTCAACGCATTGATAAATTCCTGCCACTCTTCACTATTGATGTCGCTTTCAAGAATGAACAGGTATTGCCCAAAATCACGTATTCCAAGGGTACGCAAACGCCGAATTAAACGGTTGTAAACCATCTCCCGTTTATGTGCGGCCAGCACAATACCCGCACGTTGATATATAAGCTGGCAGATGCGCTCAAAATGCGCATCTGACATGGTATAACGCTGAATCATGTGATTCAGTGGCGAAGGTGGCAAACTACTTGTCGCTGAAGCAATTAAATTTGATTTCATCTGGCCTCAGCGAGTCTGACTGACTGCCCCTTCGCTATCCGCAGACCTCAGCGTCAGTGAAAGTTCATTTTCAAGCTTATTTTCTGAATTATCTGGTAACTCAAACTGTGCCACTATTTGCACCAAAATATCTGCCTGGTCTTCAAGTGCCGCCGCTGCCGCGGCTGACTGTTCAACCAATGCAGCATTCTGCTGAGTAACCTGATCCATCTGTGTAACAGCTTGTGCTACCTGATGAATACCCCGACTTTGTTCATCCGATGCCGCAGCAATTTCAGCCATCAGATCCGTGACCTGGTTGACAGAAACGACCAATTCATTCATGGTTTTTCCTGCATGGCTAACTAATTCAGAGCCTTGGCTGACCCGTTGAACGGATTCACTGATTAATGTTTTAATCTCTTTCGCTGCTTCGGCACTTCGTTGAGCAAGATCTCTCACTTCGCCGGCAACAACAGAGAAACCTCGGCCTTGTTCCCCTGCCCGTGCGGCTTCTACCGCCGCATTCAGCGCCAGAATGTTGGTCTGAAATGCAATGCCATCAATAACGCTGATAATAGCGCTGATTTTCTGTGAGCTATTGGCAATTGCATCCATTGTTTCCACAACATCAACGGTCAGTTCACCTCCCTTAGAGGCTGTTTTCGATGCAGATACCGCCAATTCACTGGCCTGGCGAGCATTTTCCGCATTCTGACGTACAGTTGCTGTCAGTTGTTCCATACTGGCGGCTGTTTCTTCCAGTGATGCAGCTTGCTCTTCAGTACGGGAAGAGAGATCGGTATTACCCTGAGTAATTTCCTGAATACCGCTATACATCAGGTTAGTATTCTCTTTCACCGAAGCAATGGAACTCACCAGTGAACGTTGCATTTCACGTAATTTAAAGAACACTTCACCAATTTCATCTTGAGTGAAAACAGAAACTTCTTTATTGAGTTTCCCTTCCGCAACATTCTGGAAGTGACTACGCATATTGGCAAAAGGTCTGAGAAGATTCTTTTTCAACCACCAATGAGCCGCCCAGGCAACAACCAATACCATTAAGATCGCACCTGCAAACATAGCGGTGGCAATCTGATAATAAAAGCGACCATCTTGAACAGCGGTCTTAATTTCCTCTCCGATATACTGCATATATTGGTTAAAATCAGACTCAAGTTGCTGCTGATACTTTTCTGTCGGCTGGTTTAAGAAGGCATCATAATTACCACTTTCTAAAAACGCCGAGAGTTCTCTAAGCGCTCTGATATATTCCTTATAACTGGTTTCCACCGAGGCCAATAATACGCTACTGCCGTCTTCTTCATTTAATTTAGGCAGCGCAATAAACTCGGCAAAATGCATCTCAGCCCTATCCAAGGTCTCCTTAACATTAGCGACCATACTCTCAATATGCGCTTCAGATTGTTGCAGCGTTTTCCCTACAGCGATTCGATTAAGTGTATTACGCGATTGCAGCAAAGCTGCCCAGCTCAATCCTAAGGTATCCCTCTTCTGTGTTCCCAGATCAATTCGTTCAATATAGGATTGATCTGCGTGAATGATTCCAAGTGATAAACCACTTGAGATTATCTGCATTACACAAAACATCATCAGTAACAGATATAAACTGGTTGATATACGAAGCCTGCCTAACATGTAATCACCTCTGTTAACGGCTGCATGTGCAGCCGTGGTTATCGCTTAGTGTTTTAAAATGTTTCCCAATTAGCTTGTTCTTCCACATTGTTGACTTTCTTCAACACCGGTGGATTCGATTTAGCAGGAGCAGTCTTAACCACAGGCAAATGCTCAGTTTTTGTTTCAGATTGAGGCTTATCGTCAAGACTCGGTAATTGGAATAGAGAAACCAATTTCTTCAATCCCCCCGCTTGATCTTCCAGCGCAGCCGCAGCCGCTGCGGATTGCTCAACTAAAGCCGCATTTTGTTGTGTGACACGATCCATTTCGGAGATAGCCAGACCAACCTGAGTTATTCCTCTGCTTTGTTCATCGGATGCAGATGCAATTTCACCCATAATGTCAGTGACACGGGTTACTGAACTGACAATGTTATTCATTGTTTCACCGGCGCTCTCAACCAACACAGAACCGGTATCCGCGCGGCTTACTGAATCTTCTATTAATGCTTTGATCTCTTTTGCCGCCTCAGCACTACGCTGTGCTAGATTTCGCACTTCGCCTGCCACAACAGCAAAACCTCGCCCATGTTCACCGGCACGTGCGGCTTCCACTGCGGCATTCAGCGCCAGGATGTTAGTCTGGAACGCAATAGCATCAATAACACTGGTAATATCGGAAATCTTCTGAGAGCTGCCGGCAATTTCACGCATTGTCTGTACAACATTCGCCACAACTTTCCCGCCCTGACGGGCAACGTCAGAAGCACTATCAGCCAGATTACTTGCCTGACGAGCATTTTCTGCATTTTGACGCACAGTTGCGGTCAATTCCTCCATACTGGCGGCGGTCTCTTCTAAAGAAGCAACCTGTTCCTCAGTACGCGAGGAGAGATCATTATTTCCAGCGGCAATTTCACTGGTTCCGTTATAAATACTTTCGCTGCTCTGACGAACACTGGTAACAGTAGTGATAAACTCTTTTTGCATATGTTTCAGGCCAACGGCTAACGTACTCATCTCATTCCTGCCTGAAACAATAATATTTTGGGTCAAATCACCGGTAGAAAGCGCCTTGATGTTCTCCAACAATTTATTTAGCGGATTTATCAAACTATGCTTGATGCTAACCCAACTGAAAATCATGGCTGAAACCAGAATCAGCATGATAATGCCCAACGTAATCATCGCATTTCTGTAGGAGATATTGGCATCAAAGACAACATCAGAATAGAGATGATCGTTTTGGGTCAAATAGAAGTTATATTCTTCTTCAAAAGCACTCTGATATTTGCTCGTTGGCTGGTTGAAAAATTCTACCGCTCGATCATGTTCAATCAGAACAATGAGTTCATGCAGTGCGGAAATATAAACATCATAGGTTTTTTTAAGACGATTAAGACTTTCTGATTCATGAATAGGCAATTTAGCGGTCTGTTCGTATTGCTCAAAACGCTGTTCCGCTATAGACAAGTTACTTCTGGCATCAGTCAGTAACTGCTCTAATGTGTAGTAATTATCGACACCCTCATCTTTTTTCATCATGTAGCGAATGCCAGCACGATTCAGACTGTTACGAGCTTGTAACAAATTAACCCAAGTGTCATTTAAAAATGTCTGCTGTTCACGCATTTTATCCAGTATTTCTAGATTTTCTTTGTTACTTTTCAACTCATGGAAGAAAAGCCCTCCGGATATAAATTGCAGAGCACCAAATAATATGATGACCGCCATCAGCCCGGTCACTATTTTCATTCGGTTAAACATGTTTTCCCTTTTTACAATAGATCAGCATGGCTCTGTTATCGGCATCACCAAAGGAAACTTTACTGATTGAATAAAAGAAATTTGAATATTTTTCTGATCTGGACTTAACGGAAATATATACCCGTCATCTTTCAAGTTGCCTCTTTGTTGGCTGCACTCGCTCACCCCAGTCACATAGTTCTCTATGCTCCCGGGGATTCACGCCTTTGCCGTCGCGATGCATCTTGAAATCCATAGGGTATAGACAAAATTGGCTGCCATCTGTCGATGATGGCAGTTACATTTTATGATTAGTTTTTAGCCACTGAATCTACTAACGCCATCTCTTCACTATTAAGCAGTTTTTCGATATCCACTAAAATCAGCATGCGATCATCAAGTGAACCCAGTCCTGTTAGATATTCGGTAGATAATGTTACTGCAAATTCAGGTGCCGGACAGATTTGCTCAGCTTTGAGCGATAAAACATCCGAAACACCATCAACCACAATACCAACCACCCGGTTTAACAGATTCAAAACAATAACAACGGTATTATCATTATAGGTAACTGTTTCCTGAGCAAATTTAATTCTCAGGTCAATAATAGGCACAATAACGCCCCGCAGATTGGTTATCCCTTTAATGAATGCCGGAGTATTTGCAATACGGGTAACCTGATCATAGCCCCGGATCTCCTGTACTTTCAGTATTTCGATACCATACTCTTCATCACCTAGGGTAAAAACCAAATATCCTTCCCCGGCAGTTTCTCCTGACAATTTATTAAACGCTTCTATGGCCGACATGATCTTACCTTTTACTGTGAGATTGACGATTTTCTTTGGGGATGCTCCCCATTCAGTGCTTATTTTTTAGCTTTGCTGAGCGCCAATTGGTCATGATTGAGCTGCTGCAAGGCAGAAACATCAATAATCAACGCCACACTGCCATCTCCCATAATCGTGGCAGCGGAGATCCCAGGGACTTTGCGATAGTTACTTTCGATATTTTTCACAACCACCTGATGCTGCCCAACTAATTGATCAACCAACAAGGCATAACGACGGCCGGCACTTTGTACAATCACAACAATCCCTTTCGTCGGATCTGTTTTCGCATCAGGAATATCAAAAACACGGTATAACTTAATCAGTGGTAAATATTCTCCTCTGACATGCAGTAATTTTTCATCACCAGCCAGTGGATAAATATCTTCTTCCTGCGGTTGAAGAGAACTGACTACCGCACTCAATGGCAAAATAAACACTTCGTCATTCACTTTCACTGACATACCATCGAGGATTGCCAGTGTCAGAGGCAACAAAATCCGCGTCACTGTCCCTTTACCGGCCTGGAAGTTAATCTGGATTTGACCACCCATTTCCTGAATATTTCGCTTAACCACATCCATTCCTACACCGCGGCCAGATACATCTGTTACAACCTCAGCAGTGGAAAAACCAGGCGCGAAAATCAACATGGCAACTTCTTCATTGCTCATGTTTTCACTAACTGATAGCCCTTGTGATATCGCTTTAGCCAGAATCTTTTCGCGATTTAGCCCTGCACCGTCATCCACCACTTCAATACAGATATTTCCTCCCTGATGTTCAGCAGAAAGTGTCAGATTGCCTGTTTCAGGTTTACCCACAGCAAGCCGAGCTTCTGGTTCTTCAATACCATGATCTAGACTGTTACGGACTAGATGAGTCAACGGATCAATAATCCGTTCGATTAAACTCTTATCCAACTCAGTGGAACTGCCAACCAAAGTGAGATCCACTTTTTTATTCAGCTTACTAGCCAGATCCCTGACTAAACGCGGGTAACGACTGAACACATATTCCATTGGCATCATACGGATAGACATCACAGATTCTTGCAAATCTCTGGAATTTCGCTGCAACTGAACCATGCAATTTAGCAAATCACCATGTGAAGTCGGGTCAAGAGCGTTACAGTGTTGGGCCAACATAGATTGGGTAATGACCAATTCACCAACCAGATTTATCAGCTGGTCAACTTTCTCAACCGCAACCCGAATACTGGAAGATTCTGCCCGTTGACGTGGCGATCCAGCCGGTGGTGTTGGTGCCGGACGCCCGACAGGAGGTGCGGAACCTTTTTCCGACGTGGTTGTTTTAACGACTTTAGCTGTATCTTGATTTTTAACTTTGTCTTTAGGTTCAGCGTCTTTAGGTTCAGCTACCGGCAAAAAAGTGATCTGTTCCGGTTCAATAACAAAACAGAGTACTGCGGTGATATCGTCCTCTGTGGCTGATGTCACCAATGATGCTTCAACGCTATCCCTAGTTTGTTCAGCATCATAAACCTCCCCCAGATTACTCAGCTCATCAAGCATCAGAGATACTTCACGCTCTTTTAGACCAGAAAGGTGAACCCGAACTCTACCTTGCTGGTTTTCAGTCGCAGCAGGCTCCGATTTTAATTCCAGCTCAGATTCAGGCACCTCCGGCGTTACCGCATCTATAACAGACTCAACCTCGCCTTCATTCTCTTCCTGTACTTCCAATGCAAGCTGGCGCAAAGTCTCACAGATGTAGGTAAACGCACTTTCATCCGGCTCCTGAGAACTTTTATAGGCATCCAACTGTTGCTGCATAATATCTTTCGCTTCTAAAAACAGGTTGATAATATCAGTTGTCAGACTCATCTCGTCTCGTCTGGCACTGTCTAACAAATTTTCCAGAACATGCGTAGTTTGCTGTAGTTTGATAAAACCAAAAGTCGCAGCGCCGCCTTTTATTGAGTGAGCACTACGAAAAATAGCATTCAATTGTTCTTGATCCGGCGCATCAGGATCGAGCCGCAATAAGTGCTGCTCCATATCCTCCAGCAATTCATCTGCTTCATCAAAAAAGGTCTGATAAAACGCGGTAATATCCATTGTTACTTTGTCACCTTAGTCGGTATCACGATTAGGTTCAGCATTTGGTGATGCTGGCTGAACTGATACTGTGATTTCATTGGACTGTTGTGTTGGCCTGCTTTCAGCCGAATCCTTTCCAATCACCTCGTGAATTTCCTGACTATCATTCATAATCAAGGAATCGCTGCCGGTGTTTTGCTGTTCAATCCGCTCTTCCGCTTGTTTATTGAGCACTAAAATACTGATGCGACGGTTAACCGGTGCGCTAGCGTCTTCTTGTTTCAAACGAACCGTTGAAGCCATGCCAACCACCCGCAATATCTTTCCTTCATCCAGCCCACCTATCAACAGCTCTCTCCTTGACGCATTCGCCCGATCTGCGGAGAGTTCCCAGTTACTGTAACCACGTTCGCCATTGGCATATTTCAAGTCGTCGGTATGACCTGATAGGCTGATTTTATTAGGAATATCGTTCAGGATTGGTGCAATAGCCCGTAGAATGTCACTCATGTAACTTTCAACTTTTGCACTGCCAACCATAAACATTGGCCGGTTTTCCCGGTCAATAATCTGGATACGTAACCCTTCATCCATCATGTCAATCAACAGATGTGGACGTAATGCTTTAAGGCGAGGATCAGTAATGATCAATTGATCAAGTTGCTCACGCAACCTATTTAATTTGCGGGCTTCATCATTGGCTTCAACGACTTCAAACTGACGCAGAATATCACCTTCCTGATGAAGCACATCTTCCCCTCCTCCCGGAATAGGATTGGAGCTATCACTGCTACGCTCCCCTTTATTGATTGCAACTTGTAACGGAGTACGGAAATATTCTGCAATTCGGGTCAGTTCTTGCGGGCTGGAAATTGCCAGCAGCCACATAACCAGAAAAAATGCCATCATGGCGGTCATAAAGTCAGCATAAGCAATCTTCCATGAACCACCATGATGTTTGATGCCATTTCTTTTACGTCTTTTTACCCTAATGACAGAGACGTTACGCGCCTTCATGCTTGTTCTTCAGTTTCTTGCTGGACAGGTGCTTTTACCCGGCGAACATGTTCTTCCAGCTCAGTGAAAGAAGGACGATCTGTGAGATATAGTGTTTTACGGCCAAATTCAACAGCAATTTGCGGAGCATAACCATTCAGACTGGATAACAATGTCACTTTAATACATTGCATCATTTTAATATGTTCTCCGCTGCGTTGACGTAACAATGTCGCCAGCGGAGAGATAAAACCATAGGCCAGCAAAATACCAAGGAATGTCCCAACCATTGCATGAGCAATCAGCACGCCAAGCTCTCCTGCCGGGCGATCTGCTGAACCCAGAGCGTTAACAACCCCCATAACAGCAGCGACAATACCAAAAGCAGGAAGAGAATCGCCAACCATCGTCAAACTGGTTGCCGGGATCTCGCTTTCCTGTTCATAAGTTTCAATTTCTTCATCCATCAAAGATTCAATTTCATGAGGATTCATATTGCCACTCACAATCAATCGCATGTAGTCAGTGATAAAATCCATCAAATGCTTATCCTTAAGCAAGCGCGGATACTGGGTGAAAATATCACTTTGCTGAGGATGTTCGATATCTCGCTCTAATGCTAAGACGCCATGCATGCGGGATTTTGCCAGCAACCGAAAAAGCAGCGCCATCAGATCCATATACATCACTTTGTTATATTTAGATCTGCGCATTACCTTTGGCAAAACACGCAATGTTGCCTTAATTGCTTTTCCGTTGTTACCTACAATAAAAGCACCGATACCAGCACCAGTGATAATTAAAAATTCAGCGGGTTGATAAAGTGCGCCTAAATGACCACCTACAATCAGGTAACCACCGATTACCGCACCAAAAACTACGATATATCCTAAAAATACTAACACGCGATATCCTTTAGCTAAGTTGGCGAGCGGATGGGAAGTTGAACAGTCTGAATCCAGAATGGTTGTGGTTTCAATACAGGTTACAGGAGAAAAAATACCAATCTGTAACCTGTAGGAATAATTTTCCCATTTAAATTCACACTGCGTGTTGAGCAAGTCCATCCAGCAGTTGTGAATTAGTATCGGCAGACTCAGAAGAAAGTTTACGTTTTTTTACTGCACGTGATGGCGGTTGGCAAAGGCTGCAAACAAAGCTATTCACAGGTTGATGAGCATGAGTAATAAAAGTTCCACCACAGGTACGGCACTGTGAAGGTTGCAACATGCCGCTGTCGACAAAACGAACCAGAGTCCAGGCACGAGTCAACGCCAAAACCGGGGCGTCTCCTTCAACAGGAGGACATTGTTCAAGATAGAGTCGATACGCTTTAACAACAGCTTCCACACCTTCACAATAACCACTCTTGAGTAAAAAACGGTAGGCATTATAGAACATCGATGAATGAATATTCTGTTCCCACGTCATAAACCAATCTGTTGAAAAAGGCAGCATCCCTTTGGGCGGGGGACTCCCCCTCAATTCTTTATAAAGCTTAATTAATCGCCCTCTGCTCAATTGCGTTTCACTTTCAAGCATCTGTAACCGCGCCCCCAAAGTGATGAGTTCCATCGCCAACTGTATATCCTTAGCTTCTTGAACTATACTTTTCTCGGCCATCTCTTATGCTCTTTTTTTCACTGACGTATCGTCTTTCGAAGATAACTTCTGAAACAAATGAGTAGATAACAAAATGCCTGTATGTATTTGTTGTAAATCATCCACACGAGATTCCCTAGTAAGCTGCTGAATAGTTTCACTGTCTTCGAACCGGAAATTACAGACTAATTGATTAGTCTCAGCGAGCTTGACCAACTGAGGTAATGTCAATTCAGACAACGTATCAGCCATAGAATCACTAATACCTAAACGGAACATCGCTGATGCTTTTTCATGGTTAATTAATCGCTGAGCTAAAAGCAAATACGATAAATTTATGTCATAAATATGTTTGAGCAATTCAACCGTACTCATTTCTCTATCCCGTCCGATTACATTAAAAAATCAGTTAAGTGTTCGAAAAACCACTCGTGACAAAATTCCTAAAATAGCTTAGGGATTAATAATCTCTTACATAACTAAAATATACAGGCTTAGTCAGAGCAGTAACCATCCTTTGTATTACTTTTGATTCATCCAACTTCAAAAATATTACGGTAGTGAGCTACAAAAGTATTATTGCGTTACCTGATATAACATTTTTCATTGGCGATTAAGAATATTCTTAATACGGAACAACTTTACTCCTGAATCATCAGCTTATACAACGGAAAGAGAGCGCAATTTTAAATACTATGTGACATAACTCACAAAAACAAGGGCTTTTAATATGCATTTAATCGATGAATTGCTCATTAACTATTCAAACAATTAAATAAAATCCGAATTCTCAATTTTAATAAGTTAAATTATCTAAATAAAAATATTAGATATATTTTTTGATTTTATACGATCTATTAAACTTATAAATTTAAAATAACGATAAAAAATCCTATCCTTAGTCAAACTAGCACCAAAAAAGACAATTTTATCCTTGAGTAACAAGTGTAAACAATAATCTTATTCTGAGATCCGGCATCTCCATTTGCACGATAAAACAGATTAATTTTATGTAAAATTTGGTTGCAAAAAAGATACTGGTATGATCACTTTTCGTTTAGATTTGTACTTTTTTTAACCCAAAGGCTTAACTAAAAATGTATACCACCACGTTCAGATAACACTAACCATACAAAAATAGCATAAAATACAGTAAGATAATGAATAAAAAAACAACTATAACAACATTTTATTGATTGCATAACAATCAATATCCAGCATAGAGATGACCAGAAAAATCGGTCTATTTCGACTCCTGACAACCAAAATGGCGACAAAAAACATTAGAAAAATTTATTAAAAATCATTCCTCATAATATAACAATACGCAAAATCTTTCGATTGATTACTTTATCTTTTTCATCTTGAATCTTCATACTTCAAATTAACCATTAATTAAATTTACACATTATCAATATATATATTTTAAAAACATTAGGCATTTTAAACTGATTAAATGTGATTTATTACCCTTAAAACCTACTTTAAAGTTCCATAAGAGATACAATTCCAGCAATAAAATTTTCTAATCACAAAAATATATAACTTTACTAAATATCCATCATAAATTACCACCATTTATATAATACAAGAAATGGATAGTTTACAGATTAATATTTAAATAAAACACACACCATTTCCGAACTCACATACTCCTATAATACAAACCAAATGAAATATTAAAAGTTATTTTTTCATCTTTCATTATTTCATGTGGAATTTACGATCACCATCCCAAAAACATTATTTTCACATATAAAAACCTAACTAATGACGTCATTAATGTATATCACAAACATCATTTTATTGTGTGATAAGGATATATTAAATAATTAACTGCATAGAGAAAAAAATAATTAATTGATATTTATTGTAAAAATAATTAATAGAAATAAAAATCAATATCATTTCCAACCAAAATAATGAAATTAATAACTATTGGTAACAGAAATACCCTGATATTTCATGAAAAAATGGAAACAGTAGGATTTTGATAAGGAATTTACTTACCCATATAAATAGTAGTGATAACTTTACAAGTAATTATTCATCAAACATGACAATTAATGCAACAAACGATTACAACCTAACCTAATCACAGAAAATACTCTCAGAGTAAAAACGCTAAACCCAATAGTTCATCAAACAAAAATGGAATATAGCGATCGAGAATCATTATCAATTATGTAATCAGCAACACTGGAAATGCCCCTGTTTTTTGGACAAAACACATCCTTTATACGAGCAATATATGAACAAAAAATATTTCAGAAGGTAACAATTCAATACACTAATCTGGCAGAAATAAAACTCTACAATCAGAATTATTAACTAAAAAAACAATAAATTACACTATATATATCTATGCAACCAAAAATGACACAAGCTAGCTCCTCCAACACTATATAATATCCAATATTTTTAATACCTCATTTATAATGTTCTCCTCCGGAACTGTTTAATCCATTTTATCCCGATATAAAAAAACTAAGAAATATCACTACTCAGATCTTGTACTAGTAAACGAATATTTTGCGCCGGAAAGAATGGAATAAAAGCTCTGCTAATCAACATTGAAAAAACATTACCAAAGTTCAAACTTGCCGTTATATTCAAGCGCTTTATAATACTCCCTCTCGCTCTCTTCTCTTAGCTACCCCTCATTTAACCCCCTTAAGTTCTTACCAAGGCTGGTAATATCTATCACTTTTTTTGCACTATCTGTACCTTTGCTAACAAAAACTCCTACATCAGCGGATCTCAATACCATAACATCATTAATGTTATCATCAAGAAACCAACCGTATACCCGTTCTTTTCAACACAAGATTTTTACGATGCGCAGTTTAAATACCAATTTGATTTCATTTCTCAAGATTTCAGTAGCCATCAGCTCTGTTTGTTAGAATGCTAAAATAACTTTGAATTCTCACCCTACGCCACGACAAATCCTGACACTAATAGCAGTGTTACCCTTGGTAAGAACTCTTGCTACCGCTCCACTCTCTCTTAATACAGAAATAACAGAGATTACACTCATCTCTACTGGCTCAAGGAAAGTTAGTAACTCCTGTAATATCATTACTCTTTTATCACCATAAAGATAACCCGCGTTTTTACTTTATCATCGGATAAATATCGAACTGTTAAATTAATGCCCTAAAATCTTGTCTGATGGTAACCATTGGCTGCTGCCATTATTTTTTCACAGCATTCTCCATCAAGCAGAATTATTATCTATTTTACTCTTATATAAGAACAAACTTAGATCATTTCTTCTACTTAGCCATCGAAAATAATTGATATTTTCACTGAAAATTCTGAGCAATAACGAGCAACTGATGGCAAACCAAATTAAATATCAACTCATCAATTTTTCTGTACCCGCGAATGATACCTATATCAGGTTTGCCACGACTAAATTCTGACACGAGGATAACAATATTAACAATCAATCCAGCAACAGTGACCAAGGCTAAAAATACCGCATCGAACGACTTTTACTTAGTTCAGCCACTAACTAACAATATCATCCAAAGCTATTACTGGTATAAAGCAAATTTGTAATCAACCTGGCTTACGACCAAACGCAATCTGAAATCTACAGTCAACGATAGATTTAATGGTAACAATAGTCACTGTTTGACCAGTACCAAGATCGGCAAAACTACAACTCGGTACTGTCACCACCATTCTCATCACAAGCTTCACTGCCTTGTTTATAATTTATACCTACTAAAATTACCAACGTATCAATAAAAGCATCACAGGCGAAATATTCACCTTAATTATTCGAAAAATAACACTAAATGGTTTCTTAATTACACGTTGCCTAACCGAGAAAACATAGCGTAGGCAACGCTTTATTTGTTTCTTATGACGAACCACCATTCGTCAATGGTGATTCTTTACCGAACTAGTGATTTCTGTTTTATGCAAAAGATTTTCAGATCGGTGGTTCAGAAGCAATTTTCCAGTTTATTGAGCTAACGCTCTTTTCCAGACTTATGCGACAAACAATGGCCTCTATCTCTTTTTGCTCTGCTAGTGTTGCTAGCACTTCAGCACGTACTTCAAATTTTCCGGGTTGGACCCTATCAGCGAAACTCAGTGATTGTAACCTCACAGCTACGCCATTGAGAGCCTGTAGTACCAAAGTTCTCACCAGAATTTCGTCATCACTGTCACACACTATATGAATTTTATAACACTGTACCGGATCAATGGCTTGCTGCCTGGGCTGTAAATTAATACGTTGTGCTGCTTCACGTAACAATATATTTGCGCAAAGAATAATCGCAGTTGCTATCGCGGCTAGCCAATATTGCCCAAGACCGCACAGCACACCAATTCCAGCCGAGCACCATAGGGTTGCTGCGGTATTTAATCCACGAATATTCATGCCTTCCCGCATAATGACGCCAGCCCCAAGGAAACCAATGCCTGAAACAACTTGCGCAGCAATACGACCGGCACTATCGGGTGAAGTTGTTATTGAACTGAGGATAAAAACTGCTGCGCCAGTCGCAACTAATGCATTAGTTCTTAAACCTGCCATACGTTGGCGCCATTGGCGTTCAGCGCCAATTAATGCACCAAAACACATAGCCGATAATAAATGAAAGACAAAAGGAGTTATTAACATGACATTCTCCATACAACCAAATGGATAAATAATCATGTGCATTTATTTTGCACACAGAAATGTATGCTGAATGTTTAATTCAGCCCTATTTTCTGTCCATACCAGGAGGTAACAAAGCGTAAATATATAACAGCATAATAAAAACCCAATATACTATCTTGGTTACTTAACTAAGTACCAGACAACGCTATTTTTTGAGTAAGTACAGCTCAGATATTTTGAGTAGCACTGCCCGCTTTATTTGGCAAGCAGCAAATCGGAAGGGATAAACAGCTTGCCGTTTTATTGTCTATTTAACTGAAAACTTTGACTGTCCAATGGTTATCTCTCCAATAAAATTTGCACGAAGTATAATCAGGAGTAATTAATAAGTAAAGAAAGATATGACTCTAACCAACAAAAAGCCCACCGCCATAGAAAATAGCGACGGGCTTAAAAAATCATCCAAGCAATCAGATAGCTGTTACGTTTGCTGCCGCTGGACCTTTCGCACCATTTTCAATGGTGAATTCTACGTTCTGGCCTTCTGCCAAAGTTTTGAAACCGTTACCCTGAATGGCAGAGAAGTGAACGAATACGTCTTTGCTACCGTCAGCTGGGGTGATGAAACCGAAGCCTTTAGACTCGTTGAACCACTTCACTTGACCTTTCATTTTGTCAGACATTGTGACTTTCCTATATATCAAAAGAATTTTGCCACCATTGGGCATGTATTGGCCAGTTATATCAGCTATTACTTATGGAGGCACTAAGAAGGAAACGCGTCAACAAAGGCTATCTGAGGATAACACTTACACATAACTCATTAACTCAAGATGTCGTACATAAAGTAGGTCTGTTTATCAGGCCGGCTGCATTAACTCATGATAGAAAAGGAATAGCAACCTTTTTATGCATTGGTGTTTTAAAAAAAATATTTATGCTCATTATTAGAACAACAATTTAACAAATAGAGTTACTCGTTATAAATTTTTTTGATTTATTCAACCATTATCTTAATGAAAGCATTAACGTTAATCTCAGTCAATAACAGTTGGCAGATTAAAATAAGACAACTGATCTACGTAAGATTACCTGTCCCATGCTAACCTTAAGGATAAATAGTGATGAAAATATTTCATTTTTCCTTTGCTTAATCAGGTCAATATATGAATATCATTAAACAGATACTGATTCAGGATCTTGAACGAATCAACATAGAAGAACAGCGTGATGGTAAACCTCGTTTTAACAGCCAGTTTATCCGTAACCATCCTTATCTTTGCCTGGCTATGCTTGTATCCTACCTGCTTCTCGCAGCACTTATCTGGTACGTCCCATATTTTAGTTTACTTTCACTGCTAGCTTTTACAGTACTCTTCATTATTATGTCAGTAGTTTTATTATTCGAGATCAAACCAGTGTATCGGTTTGACGATATCGGCGTACTTGATCTACGGGTATGTTATAACGGCGAATGGTTCGTCAGCGAAAAAATCTCAGATTGCACAATCAAAGAGCTTTGTTCCCATCCCGATGTTCCATTAGCAATAAAAGATGAAATCAAACGTATTATACAAATGAAAGGTGAAATTCATTTTTATGATGTTTATATCATGACGTTTCCTGAACAATCACATATAGCAACATCGTTACTCATAGATAGCCGATAATGAACAAAGGTACTCAATTTCAGTAAAGTAGTACAGTTATAAGGCAATACGCTCATATGACAAGCAAGTAACAAAATAGTAAGCTTTTTGCGTTGACAGTGTTTCAATTGATCGCTAGTATTCGCCCCGTTCCCAAGAACGATTCCTCCATAGTTCAGTCGGTAGAACGGCGGACTGTTAATCCGTATGTCACTGGTTCAAGTCCAGTTGGAGGAGCCAAATTTAAGCCTAGAGATGCTAAAGAGAATCTCTAGTGTGCATGAAATAGCTAGAAAAAATAGTTAACATGTGAAAAGCCCAATGTGAATTGGGCTTTTTTCTATATAAACAACCACACATTCGTGAGCACCAAGCCAGTTAGTCCAAAACTACCTTATAAGTTTTCTCTTTAGATTTATGCAATATATTCGCTTCGCCAATAAATGATATTTCGTAATGAATTTTCACCAGGCCATTACCTATATAATTAAAGAAATCAATTCCACCCGGTTGACCATCGGCATTTTTTTCAGGATTAATTACAGCCAATTTGAAAACATTATCTTCACTACCTTGTAAAGAATCTATCTTTAATACCAACTGCCCTGCATCCCGATCGTCAGCAGAATATCCTCTTATATGTACTGTACCTTTTTTCAATTGCTTGTCTTTAAGTTTAACATCGCTAACCGAAATATTGATGTCATACTCAATAATACTTTCACCAATTGGTCGGCCCCTATTTTCATCATACTCTTCAATGTAAGGTACTTCCAAATCGCGATGGACCTGAACCGTCTCAGAACCCTCATCAAGTTCTACAAGTACACGTTGAACAACCGAAAATCTAGCAGTACCGCTTTCACTAATAGTATAATAAAGGCTATCATGCTTACCTTCAGTAAGGAGAGCATTTTTTACAGGCAAACTACGAATATCACCGCTATTTTGTACACCAGGAACAACTTCAACATTGTTATTATCAAAAACAAATTTCAGTTCATGTTTATCTAAGATATTGGAATCAGTGAAAAGTACTTTAACTCCTGCTTTTATATCATCACCACTAATGACATTATCATAATGCGCGGGATATACAGGTGCTGCCAATCCTACTGATTTCAATTTAAATCGATTCAGAACCGCTTTCGCTACCACTCCACCACTCGCATCCGTGACTTCAGCCTCAAAACCAATTGTAGCGTTAACCTTCTGATCTGTTTTAATTTTTACTAATATTTCAAATGCTCTACTAACAGGATTGAAGGCGTTATCGCTACTTACAACTTCATATTCGCCCTCATTCAAGCCATTCACTACAATTTTACTTTTGTAAGTATCTAATGGTACAGAACCGTCATCATCCTGTAGAACAACATATAATCGCAATGGAACGTTAAACCAATCTTTATGCGAAACCCAGTTAGCGACATCAGTATTAATTAAAAACTTCATGACTTTTCCTCATCTGTTTTATATAAATCACCAGAAAATTAGCCACTCTTTTCGGGGAGAATATTATTTGCTTATTTTATATTTAAAACTAATTTCACCTCCTCACCAACTATTTAATTTAAGATGTTTTCTGAAATAGTTTTTATTCATTTCATTTATATGTACATACAAATATATTATTAAATTGATAATATTTTAGTGCACTAGAAGTAAATGAAATTTCATTATCAATGGCAAACCATTTGATATTCGATCTGGCGTGGATTAAATCATGATTGCCAAATCAGAGCTTAGATAACAAATTACTTTTTCAGTTAATAAGTATAAACGATAAAATCCGATAATAAATATCAAAATACAATAAGCGATCTGTTAAAACAGATAAAATAGGAAAATTACCATTAAATATAAAAAAACCATAAATAACCCAAAAATAAAATTATCTGATATATATTTTATTATATTTTCAATGCTCATGACTAATTATTTTATAAATAGAAAATATAGATGATATTTTCACCATATAATTATCATAGACAAACATCAGTTAATTCTCATACTTCTTGAACTGAAAAATTCAATCGACTAAAAAATATCACCTTGAACACCGGTTAACCAATCAAACTCAATTTTCACTTTTCCCCTTTGACAAGCCCAAAATACCCAGATATTATTCGCCTCGTTGTCAAGGACAATTCCTCCATAGTTCAGTCGGTAGAACGGCGGACTGTTAATCCGTATGTCACTGGTTCGAGTCCAGTTGGAGGAGCCAAATTCATAAGAAGCCCGCCCAGTGCGGGCTTTTTGCATTCCTAAATTCCACCATTTTCTTACAACATAATATAATAATTCTGATCAACCTGCTTCCTATAGCATACATCTCCAGCAAATACCCCTTATTCGGCATAAAAACAGATCAATAAGTTTAGTTTGTCGGCAAACAAACCATTTTTGTTATTTTCCGCTTTGACAAAGCAAAAACATACCGTTAATATGCACCCCGTTGTTAAGGAGTTCCTCCATAGTTCAGTCGGTAGAACGGCGGACTGTTAATCCGTATGTCACTGGTTCAAGTCCAGTTGGAGGAGCCAAATTATGAGAATCCCGCTTAATGCGGGATTTTTGCTATTCTGATCTCTCTACTTAATTCTCCACTACTATTTACTCACAACATAAGCAAAATAATTCTATTCAACTCACGTTTTCAGAATAAAATTCCATCAATCATCAATTTATTAGCATAAAAACACAACAAAAAGTGTATTTTGACAGCAAACAAGCTATTTTTATTATTTTCTACTTTGACAAAGCCGAAACATATCACTAATATACGCCTCGTTGTGAAGGAGTTCCTCCATAGTTCAGTCGGTAGAACGGCGGACTGTTAATCCGTATGCCACTGGTTCGAGTCCAGTTGGAGGAGCCAACTTCATTTCTTTTTTTACCCTCATATTTTATTTTTCCCTTTGTTATAAGAAAATCCACCTCTGATTACCCTAACCTAATTGATTTAGCTGGTAATTTTGCTAAAAATTATATTCATTAATAGCTATTCGACCATTTTAGCTTTATCATCCATTCCCGGCCTGAATATGCTGAACTCAGCATCTTTCGTTCCTATCATATATACTGGAGCCGGTTTCTCATGACCACTGAATCATACACAATAAAAATCCGCCGCCCTGATGACTGGCACATTCATTTCCGCGATGGTGAAATGCTAAAAACTGTCGTTCCCTATACCAGTCATTACTTTGGCCGAGCTATCGTCATGCCTAATCTGCTTTCGCCGATTACAGAAGTGGTCAGTGCCAAAGCCTATAGGGATAGAATATTGGCAGCCATTCCCGAAGGACATAACTTCCAACCTCTTATGACCTGTTATCTTACTGACACTACTGAAAGTTCTCAGATAGAAATAGGTTATAAAGAAGGCATTTTTACCGCCTGTAAGCTCTACCCTGCCAATGCTACAACCAATTCAAGTCACGGCGTCTCTGATATAAAGAATATTTATCCACTATTAGCAGTGATGGAAAAATTGGGGATGCCTCTGCTCGTTCACGGTGAGGTTACTGCTTCTCATATTGATATTTTTGATCGAGAAGCCCGTTTTATTGAACAAGTTATGGAACCACTACGTAACCAGTTTCCAGCATTGAAAGTTGTGTTTGAGCACATAACGACCAAAGAAGCTGCACAATATGTGCTGGAAAGCGATGACAATCTGGCAGCGACATTAACTCCACAGCATCTCATGTTCAATCGCAACCATATGCTGGTTGGCGGGATTCGTCCACATCTGTACTGTCTGCCTGTGCTGAAACGCAACGTGCATCAAGAGGCTTTGCGGGCAGCTATCGCCAGTGGCTGTGATCGCTTCTTTCTGGGCACAGACTCGGCGCCACATGCACAACATAGAAAGGAGTCCTCCTGTGGCTGTGCCGGCGTCTTTAACGCGCCATCAGCGTTACCTGCTTATGCAACCGTGTTTGAAGAGATAAATGCATTACAGCATTTTGAAGCCTTCTGTTCACTTAATGGCCCTAAATTTTACGGGCTGCCTGTCAATGAAGGCTTTATCGAACTGACTCGCAAACCTTTTCCCATCATTGAACACATCGATTGCAATGAAGAAAGGCTTATTCCATTTTTAGCTGGCGAAGATGCCCGTTGGGATGTGAAAGTAGTAGATTGATACAACATGGGGATAGTCATTATCCCCATTAATTTACATAGTTATCAATACACCAACAAATTGACTCATAATTCCTAACAAAAAACCTTCTTACTTTCATTAAAAAGCATATACTAACTAATGACTCATTCGAGAATGAGGTAGTTTGCTCTTAGTCAATGATATTAATAAATAATGCAGTGATCTGATTAGGAGGTTTTATGGGCAGTAAAGATGAGGTTATTCAAACGCATCCTGTTGTAGGTTGGGATGTGAGTACCGTTGATACATATGATGCAATGATGCTACGCCTTCACTATTTGTCCTCCCAAGATCAAACACCAGAACATGTCATGGTAGATCGAACCTTATGGTTGACAACTGACATTGCAAAGCAATTGATATACATCCTCCAGGCAGGAATAGAAAAGATCGAATCTTCAGAATACAGCGATCTAAACCATACGAAACATTAATAATCTTAAACCCGGACACCCGTATAAATGGGTGTCCGGCTAGGAGACACATCAATTCATCTCAAAGATTTTGTCTGGAATACCATATCACTATATAATAATTTCGGATTAAGTTAACTTAACCATCACAATTGCCGAGTTGACTACTAATATATGGGGCGTTTATTGTGAGTTTGGCCAAACAGGAACAGGGATGTACAATAATGAAAATCTTAGTTGTTGAAGAGTGCTATTATACCCGTTCAGGTATCAGCGAATTTTTAAAGCAGAGCGATAATGCTGAAAATCTTGAAATCGTTGACTCGCCTTCAATCAACGAGGCTATAGATATTGTAACTCATTTTTCTCCTGATATCGTTCTGGCTAATTTGACACACTATTGCCATCATGCCAGTTACTGTTCCGATTTACAGAAATTTATTACTCTTATAGATAACACGCGTATATATATATACCTTAATAGCGCTTATCCTTATTGTGACAATCATATTGCATTGAAGGATAATGCTTTTATTCTGGCAAAGAAAAATCTTACCTATCTGCTTAATAAAATTAGCAAAACTACATTGCAGGAAATTCAGAGACATAAAGCGACAGTCGATCAATGTTGTTCTATTTTCAGTCCTCAAGAGCATAAAGTTATCGATTACTGGATGAAAGAAACGCCTAATTACAAGATATCACAAAAGTTAAAGATCAGTAGTAGCACAGTCTATTCCCATAAAAGACACATTACTGAAAAGATGAATGTGCGTAATAGAATTGAACTCTGCTTTATTTACAATGTATTTAAATATCTCTATTAAAGTCTCCTTTAACTAAATCGAATAAGCTGGCACATTGCTCTCTGTGCCAGCGATTAATCACATTATTCAACAGACTGTATTGAAGTACCGCTCAATCCATCCTGTAGGCGATGCCGGGATTTATTAAATATTTTAGCTCCATTTTCACGACCGGCACGGCGAGAACGCTGTTCGGTTTCCGGTAACCTTATTTCTTCTCTGCACGCTTCGCTACAACAGCCTTCAAATTTAGTCGCACACTCTTGGCACTGAATAAACAACAAGTGGCAACCCTCATTCTTACAATTAGTATGACTATCGCAAGACGCACCACATTGATGGCAATGAGCAATCACCTCATCTGAGATACGCTCTCCCATCCGCTCATCAAAGACAAAGTTTTTACCAATAAAACGTACCGGTAATCCCTGTTCTCTCGCTTTACGAGCATATTCGATAATACCGCCCTCTACGTGATAGACGTTTTTAAAGCCATTGTGCAACATATAAGCACTGGCTTTTTCACAACGAATACCACCGGTGCAGTACATTACAATATTTTTATCCTTATTATCCTGCAACATTTCCACCGCCATTGGCAGTTGTTCACGGAACGTATCAGAAGGAATTTCAATTGCATTTTCAAAATGCCCGACTTCATATTCATAGTGATTGCGCATATCGACAAATAGCGTATCAGGATTATCCAGCATCTGGTTGACCTGCTCTGCTTTAAGGTACTCGCCGGTTCTTGATGGATCAAAAGTTTCATCTTCAATCCCATCAGCCACTACGCGGTCACGTACTTTCATACGCAGAACCCAGAAAGATTTCCCATCATCATCCAGAGCAATATTCAGCCTCAAATTATTCAATGCAGGATCAACGCTATACAATAACGCCTTGAATGCTTCCAAATTATGAGTTGGCAGACTTATCTGAGCATTGATCCCTTCTTTCGCAATATAAACCCGGCCAAATACTGAGAGGTCGGTAAATTGTTGATACAAGCTGTTACGAAAAGCCAGAGGATCTAAGATATTAAAATATTTGTAAAAAGAGATGGTAGTACGAGGCTGGGTCTCCGCCAACATACGTTCTTTCAGCTCTTTATTAGAAATGCGGTTGTGTAACACTGGCATGGTGTACTTTCCTGAATTTCAAGTCATAAAATAGGGATGTATAAATGATAGCCTCCGCTATCAAGCGTAATATGATAACGAAAATGATTTTCAACGAGTAGTCATTTGTAACGCAGCGATAGGAAATCAGTAGTAAAACGGGAGGCCCTCCTCCCATTAGTTGAGCATGCAGCTTTTTACACACAAGCAACTAGGATAGATAAGTCAAACAGCCGACAACCCGCAGGTTTAACTGGCAGTAACTTAATCCTTAGCAGAGCTGGAACCAATCATCAGCGCTTTCCCATGTCTCCTGTAGAATCTCTTCAACGGCTTTCCTATCATCAGGATTGCCGCCACGAACAGATAGCCCATCATGACTTGCCAGCTTTACATTGGTTTTAATATCAGGCCATCGACGTCTAAGACGCTTATCCAGTTCTTCTGCAAGCGCAGGGACAGCGCCTTTTGGCAGTTTTTTAGACTTATCGATAGTGACTTCTACATGCATCATTTTTCCCTCCACAAACAACACTGTTTATATAAACAGTAATATTATCTACATGAATTGTAAATAGCTCTGTAAAACTATTTTAATTTTTATTTATCAGTAAATTATGAACTATCATTCTTCCACCAATGGCAAAACGGGATAATAAATAAGCACACCACCATCGACTAAAATTGAGATCATAAACATTTCACATTTGAAAACTTCGATATCCCGTTAAAAAATGTCACAATAGAGGAACTATTTTTTCCATCTTATTGGAACTATAAAAACCCGAGAATCCATGATACAAGCACCTTCTTTTCAACGTTCACTACTTCATCCCCGTTATTGGCCTACCTGGTTTGGTATCTGTCTGCTTTACTTACTGGTTCTGCTCCCCTATCCCGTTATTTACTGGATAGGCACTCGTCTGGGCAGGTTTTCTATGCGCTTTCTGAAAAAACGAGCCAAAGTTGCCGAAAGAAATCTTGAGCTATGTTTTCCTGATATGTCACAGGAGAAACGCAATGCGTTATTAATAAGAAACTTCGAATCCGTCGGAATGGGGATATTTGAAACAGGTATGGCCTGGTTTTGGCCTGACTGGCGGATAGAACGCTGGTTTAAAGTGACTGGGCGAGAAAATATTCAGAAAATTCAAACTACCAGGCAAGGAATTATTGTTATTGGTATCCACTTCCTGACGTTAGAACTCGGCGCCCGTATTCTCGGTTTGCTCAATCCAGGCATTGGCGTCTACCGCCCGAACGATAATCCGGTTATGGATTGGTTACAAACATGGGGACGACTACGCTCCAACAAATACATGTTGGATAGAAAAGATGTCAAGGGCATGATCCGCTGCCTAAAAAACGGCGAAATTGTCTGGTACGCTCCCGATCATGATTACGGCCCGCGAAAAAGTGTATTTGCACCGTTATTTGCTGTTGAACATGCTGCAACAACCACCGGCACTTCAATACTTGTACGTCTCGCTGATCCGGCAATGATCCCATTTACCCCTCGTCGTCTGCCTGACGGAAAAGGTTATGAACTGATTATTCAACCAGCAGTAGCAGGATTTCCAAAAGACGATGAAGTGAAAGCGGCTGCCTTCATGAACAAAGTCGTGGAACAGGAAATTTTACAAGCACCTGATCAATACATGTGGTTACACCGTCGTTTTAAAACCCGGCCCAAGGGTATGCCTTCTCTGTACGGGCAAGCTGATAAAGTCCATTAAATTCATTAACGGCTGCTTCTTCACCCAAGAAGCAGCCATAATCGCTTTCTCATACCATACAACCCAATAATTGACTATACCCGTCATCTTTCAAGTTGCCTCTTTGTTGGCTGCACTCACTCACCCCGGTCACATAGTTTTCTATGCTCCCGGGGATTCGCTCCCTTGCCGTCGCGATTCATCTTGAAATCCATAGGGTATATCTCATTTCAACGCTGAGGTTATACTTTTTAATTTAATTTATTTCCAATTTTTATATAAAAAAACAAGGAGTAATCTAATATTTCCGAATAAATACTAAGTTGATAATCAAATCAATTTACTTTTCTTCCCTTTTACTATTACCGTTAATATCTAGCCCTTAAAAAGATGTCTTATATATTATAGTTATTACTTAATTTATTATTTTAAAATATTTTTTCCATAAAAATACATTGAATATAAATAGAAGTAAGTCAATAGGCTTCATCCTCATTTTAACCTATCAATTATGAGAAATGAGATTTATGTCGGATTTTACTCTGAAAAGTGGAATATAAGTAAGAGATATCCTACTTGTTAATAAAATTGACCGGAAAATATGTTAAAAATATATTAACAAGACATGACATCATTTAATAAAAACGTGGCTTTTTTGTTTGCTCTAAACCTAAATTTGAAAGAGCTTTTTAAAAGCTTTATTTGTCACACACACCGCACTCCTGGAGTGTAGTCTTATAGGAAAACTTAGATGCAATCTTCCATTGACAATACAAAAACCAGAACTTTTTTTGGGCATCCTTACCCATTGAGTTCTTTGTTCTTCACAGAAATGTGGGAACGTTTCTCTTACTACGGCATTCGTCCACTGTTGATCTTATTCATGGCTGCAACCATCTATGATGGTGGTATGGGTATTCCCCGTGAACAGGCCGCGGCTATTGTCGGTATCTTTGCAGGTAGTGTTTATCTGACCGCACTACCCGGTGGTTGGCTGGCGGATAACTGGTTAGGCCAACGTCAAGCAGTCTGGTATGGCTCAATCATTATTGCACTAGGGCACCTGTCTATCGCTCTCTCCGGCTTTTTAAGTCATTATTTGTTCTTTATTGGCTTATTACTGATCGTATTAGGTACAGGACTGTTTAAAACCTGTGTCACCGTCATGGTCGGCACGCTGTATAAAAAAGATGATCCACGTCGTGATGGTGGTTTTTCCCTATTTTATATGGGAATTAATATCGGTTCCTTCATCGCTCCTCTGGCTACAGGCTTGCTGGTTCGTGACTATGGCTGGCACTGGGGTTTTGGTATCGGAGGGTTGGGGATGCTGGTCGCCCTATTGATATTCCGTTTCTACACGATCCCTTTGATGCGCCAATATGATAAAGAAGGTGGTTTGGATTCAAGCTGGGACCACCCTACAGTGAAGCGTGAAAACGTCGGCAAATGGGTCTTTACCACTGTTATCGCTATCATTGCTATTATTGCTCTGCTAATCCTTGGTGTAATTCCATTCAATCCGGTAGCCGTAGCCAGCGCAATGGTCTATGTGATCTCATCCTGTGTAACACTTTACTTCGCCTATTTGTTCCTGTTTGCCGGTTTAAGCAGTAGTGACCGTTCGCGCCTGCTGGTCTGTTTTATCCTGCTGGTATCTGCTGCATTCTTTTGGTCTGCATTCGAGCAAACGCCAACGTCATTCAACCTGTTCGCCAATGATTATACTAACCGTATAGTGATGGGGTTTGAGATCCCGACAGTATGGTTCCAATCAATTAATGCACTGTTTATTATCCTGCTGGCCCCCGTATTCAGTTGGTTCTGGCCCAAACTGGCCAAAAACAACATCAACCCGAGCAGTATGAGTAAATTCATTATTGGTCTTCTGTTCGCTGCCGGTGGTTTTGGCGTGATGATTCTGGCTGCGCAAAATGTGCTGGCAACAGGTGAAACCGTTTCTCCTTTCTGGCTGATATCAAGTTCTCTGTTTCTGACACTCGGTGAGCTGTGCCTTAGCCCAATTGGACTCGCGACGGTGACGCTACTGGCCCCGTCGCGAATGCGTGGTCAAATCATGGGCTTGTGGTTTTGTGCAAATGCTTTGGGTAATTTAGCTGCCGGCTTGATTGGTGGACACGTGCGCGCTGACCAACTGGACAATCTACCTGATCTGTTCTCCCGTGTATCTTTGGCTCTGGTTATTTGTGCAGTGGTATTGATGGCGTTAATTGTCCCTATTCGCCGCCTGCTTAATAGTGCTGATAAATCAGAAGCGAAAATTCAATAATACTTATCACTCACGTAAAGCCATCTCATCATAAGATGGCTTTACGTACTTCAACGCATTCGTGCTCTTGAAAACAAACACATTAGTGCATTGCCGTTGCAACTGATGGCTCAACTATCTGTTTTACATTCAGTAGTTCCGCTTGATATGCATGATTACGCACATCCCATAGTTCAACGGCATGCTGAATATTAAGCCAAAACTCTGCGGTGTTCCCCAAAGCCGCTGCCAATTTGATCGCCATAGGAACGGTCAGCGAACCTTTATCATGCACAATCCTGCTTAATGTATTACGGTGAACACCCATAGCTTCCGCAAGCACATTAATTTCGATATTCAAAGGCGCCAGAAACTCACTCACCAATATTTCACCCACTGTTGCAGGGCGACGTTTTGTATTCCTCATCATTTATTTCCCTCAGTTTAATAGTTATGAGGATCCAGATATGTATCAACTGCAATACCATCAATCCATTGAAAAATAAGCCTGTATTGCCTGTTTACTCTTATTGAGCACCATCCCCTCAAATAGCCATTCAAGTATTCAAAATGGTTTCCCGGAGGGATTCTTAAATCAGCCTCTTTAACCGAAGCATCCAAAATTTGTAGTTTTCTGTATAACGCACGCTGTAAAGATGCAGGTATGCATTTGTGCGGTAAATCCTGTTCGTAAAATCTTTCTAGCCATCTATCCTTGAATTCAACAGCCATAACATCCTCGTTGTTTGTATATTACGCACAATCATATTGTGCATCAAGTCATAAAATGCTGAAAATATCATTTGGCTTTACGCAACCTGGCTGGAGTACAACCATAATGTTGACTAAATGCAAAGGTAAAAGCTGACTGGGAGGCATAGCCAGACAGAAAAGCAATGTCAGCCAAAGATCTATCACTGTAAGCCAACAGATTGTAGGCAAATTCCATTCGGCACATTTTTAAATAAGCCATTGGACTCATCCCTGTTGCAATAAACAGTTTACGACGCAAGGTACTGGCAGATACTGAGCAAATATCAGCCATATCAATCACCGTCACTTTCTCATGCAGACGCCCAACAAGCCCCTGATGCAGTTTGACTATCAACGTTGAAGACGAGCCTACTTGTGGTAGTTGAGCAAGCAGCAAACGGGCAGCATCAGCGTGATTAGCGGGTGGCTGAGGGTAATCATGCAACCACTTAATAAGAGCAAGGGCAGAATCAGGTAATGGTTGCCAGAAAGAATCACTATGTAATTGATTAAACAGTGCCGAAGGCAACTCCAGCACCAGTTGCTGATTTTCACCACTGGCGAAAAAGCTGTGTTTCGCATCCGGTGGGATCATAACAACATTTCCAAAATTAACGGTACTTTGTTGTCCTTCTACGTTTAACTCAAGTTGTCCGTTATAGCCAAAAACGAACTGCCATAACCCTTGGTGGCTATGGCTAATTGTTTCAGAAGAATACTGGCGTAAATGTAATGAAGGTAATTGAACAACCATATTTATTGTCGCTGGTTAAAATACACTCCATTTATTCGACAACAAAATAGCGTGGTTTACAATAACTTATGACCATTCGGGACAGGAAGAGTAAATTCTGCGATCACCACCGCACCATTTTCATCCATACTGCCAGTTAACAACACCTCTGATTTAACACCAGCAATCCGTTTTGGTGGAAAATTGCATACACAAAGCACCTGACGGCCAATTAATTGTTCAGGTATGTAATGCACAGTTATCTGGGCGCTTGAGCTTTTAACGCCCAACTCGCCAAGATCAATTTGTAATTTATAGGCAGGTTTGCTGGCTTTAGGATTCAATTCTACTGAAATAATTGTGCCAACCCGCATATCGACTTTCTCAAAGTCAGCCCACTCGATTTGTTCCATATATTTTTCTCCTTTAGTGCGAAGTCATTATACTCACATGCTATTGGAGAAAATTCTTTCGAAAGAGCGTCAATAATTGTCGACAAACTGCCTATTTCTTCCGACAGGTCATTCACTTCACTATCGAGTTGCTTTAAGTCACGGTTATTCCCGATCAAAAAAGTTATCTCTGGTCATACCGTTATTCTCTTTAATACGCGCAGCACGTTCAATATCCTGACGGATTTTCTCATTGACACGATCATTAAACTCTCGACTCTTCCGATTAGATTCATCTTCTCGTAACTGCCTTGCCAGTTCCCGTTTCTCCGCCGCTTGATTATCTGCAATGAGTTCGTTCACATCCCAATACTCGGATTTAAGATTTTCCCTTTTTTTTAAATACTCCTCAGATGGCTTATTATCAACTGGAATATCGCTTTTATAATCAAAATTTGAGGCAAATGCCTGGAAAGAAATTGCAGATAAAACAGCAAAAACGTAACGCGATCCTTTAATCATCCTGTTGTCCCTCTTCAAAACCATAACTTCGCACAACCATTAAATAATTATTGCCAATAGGAATCAATAGCATTTAGACACAACATAGAGGATTATCCACATCAGGTTTATATTTTATTGAAATTGAGCTTCTAGCAGCCCGTTAAAATTAACCCGCCAAAATATGCGGGCTATTAGTCATTAATAAAATTAATCCAGAAATATACCCGTCATCTTTCAAGCTGCCTCTTTGTTGGCTGCACTCACTCACCCCAGTCACATAGTTTGCTATGCTCCCGGGGATTCGCTCCCTTGCCGTCGCAATGCAACTTGAAATCCATAGGGTATACAAGATAATTAAATCGGGTTTCCTTGCCGATAAGCCAGAGCAACCGCCAAAGATTGCACTAAACACAACGTAGCAGACTGAGAACGGAATGCATCCACCTGTGCTTCTTTAACCACAAAACAAACATCACTAAAACTAGCAAGCGGGCTAATCTGGCTATCGGTAATCACAATCTGTTTTGCCCCGGCTTTCGCCGCACGTTCACTGACCATCAGGGTTTCTTCTGCATAAGGGGTAAAACTGATTGAAACGACAACATCTTTTTCCCCAATTAAATTAATCTGCTCCCTGAACATTCCTCCCAAACCATCCACGAGTAAAGGGCGACATTCCAAGTGGTTCAATGCATAAGAAAGATAAGCCGCCACACTAAAAGAACGGCGCAGCCCAATAATGTAAATATTCTTAGCCTGAGCCAATAAGTCTACGGCGTTCCTTAAATCTTCAGGGGCCGTTCTGGCAGCGAGCTGTTGCATAGCCTGCACATTTGAACGGGCAAATTCCTGCAAAATATGTTGAGGGTCTTCCGGTGGCTCCTGTTCGCCATCCAATTCCCGAAATAACCTGGCCCGGTCTGCATAACTGGCGGTTTCTTCCACCATATGCATGCGGAATAGCTGTTTCATTTCATTAAAACCACTGAAATCAAACGCATTAGCGAAACGAATTAATGTTGATGGAGGAACATCAGCTTCTTTGGCAATCACAGCAACAGTATCAAAAGCGACACTATTGGTATTATCCAGCACATATCGAGCTACTTGTTGCAGGCGTTTACTCAATTCACTATAGCGTGAACGGACTTGTTCTTGAAACTCATTCAGATTCGATGCGACAGACATAAATCCCCCATAAAATTTATCGCCAGCAATTGTAATCGTTTTGCAGTATAAGCTGAATCATATTTCATTTTTATAGTTAAAAATGAAACACATAATCCATTCATTGTAATGATTTATTATTATCACTATATTGATTAACATCTAATTAGTCACCTAATTATCGGTAATTCATAAAAACTTTACTCTGATCACACTAATTGCCTTTTATTCCAAATCACATTGAAAATAAAATAAATATTTCATATACCTATTATCAAAGTTTCTGATTCAGTACTAACATCAAATCCGCAAAAGAGGCTCAGAATGGAACAAGTACAGAATTACGTTAATGGGCAACTCATTCCTAGTCATAGCACCCGCTTTTCTCCAGTTTTTAATCCAGCGACGGGAAAACAGATACGCCAGGTAACATTAAGCACAGCTCATGAAGTTGAACAAGCAATTGAAGCCGCTCATCAGGCTTACAGTGAATGGTCTAAAGTTTCACCTCTCAAACGTGCTCGTGTCATGTTCCAGTTCAAAGCATTGCTGGAAACCAATATCGACAAACTAGCGCGATTGATTTCAGAAGAACATGGGAAAATCTATTCAGATGCCATCGGTGAATTAACTCGCGGTCTGGAAGTGGTTGAGTTTGCCTGTGGCATCCCTCATCTACAAAAAGGTGAACATTCCGCTAATACCGGCACAGGTATAGACAGCCATTCATTAATGCAGCCTTTAGGCGTTTGTGCCGGCATTACCCCTTTCAACTTCCCGGCAATGGTTCCTATGTGGATGTTTCCTATCGCATTAGCGACAGGGAATACTTTCATATTGAAGCCTTCCGAAAAAGATCCTTCTCTCGCGATTGAACTAGCATTACTACTTAAACAATCCGGTTTACCCAATGGCGTATTTAATGTTGTCAACGGCGATAAAGAAGCCGTCGATGTACTACTAACAGATCCACGCGTACAAGCCGTCAGCTTTGTTGGTTCGACTCCTGTCGCTGAATATATCTACACTACCGCCTCAACTCACGGGAAACGCTGTCAGGCTCTCGGTGGTGCAAAAAATCACTGTATTCTGATGCCGGATGCCGACCTTGATATGGCCAGCAATGCTATTACAGGCGCGGCCTTTGGCGCAGCCGGCGAACGTTGCATGGCACTGTCTGTTGTATTAGCGGTTGGAGATGAAACGGCGGATGCGTTAATTGAAAAATTACGTCAACAGATCAGCAAAATATCTGTCGGTCCCGGTATTGTCGCAACGAAAGAGAACGATATGGGACCCGTTATCTCCGCCCAACACCAAGCTAAAATCTGTGATTACATCGATAGTGGCGAAAAACAGGGGGCTAGTCTGTTAATTGATGGCCGTCAACTCAAGGTTTCGGGTTATGAAAATGGCTATTTTATTGGCCCGACGCTGTTTGATAACGTCACGCCAGAGATGAAAATCTATCAAGAAGAGATCTTCGGCCCCGTTCTATCAATTGTCCGTGTACCCGATTATGCCACCGCATTAACATTAATTAATGTCCATCAATATGGTAATGGTACCGCGATATTCACCCGCGACGGAGAAACTGCTCGCCAGTTTAGCGAAGATGTACAAGCAGGTATGGTAGGCGTCAATATCCCCATTCCGGTACCAATGGCCTTCCACAGCTTCGGTGGCTGGAAACGCTCAATTTTTGGTCCGCTTAACGTTCATGGTAATGATGGCGTTCGCTTCTACACTCGCATGAAAACCGTTACCAGTCGCTGGCCGGCAAGTATCAGGTTAGAACATCATTCCAGCAGTTTTGTGATGCCGACAATGGAATAAAATGGAGTTCTGTAATATGAGCAAATCAACAATGACAACGGCTCAAGCATTGGTGAAATTCCTGAACCAGCAATATGTGGAAGCAGACGGAGAACAATATCCATTCATCAGAGGAATTTTTACCATTTTTGGTCACGGTAATGTGGTTGGATTAGGGCAAGCGCTGGAGCAAGATCCCGGTCACTTAACCGTTTATCAAGGATGCAATGAGCAAGGTATGGCCCATATCGCCACAGGTTTTGCTAAACAGAAAAAACGCAAACAGATTTTTGCCGTAACGTCATCTGTTGGCCCTGGCTCCGCCAATATGATAACCGCCGCGGCAACTGCCACAGCCAATCGCATTCCTCTGCTGTTATTCCCCGGTGATCTCTTTGCCTGTCGCCAACCTGATCCAGTCTTACAACAGGTTGAACAGTTCCATGATTATACTATCAGCACCAATGACTGTTTCCGCCCGGTTTCTCGTTACTGGGATCGTATCTCCAGACCAGAACAGCTAATGAGCGCTATGATTCATGCGATGCGAGTTCTAACCGATCCCGCTGATACCGGCGCAGTCACAATCTGTTTGCCACAAGATGTTCAAGGCGAGATTTGGGATTTTCCTGACTATTTCTTTCAAAAACGAATTCACCGCATCGAACGCCGCCCTGCTTCTATCGCCATGATTAACGATGCTGTGGCGCTCATAAGCCGCAAGAAAAAACCCTTGCTTATCTGCGGTGGCGGAGTGCGCTATTCAGAAGCACATAACGCTTTTCGTCAGTTCGCAGAACGCTTCAATATTCCTTTTGCTGAAACACAGGCAGGTAAAAGCGCCGTAATTGCCGACCATCCCCTTAATTGTGGCGGTTTAGGCACAACCGGCTGTCTTGCTGCCAACCTGATAGCCAAAGAAGCCGATTTGATTATTGGCGTTGGCACCCGGTTTAGTGATTTCACCACTGCATCCAAATCGCTATTTCAACATCCAGAAGTTGAATTTCTTACTATCAACGTAGCGGAATTCGACGCCTGTAAACTGGATGCAACCCCTGTTGTATCAGACGCCCAAGCAGGGTTAAACGCTATCGCAGAGCAGCTTACTCAATTGCATTATCACAGTGGTTATCAAGATGAGATTCACCAGGCGCGAGAGGCATGGCGCAAAGAGTTAAATCGTCTGTTCGCAATTGAGTATCAGGAGGATTTCACACCAGAAATTCCCGGTCATCTTGATGATAAACTGGAAGAGTACAGCCAGACATTACAAACCCGCCTGACACAAACCAGAGTATTGGGATTATTAGACAAATATCTTGAGCCAGAAGCGATTATTGTTGGCGCATCAGGTTCCCTTCCTGGCGATTTACAGCGATTATGGCAACCCCAACAACCGGATACCTATCATCTTGAGTATGGCTATTCCTGTATGGGCTATGAGATAGCCGCTGCCATTGGCGCTAAACTTGCCTGCCCCAGCCAACCGGTTTACGCCATAGTCGGTGATGGCGCTTATATGATGCTTCATTCAGAGCTGCAAACCGCAGTACAGGAAAATATCAAAATCATCGTGTTGCTGTTTGATAACGCGGGATTCGGCTGTATCAATAATCTACAAATGAGCCAAGGGATGGGTAGTTTCGGAACAGAAAATCGTTACCGGAACCCAGAAAGCGGCAACATGGATGGCAAACTGATTAAAGTCGACTTCGCCAAAAATGCAGAAAGCTACGGCTGCAAAAGTTACCGAGTCCACGATGAGCGACAACTGCTTGACGCATTACAGAAAGCCCAAAAACAGACCGTACCGGTACTCATAGATATCAAAGTGCTGCCTAAAACGATGACGCATGATTATGAATCATGGTGGCGAATAGGCACAGCACAAGTAGCGAAAAATCCAGCTATAGAATCTGCCGCAAAGAAAATAAAGGAGATGGTTGCAACCAAAGTACGCCAATATTAAAAAGTGATGGCCTGTAAGACAGCAGGCCATTTTCCCTTTTCTAATCATTTTAATGCTATTTTTGAAATTTTTATTCCAAAAACGAATGACTTTTTCTCTTCCCTCAACCTCTATGACCAAACGTAGCAACCACCTAGCCTGATGCATATTATATTTTGTTTTTAAAAGATAAATATCCCAACTTATCCAGCATGAATCTTACTTTACGTGATCTAATTAACATAAATTTAATATTGTTATTAACAAAATGCCACACCGCACTCAAAAATATAATTTCCAAATACTTTAAAATTGAAATAAATGTTTTATTTGATATATTTTAAAGTATCTCATAAGCAGATACCTAGGTATCAAGGAGCATCCATGTTCAACATTGCATTATTTGGCGCCGGACGAATTGGACAAGTACACGCAGTGAATATCACTCATCATAAAGAAACTTCTCTTTACTCCGTTGTCGATCCACATCAGAAAAGTGCTGAACTTTTAGTACAGAAATATCAAACAAAAAGACAAACTATTGAACAGGCAATGTCCGACCCTGAAATAGATGGCGTTCTTATCGCCTCGGCAACAGATACACATGCAGACCTGATCGAACTCGCAGCAAAACATCATAAAAAAATCTTCTGTGAAAAACCGGTTCATCTTGATATTGAACGTGTTCGTCATTGCCTTGAAACCGTTAAACAATATCAGGTTCCCTTATTTGTTGGCTTTAACCGTCGTTACGATCCGCAATTCCGCCGAGTAAAAACACTATTTGACGCTGGTGCGATAGGAAAGGCCGAATCTCTGCTGATTATTTCCCGTGATCCCTCCCCTCCTTCCGCTGAATATGTCAAAGTTTCTGGTGGTATGTTCCGGGATATGACAATACATGACTTCGATATGGCACGTTTTATTATCGGTGAGGAACCCTGTTCGATCTACGCTCAAGGCAGCAATCTAGTTGATCCAGCTATTGGGCAAGCGGGTGATATCGATACCGCCTTTATCGTTATGAAATTCCCATCAGGGGCAATGGCAACCATTACCAATAGCCGCCGTTCCGGGTATGGCTATGACCAACGGATTGAATTACATGGTGAAAAAGGGCTGCTTAGCGCAGGTAATATTAAAGAAAACAGCGTTGAACTCTGGGAAAACAGTGGTTGTTTAACAGCCAAGCCAGAGCATTTCTTCCTGCAACGTTACCGGGAAGCCTACATTGCTGAATGGGACCATTTTGTCGATGTCATGGCTGGTCGCGCCACGCCAGAATGTAGTGGCGCTGATGGCGAACAAGCGCTTTATCTGTCTGATAAAGCGCTCGAATCTCTGCAATTAGGGAAAGAAATCAAATTATAAAACAGCCCTACATCTCTAACTAAAACTAACTGACTTACATTTATTTTCATCATAAAAACGGGAAAGGCCGCTTTCCCGTCAGCATATTGCTGCCTGAAAACAGTCAATCAGGCTTGGAGGATAGTATGTTAGCTTTTCTCTCATTTATTGGTTTTACCCTATTAGTGGCTGGCTTCGCTTATTACAAAACCCATAATGCTCGTCTGACAGAATCTACTGAAGGCTATTTTCTTGGCGGGCGATCTCTCACAGGTGTTTATATTGGTAGCTCTATGTTATTGATGAACCTGTCCACAGAGCATTTAATCGGTTTGAATGGATTAGCATTCCGAACCGGATTTATCGTTATGGCTTGGGAAGTGATAGCTGCTATAACAATCGTTCTATTTGCTATTTATTTCCTGCCTAAATATCTGAAACTCGGTATTTCAACCATCCCGGAATATCTTGAACGCCGATTTGATAAAAATACGCTGCTTATTACCTCAATTCTTTTCCTGGCTATGTATATCATTTCACTACTCCCCATTGTGCTGTATACCGGCGCAATTGCATTGGAAAGTCTATTCCAAGTTTCTAATGTATTCAGTATTGATAAAACTACGGCATTATGGATTATGGTTTGGGGCGTTGGTGGATTAGGTGCGGTTTATGCCATCTTTGGTGGTATTAAAGCCATTGCCGCCGCAGATACCATTAATGGTATTGGCTTAATTGTTGGCGGATTAATGGTGACTATTTTTGCCCTACTCTATGTCGGCAATGGCAATGCCTGGCAAGGATTAGTCGAAGTTTATCAATCTAATCCTGATAAATTTAACTCCATCGGCAGTGAAGATTCTCTAGTTCCTTTCTCCACGCTATTTACCGGCCTAATTGTTTCCAATATGTTTTTTTGGTGTACCAACCAATCCATTGTTCAGAAAGCCCTTGGTGCAAAAAATCTAGCGGAAGGACAAAAAGGCGTGATGTTGTGTGCTTTACTTAAACTCATCATGCCGTCTATTATTATTCTACCAGGCATTATTGCTTTCCATATTTTCAAAGGACAGATAGATAATCCAGATAACGCTTATCCAGAATTAGTACATTTAATTCTACCGGAAGTATTGGTTGGTTTCTTTGCCGCTGTGGTTGTTGGTGCGGTATTTTCCACATTCAGCGGAGGACTTAATTCATCTGTGACACTGTTTGTCGTCAATATTTACAAACAGCGAATCAACCAAAATGCCACCGAAACTCAAACAGTCGCTATGAGTAAATATCTGGGAATCGGGTTAGCGTTAATCACGATGATCGTCGCACCGTTAGTCGCTAATGCACCTGATGGTCTGTTCTATCTCATACAACAATTACAGGGGATCTTTAACGCGCCAATTCTCAGCGTGGTATTAGTCGGTTTGATGACTAAACGAGTACCGCCTATTGCCGCTAAACTTGGACTATTATTCGGTATGTCAGCCTATATTATCTGTAATTTCATTTTGAAAATTAACCTGCATTTTTTTCATCTGGTTGGCATTTTATTTGTTCTTAATGTTATTTTCATGTTGGCTATTGGCTACTTTTTCCCAGCTAAACCATTTGAAGATATTTATACCGAACAGGTCAATATTACACCGTGGTCTATGGTGAAACCGGTTGCATGGTTAATTACACTCTGTTCAATCTCTATATACGTATTTCTCGCACATAATGTTCCCAAGGCAATCATGGTTATTTATTATTTGTTCGCTGCATTAATACTATCTTATGCGCTATACCAGATAGGCAAAACACTATTCAGGAAACTTGTGATAAATAATACGCCCCAAAAACCGAATAAAGATAATTAGCTAACTTTATGACTCTAACATTATTATCAAAATAACTCATTACCAGGATTTCCCTTTACCCCATATTCGCAAGAGGAAATCCTGGGGGTATAGTGATTCTTTTTGCTAACTAATTCCATATATACCAAGCCATAAATGGAACAAAAATTCTAACATTCTATTTTTTCAGCTCTTACCTCTGAATGGTACCTAATTAATCAGAAAATTAACCCTATATAACGCGACGTTAGCTAAAAAATCCTTATCAGATCACAACTTGAAATTAATATTTTCATTTTTGTTGAAAATGAAATAAATGTTTCCTATAACAGATGTACGACAACAACCAAAGCTAACTGGCAAACACTAAAAAATTGACTGCAACAACAAACGACCTATCCGCTTCTATTTGGAGAAACAGCTATATGGAAGAGATTCGTATCGGCCTAATCGGTACTGGTTACATCGGACGCACCCATGCCATTGCTTACGCACAAGCACCTACTGTTTTCCCTCTGGCAGGCAAACTAGTTTGTGAAATGGTAGCGGAAGTTTCTTCTGAACTCGCCGCAAAACGGTCTGAACAATTAGGTTTCCGGCGCTTTACTGACAATTGGCGCAAATTAGTATCAGATCCCGATATTCATGTTGTTGATATCTGCTCACCAAATTTCCTTCATAAAGAGATGGCTCTCGAAGCAATCAAACATGGCAAGCATGTTTATTGTGAAAAACCACTGGCACTAAACTCAACTGATGCACAATTAATGGCCGAAGCCGCCAAAAAAGCCGGCGTGAAAACATTAGTCGGTTTTAACTACATGAAAAACCCCACCGCACAACTGGCTAAAGAGATCATTTCAAATGGTGAAATTGGTGAAGTCATTCACTTCTACGGCACTCATAACGAAGATTATATGGCTGATCCATTCACCCCTATTCATTGGCACTGTTTCAAAGATAAAGCTGGATTAGGTGCATTAGGGGATCTTGCTGCTCATATCATCAATATGGCGCAGTACCTGATTGGTGATATCGAAACTGTTTGCGCAGACATGGCCACTGTCATCAAACAACGCCCGGAAAAAACCGGCTCTAGCATTATGGTTGCGGTAGAAAACGAAGATCAAGCACATGCTATGGTACGTTTCAACAGCGGGGCAATGGGTATTATTGAAACCTCCCGTATTGCCTGCGGCCGCAAAATGGGTTTGAGCTACACCATTACAGGAACAAAAGGTGCTTTGAGCTTCACACAAGAAAGAATGGCCGAACTAAAACTTTACCGTCACGATGAACCGGCAAACCGCCAAGGCTTTAAAACCATTCTTATTGGACCGGAACATCCTGACTATGCGCCATTCTGTCACGGCGCTGGTCACGGCATCGGCTTCAATGATCAAAAAACAGTGGAAATCAGAGATTTGATCAATGGCATCGCCAGCAATAAAGAGATATGGCCAGATTTCACCGAAGGATGGAAAGTCTCACGTATTCTGGATGCCATTGCTCGTTCTTATCAAGAGCAACGTTGGGTGAATGTCACTGAAATTAATTAACTCTTCTTATCAACACTCCACTGTCGGAGCTAATCATAGCAACACTTGATGTTGTACTTAATAAGGAATGGTTCAATGGAGCAGCAAAAAAAATTTGATGTTATTTGCATGGGACGAATCGCCGTTGACCTTTACGGCCAACAAATCGGAGCACGTCTGGAAGACATGGGAAGTTTTGCAAAATATCTTGGCGGTTCTTCCGGTAATGTTGCCTATGGCGCCGCTCGCCAGGGGCTTAAATCCTCCATGCTAGCCAGAGTCGGTGATGAGCATATGGGACGTTTCCTTAGGGAAGAGTTACAAAGTGTTGGCTGTGATACCAGCCATCTAACTATTGATAAAGAACGCCTTACGGCACTGGTGCTGCTAGGAATCAAAGATAAAACAACGTTTCCCTTGATCTTCTATCGTGATAACTGCGCTGATATGGCAATTACCCGTGACGATTTCAGTGAAGAATACATTGCATCAGCCCGTTGTCTGGCAATCACCGGAACACATCTTTCTCATCCTAACACTCGCGATGCGGTGCTGACGGCCCTCAACTACGCCCGCCGCAACCGTGTGAAAACAGTCATGGATATTGATTATCGCCCGGTACTTTGGGGATTAACTTCTCTGGGAGACGGTGAAACACGTTATATCGCATCGGAACAGGTAACAGCTCAGTTACAGGAAGTATTATCGCTATTTGATCTCATTGTCGGCACAGAAGAAGAGTTCCATATTGCCGGTGGTTCCACAAATACCATCGAAGCACTACGCAACATTCGTAAACTCACGTCTGCTGCATTGGTTTGCAAACGAGGATCACTGGGATGCTCTGTTTTTACCGCTGAAATCCCTGATAATTTGGATGATGGCATTACCATACAGGGTGTTCGTGTCGATGTGCTTAACATACTCGGTGCAGGGGATGCTTTTATGTCCGGCTTATTACGCGGCTATCTTAATAACGAAGGTTGGGAAAAAGCCTGTACTTACGCTAATGCTTGTGGCGCATTAGTTGTTTCTCGTCATGGGTGCGCCCCGGCAATGCCAGATAAAACAGAGCTTGATAACTATCTATCACGCGCCAATCAAATCCTACGCCCTGATTTGGATGAAACACTTAACCACCTCCACCGTATCAGCGCCCGTAAAAATCAATGGGACGAACTGTGCGTAATGGCCTTTGATCATCGTATTCAATTTATCGAATTAGCCCGACAAGCGAATGCCAGTATCAAGCGTATTTCATCATTAAAACAACTTCTATTGCGCGCCAGCCGAGAAGTTGCCACAGAAGCAGGATTACAAGGAAAAATAGGCCTGTTATGTGACAGCACTTTTGGTCAGGATGTTTTAAACGAAATTACCGGTCAAGGTTGGTGGATAGGCCGCCCAATTGAGCTACCTGGCTCTCGCCCGCTTTGTCTGGAACATGGCAACATCGGTTCCCAACTTATTGACTGGCCGCTTGAACACATCGTCAAATGTCTGGTGTTTTTCCATCCAGAAGACGCTCACCCACTCCGTCTGGAACAAGAGAAAAAAGTTCGGGAAATTTATGCCGCATGTTGTAAATCTGGTCACGAACTTTTACTGGAAGTGATTCTACCTGCGGAAATGAAACACTCAGATGAGTTCTATATTCGCGCACTTAGACGCTTTTATAACCTTGGCGTTAAACCGGATTGGTGGAAACTCCCACCTCTCAGTTCTGAAAGTTGGGACAACATTAACTATCTCATCCAGCAACGAGACCCCTATTGCCGTGGCGTCGTTATTCTTGGTCTTGACGCTTCACAAGAAGAGCTGGAAATGGGTTTTAATGCCGCAGCCGGCAAATCTATCGTCAAAGGTTTTGCTGTCGGAAGAACCCTATTTGGTCAACCATCCCTAAAATGGCTAAAAAATGAAATTGATGATAACCGCTTGATCCAGAAAATAAAAACCAACTATCACAACCTGATTAGCCTATGGCGTCAGCGCGGATAGCAACATAATAAAATTATTTTATTCAATTAGTAGGAGCACCATCATGGCTGTTCAACTTGGTATCAACCCTCTGACCTGGACTAATGATGACTTACCCACTCTCGGCGCGGACACACCACTAGAAACCTGCTTAACAGAAGGCCGACAGGCAGGTTTTACTGGTTTTGAATTGGGCAATAAATTCCCTCGTCAGGCCAACGTATTAGGTCCCATTCTTGCCGCCCACGATCTCATGCTGGTATCCGGCTGGTACTCTGGCGAATTACTCACCCGTTCAGTAGCGGAAGAGATTAAAGCGGTACAATCTCACCTGACCCTGCTACGCGAACTGGGAGCTAATGTCATAGTCTTTGCGGAAGTGACAAACTGCATTCACGGCGATCAAAATAAACCAGTCCATCTTCGCCCTCAATTTCCAGCTAACCGCTGGCAAGAATATGGTGAAAAATTGACTGAATTTGCCCGCTACACCCAAAAACAAGGTGTTCAGATTGCTTATCACCACCATATGGGAACTGTCATCGAAACTGAGAAAGATGTTGATCATCTAATGGAAAATACCGGAGATGAAGTTGGATTGTTGCTGGATACCGGTCATTTAACCTTTTCTGGCGCTGATCCACTAGCTATCGCAGAACGCTGGGCAAAACGCATTAATCATGTTCACTGTAAAGACATCCGCCCTGATGTACTTAACGATGTGAAAAACCGTAAAACCAGCTTCCTTGATGCGGTGCTGAGCGGTGTATTCACAGTACCGGGAGATGGTTGCGTTGATTATCCGGCAATTTTCCAAGTGTTGAAAAAACAGAATTATCAAGGCTGGCTGGTAGTTGAAGCAGAACAAGATCCCGCTATTGCTCACCCATTCACCTACGCAACGATGGGTTATAACAATTTACGCAAATTTGCCAGAGATGCCGGATTGTTTTAATTAATCACAACCTGATTCATGCAAAAATAGTACTGAGGGTAGATAATATGTCAAAATTATTATCAAAATATCATCCACCGGATCAAAACAAACGAACTCAACATATCACGCCGGAATCAGCAAACTGGAAGTATGTCCACTTCGATGTTTATGAATTGGCTTCGGGTGAAAAAATCACCTTACCCGCATCAGAAAATGAAACCTGTCTGGTTTTGGTGGCAGGCAAAGCCACAGTGACTACGCCACATCAACGGTTTGAGCATATTGGCGATCGCATGCAGCCATTTGAACGCAAAAAACCTTATGCCGTTTACATCACTGCGGGGGAATCTGTTGAAATTATTGCCGATACCGCTCTTGAACTTGCGGTATGCCAAGCGCCGGGTAAAGGAAGCTACCCGACTCGACTGATTACGCCACAGGATATTGACGCAGAACAACGTGGCAATGGCTACAACCGACGCTATGTTCACAACATCCTACCGGATAATAAACCTGCTAATAGCTTGTTGGTGGTTGAAGTCTTTACCAGTGAAGGCTGTACCAGCTCCTACCCTAGCCATAAACACGATACCGACAATGCGCCACAGGAAACCTATTTGGAAGAAACCTATTACCATCGTTTGAACCCATCTCAAGGGTTCTGCATGCAACGCGTCTATACCGATGACCGTGAACTAGATGAATCAATGGCTGTTTACAACAAGGATGTGGTCATGGTGCCCAAAGGCTACCACCCAGTGGCAACCATTGCCGGTTACGACAACTATTATCTCAACGTAATGGCCGGACCAACCCGCAAGTGGCTATTTACCTGGGAAAAAGACCACCAATGGGTTAATAGTGAAGAATATGCTCAGAAGCATAAGAATTAAGGAATGTAAGAATATCACCTTTTTTAGCGCACTTAACTGAGTGCGCTGCTGCCTGTGCGGCAGTGAACGAAGTCCTGTTGTTAAACTCAGTACAGCATATTTTCTAAGCTGCCTGTACGGCAGTGAACTTTCCATAGCAATAGACAATAGAGTTTCATCTTTTCTAAGCTGCCTGTGCGGCAGTGAACATGTTAGTTATTATACTGAGCATTTTGACGAGTTTCTAAGCTGCCTGTGCGGCAGTGAACGTTGCTCCTGCCCAAACGATATTAATTAAAGTTTTCTAAGCTGCCTGTGCGGCAGTGAACCACGGAACGAGATGATGCGCTTGAATGTGATTTTTCTAAGCTGCCTGTGCGGCAGTGAACGAGGACTACTTCGAGTATCAAGAAGTAGCCAATTTCTAAGCTGCCTGTGCGGCAGTGAACATCGTTCAAGCAAGAAAAACATTACTGGGGATTTTCTAAGCTGCCTGTGCGGCAGTGAACCAGCCGATTCAATAAAAATGATCACAGTTAATTTTCTAAGCTGCCTGTGCGGCAGTGAACAAATGAATCAGTCAGAATTTGCAAAATTACACTTTCTAAGCTGCCTGTGCGGCAGTGAACCCAATGTACCTATTGGTGTCGGTTTTGCTGGTTTTCTAAGCTGCCTGTGCGGCAGTGAACTGTTAGATACTACCTTTAATTTACTGATTATTAAAGAACATAATGATAAAAAGCAGAAAAACCCTTTTTATTAGCAGCGGCTAATATCTTAAATAAATCAATAAGTTATAATTAGCCGCTAAAAAAGGGTCAAAACCAAGGGATGGTAGCTGATGAACTTAATCCATACGAACTAAAAACTCCCGGAGTTGGTTTGTCTTGTATTGGCCCTTGTTTGATAAACAACAGAAAACTTTGTCCTGATGACAAGCTCTTAAGGTACAGAAACGGTAAATGAGTACGTTGTTCCTTGCTGATAGAAATGCGTTGTAAGGCTTGTTCCTCCGTTAACCACCCTTTTTTAATTGAACGACGACGAAGCCGCTCCACGCTGCTTTTAACCTGCACTCGGCTGACACAACAGTACTTAGTTTCTTGGGGAATTGGCTGAATATCAGTCATTTCAGTGTAGTCCCGAAGTCCTTTTAACCAAGATAAAGACTGCAAGTCATTCAATGCTTCGCTTAAACCGTGAATTCTCAGCGTATCCCCCAGTGTTTTTCTCGCACACGGAAAACTGACTCCAATACGTCCGTTACCTACTTGCCCTAATGCCCGATGCAGTTTAGCAAATAACGCTTCCATCAGACTTTGCTGGCTAAATTCAGGATCGGGAAGAACGCGGATTTCAAAGTAATAATCCATTGTGTCCCCTTATTCACCTTTTTCACCAAAAACACCGCCACGAATTAGCGTCGCCATAACATAGTGTTGTTGCTCTACTTCTGGCGCTTTTCCTTTCGTGACCCAGTTATCTAACAAAGTATAAAAATCCATTTTTACTTTAGGCTGACGATAAGCCTTACCACGACTGGTGACAGAACCATAGGGTTCAACCGCTATTGGGCCAAGACCCAATTCCGTAGCGTCTGGGTACCACGTGTCAATAGTGCGGAGCGCATTACCCACTTTTTGCGAATGAAGTGCAGCGATCTCATTGACTTGATACAACACTTTGCTTTTTTTACTGTTACTATCGAGAACCAACTCTTGAGAAGGGAAAATTTCCTGCCCATGACCTAAACGAACAAAAGCCTCAACATTGAATAATGTTGATCTATCGCCTGCCAATCCTTCTTCAATTTCGGCAGCAAGTTCAGCTAAATCACCGTCTACCTTACCAAATTCACGTAAGCTGAAATTTTCGCAGTCAAACTCCCACCATTTGCCACTCTTACCACTTACGCGAACCTTAATTTCTTCTGCTCCAACTCGGTTACGCCACAAAAACCGTCCATTAGCCAAGTTTTCTGCATAACGTGCTGCAAGTGTTTTGAAACCATGTTCAGAGATATAACCGTTGATCACGTTTGCCAATTCAGCTTGATAATCCTGATCATTACATACTGATGGTATTGAAAGATTGCCTAAGACCCGTAATGTAAAACTAACTTTTAAGGTATCAGCATCAAAAGGCAATGCGGCAACATCGACACGTTGCAGGTTTGCTTTTTGAATCTCCGCATCCAATTTAGCTGGATCGCTGGTTAATGCGTTTTTCAAGCGGTTGGAAATCGTCCCCCGGACAGCTTTTTCCTGAATAGCAATAGGTTGCCACTCTTCCGCTTTCTCCCAATGCTCCCAATTTCCAGCAAACATTAAAGCATCAGAGTTAGAAAGTTTACGTTCAAATGCCAGTACAGAAGCTGTTTTAATAGTTGATTTAGACATGTAGATATCCTTCTTTAAATTAATCAGTCGATTATTCTTACTTTCTTATTGGGTTTGGATTGACGGGAAACAGACTGTTGATTACAACACCTGTATATACCCTCTCCCTCTTGATAGTCATAACACCAGAGTAACTGGCGAATATCATCAATACGGTGCGGGCTTTTCCATTCACCTACCCCATAGATTGCTTCAACAAAACGAAATGGAGTATTAGGATCACGAGTTTTATCTACTTTCCCGGCGGAATATAATGGTGATATCGCTTGATAACCCGTCATCAAGGGGACTAAATATCCCGAAGCAGGTTTGGGGATATATTCCCAATATGCAGGATCACCAATTTCAGGTTGCTTATCATCCTGAGTAGGAATTGCCCGCATTTTAATAGTAGAAAAATCAAGCCAGGCGTCAATCATCTCTGCTTGAGGATTATCTTGTTTTAATTCTTCGTAGTGTTTAGCTAACAATTCAGAGCGATCTAGCAAGGCAAAACCCGGTAATAAACGCCGCATTAACTTACGGGTTGCCAGTTTTTCCTGAGGAAAAGCAATAACATTGACTTTAGTAATTTCAGTGATTGTACCACCCGCTAGTCGCTGAGTTGGACATATCTCCAGTAAATATTGTTCCAATTCGTTAGCTTCTGTATCGCCAGCAATTTCACCAGAACATTCTATTAATAAAGAAACTGTCATATGCATACGACCTTCTTCATTAAAAGAAGCTGTCTTTTCTTCTCTGGTTAATGGATTACGAGTTAAAGCAAAGACTTTATCCCTAATCGGATCAGACTGATGAGCGTGCAATTGGTGGTTATGACAAATAACGCCACAATTTTCCAATATTAAATTGTGACTTTGTTGTAACTTACGTGAAAGCGCATGAGTAAAGCCAAGAAAATGGGTAATTGCCGGAAAACCATAGGTTAAACCTGCAACTGCATTCGCATTTTCTACTTTAATATGGCGCAAAACAATCAAATAACTCATAACGGTACCTCTGGCAATTCATCCTCAAATTCACGTAACCGTTTTTTAAATAAATATTCCCATTCACGACGTTCAGCAAATCCCATTTTCAACCACTTATGACTTAGTTCCTGATTTAACCAGTAACTAAAATCTCCGGCGACCTCTTTTTTCCAACCACCACTTTCGCGTTCAAATCGGAATTCTTTATCCAGTTGGCAACGATAAGGATCAAGCCAAAGCTGTTGAGCACGTCTTAACTCACAATCATTACTGGCACTCCAGCCTTTGAGCTCAACCTGATCCTGTACGTTAGCAACATAGTTAAATAAAATATCAATAATTTCATCGAAATATTCCTGACGCCGCTGCGAAATCTTTAGCGCCTTTTCATATTTCCGTACACTCAACAAATATCGTTGCATATTTCGAACAACATTACGGGCTAATAAAACAAACTGACTAGCTTGATCAAAAATAGACCTGCACTGCTTCGGGAGCTTAATGATACCTTTCCATTCAGGAGCAGAGCAAGGCAGCAGCCAAACACGTCCTCCCCATACACTATTAAGGTAAGAAATATTTTGAGGTTTAGTACCACCCATATTTTGTATGGCAGTATTAGGATAGCTCACACTAGTCTCAGAATGCCAATACTTCTCTCTTCTTGCCTTATTAATTTCTTTAGACGACTTACCAAAACGGACTTCGGTAATACGCTGATGCACAACATTTGCCAACGATGAAGAAAAGAGCGGGCTTAATAAATGATACTCACTGGGATTGACGGGAAAATAAAGCTGTTTTGCCAACTTATGTGAAGAAAGTGTTTCATCTGATAAAGCTTGTCGAAATCCATTAATCCATCGCTCAAGCTGTTGTTCGTTTTCAGCCAATTCAGCGAATACTGAATAATCTCCCCTATTCAAAGATGCTGCTAATGAATCACCTTGGCACTCTGTCTGTAATAATTTCGCAACGTCGAGTGATGCGGCGTTTCCCGATGCATCAGTTACAAATTTATTCAACGTGGTAGTAGAAAGATATTCAATATTTTCTTTTCCACTTACTAATTCTGCAAAAATATTACTGCCTTTTGCGTCACTATGCGTAAATTTCAGGACATGTGTTACCAGATTGATTTGCTTTGCTCGATTTGCAGCATCATCCAGCCAATTTCTAACTTCATAACGCTCTTCCAATTCCTTGAGTTGTTCAGAAATCTCTCGTTGGGCAACTACGATATCCTCTTCTGAGGTTAGCTTTGCAAGTTTTCTTTCGGCCTCTTTATTAAAAACCTCAAACTTTAGCTGCTTACGGCTGTTAATATAACCGATAATAAATCGATTTAATCCACTTTCATTCATAGACTGTTATCCACTTTATCAAAACGACTATTTGGGTGCTCTCTCCTCAAGTCCATGCACTAACTCGGACAGAAGCAGTTATTATGGCCTTAATTGAACATACTATTTTCTGTCTTATATTCAATAAATAAAATAATCACAACCTATATTTGGCCTGTAAGGTTCTATTCTATAAGCACAAGGTAATTATGTGTTTTTCTGGACTCTATCAGTTTCTGGTTTTTTGTAGAAGTTAGCTATACATAATAAAACAAGAATATCAAAATAATGCAATGATAATCTCAGAGATTATAACATTAATAAAATTAATTATATATTACATCTAAATAGGATAATGAATGTGTAACAACATTCGCTATAAAGTATGACCTGTTATTTTATGTAGAGTTTAATCTCTTAACCGTTTATTATATCAACACTGCCGTACAGGCAGCTTAGAAATATTTTGATGTCCCTTAAAGGAAATAAAATCTAACTGCCGCACAGGCAGCAGCACCACCTAGGTGGTGCTATCACTCTCTACTCTATAAATCGTCAACAATCTTACAAGCCTTCCCTTCGTAGCGACAAAATATACACACTTTTTGACTTCTCATCATACTCAAACCGCTGTGAGAGATATTTGCACAATTTAGCCAAGCAACGAACACAACACATACCAAAATTTTTACTACCTTATCTCTGCTCATCGTTATGTCCCCACACGAACAATTGAATAAGAAATGATCACCACTGTTAATTACATAATCCTATAGATAAGTCAATAATTTTGTTAAAAAATAAATTTTTAAAGGAACATATAAATAGGATATTAAAAAACAAAATCATTTAGCAAAATTCATGCCAATTAATAACATAGGACATAACCTACAATAATGCACTTAACTAAGTACACTAAACACTCCTAAAAACGGGTGATAACACCACGCATCTCCGTCATTTTTTGTCCTGAGACAAATTTCACCAAAATGCTGACTAATGTCCTTTAACTCCATTTCATAAGTATCAGCCAAGTTCTGGTAAATTGTCTCAGTATCAAGTTCAATCCAGATACTTACTCTCGATGCAAACTCCAATTCGAGTACATAGTCAAACGCCCCACTTTCTTTGATCCCTGCCAAGCCACTGTCTGGTGCCATAAACTTCACTTTTTCACCCTCTTCTTCAAGCCACAGATAATGTAATTCATCGGGCTCAGACTGGCGAAACGGCTTACGGCGCTGCAATTCCGCACACCATGAAGCCTGTTTGCGCCACCAAAAAGCAGCACAGTAACGGTATTCATTTTCAGGATCACCTTGAAGCTCCTCCCACAAACGTTGATGTTCAAGATCAACCAAATTTCTAAAAGGTGAACTATCCTCAGCTTGATCACGTTCCTTTATTCTTGGCAAAGCACTGACTAGCTCATATTGATAAGGCTCTAGTAACTCATGTAAATCATGGCTGGCAAGGCGATAATTTGTTGACTCAAACCCCGGACGACAATAAGCCGGATTTCTCAGTTTACTATCTCTAAGAGCTTTATAGTTTTTCGCCAAAATATGTAGATTTGGTAAGAGTGGTGTTTTTTGCCTATGACGTTGAATACGACCGGCAAGTTGTATCAGAGAACGCATTGAACTGGGTTCAGCAATGGACCAGTCGTAATCATGATCCCTTCCTACTTCAGCTACAGAGGTTGCTATTGCCACAAAAATATGATGCCTTTCCGGTGTCTCTTCTAATGCTTTGCGAATTTCCTCCACCTGCCACAACGATTCTTCATCGTATCGTGTTAACGTTGAATCCAGCCGATGTTCAAGATGAGAGCGTATCGCCAAAGGATGCTGACTGTGATAGACACAATAATGGATGCGCACATTTTCAGGAGATGGTATCTGCAATAACTGCTGTGCGACGGCAACTAGTGGATTGATGTTTGCCATACGGATTAAACCAATAGAAACAGTCTTACCCGATGAATGAATTTGGTGATGGTTCTCATGCAGTTTCTGCATGGATTTATGCATAGTTTCTGCCAAAGCCGTAAGCACATATTCAATTTGATGGCTTTTGAGCTCAACCGGTACCAACTCTGCTTTACGCAAGGGGACCATATTTTCTAGCCGGACAAAGCGCTTATCAACAAAAGCTATATGCTGATCCCGGAATTGCTGCGCGTTAGTAACATCCAGTTGCGCCACATTATATTCATCAAACCAAGCACAACAGATATTCACCGGGGCACCTGGTTGACCACATGCTAATTGATAATCTTGACGTCCAGCCCGATAAGCATTGAACAATGTCTGAATCAACGCAGGAGGTAATGTGGCCGATGAAAACAATACCCGCGAACCTAATAACCCTGCCCAGTTCACTAACCTACATAAAGCAGGCAAGTCGTTAATATCAAAATCATCCGGCTCATCCAACACCAAATCAGAAGTGAGTAACCTCAGCATGGGTGCAATTTGCTTTCCACCACGAATACCCTCAGTGGCGGGAATTAAATGGTCGATGGTTGTCACCAGCACAGGTGCGCTAAGCAATTGATTAAGTTTATTATCTTTACGTAACCAATGACTCAGACGCCCATCATCTAAGCTACCGTCATAACTAACATACTGGTGTTCAGCAAATAACTCTTCCGCGGATATACTACCCACATCAGGCCCAAGCGCCTTTTGGCGGAGTTGATGTAATTCTTTCACTGCCTGAGAACCAATAAGCACCGCCAGATCGTCTTCTTCCAAATGCAACCTTTTACGTAATGCATCACCGGTTTGTAACGTTAACGTTCTTAACCCCAAAGCAATGGAGAAACGGCATCCTTGTTTTTCATCAGCTAATCCATACAGGATGCGTGCATTAGCAAAAGTTTTACCACAACCAGTAGAAGCCATATTAATGCCAAAAAAACCCTGTTCTACTGAACGTTCACGTAAAGCACATGCAACATCGAACGCCTGATCCTGCCAACGGTATTTTTCATCTTTACTACGTTGTTTAAATCCTTTGTGGCGAGTAATCGCAGGTAGCGTTTTGCGGATATGCGGCAAACTTCTCCCTAGTAGTAAAGCATTCTGCCCAACACCAATATTGTGTTCATCTAATCGCTGCTTGCACTTACCAGTGGTTCTATCAGTATTGGCAAACACATCATAGTTGACATCCTGCCAACCCAAAGTTGCAGGCAACGATGAATAATGATGATCGGCCAGCATTAAAACCAGTCGAGACATATGACTGGTGAAACGCTGATTCAGATTGCCATATTGCGATAATGACGTTGATTGCAGCGCTCTTCGCGCAAATTTTTGTGCTTTCTGACGCCAAGTCTGACTGCGGATAGGTGTACCATTTGGGAATGTCCAGACATCACGTTTATCCTGATTACTCCAGTCCTTATTATCCATGTTGACTGAGTTCCATGACGGTTCTAACTGCTTCGTCAACCAATTATCAATATATTCCAGTTGTGGCTCGTTTGAATAATTACGGTGATAGGAAGGATAAATAGGAAGACGATGATGAGAGAGGATTAGCCAAGCAACAGTGGTTGCCAATGGCGGTAAATCAGTAAAAGGGTTCGTATATTTTTTAGCAATACCATCCTTAACCAAACAGGAAAGAATCTTATCCTCATCACTAGGCTCAATCTGACTTAACGAAGTCAACCACTCCTTATCATTTTGATTATCAACAAATGCCCGAAATAACCGCAGAGATACCCATTCATGTCGATATGGTTGAAACCGCCCATCTCCTCGTAAACCTTGCTGGAACAACGCATTAGCTTTACCAAAATCATGAAATAACCCAGCAACCGCCGCCAATAAGCTTATAGCTTCTACACTATGCCAGTGATTTTCATCCTGACTTTTCAACACATCACGTTGTGTTGTATTTGTAGGTACAACTCCCCGAGAGTTAAAGCGTCGCAAATTCCCGACTATCCATAACAGCTCAGTTTGGCCGCCACTTTTTATCCAATGGCAAGCAACCGCCGTATTACGACGTGCCGTTTTACGCAATAGCTTACGCAAAGTATTTAAACCTTCCAGTGTGATAGCCGTTTGCCAAGTTCTATCACCTTTACGTTCAGCAAATTGATCTAAAATTCGGCGGGTTTCTGTTAGCGCGCGTTTGTTGCATTGAGAGACTAAAAGAATATTCATCGTGCCACCTGACTCAGTTGTTGAGCCGTTGTTTGCAAGGCATCAATCATAGTGTCCAATGCCTCAGCTTTTTGAAACCCACTAATACAGCGTTGGCGAAATTCCTGTTCATCTTCTCCAGCCATTGCGGCAATAAATGCTTGTGGCAATACCAACGCATCTTTAATCAGATCAGCAACATCAAAAACCAAACCACCACGACGGGTTTTACCATGCAACACCGCCAGACCATGTGGTAAACCAATGACCCAAGTTGCAACAGCGGCTAATCCATAAGCCAGATAATTACCATGATCAAGAAAACGGTTTGCTAAATCGACACCACCGCCGCGTTTTGCCCGAACAAAGTCGCCGTAACTCACTGCATTTGCCGCCAGTTTGTATAACGCTTTAGTCATCACAGCTTCTTGAGCCAATAAATCTTTATTATCACGACAATTTGCAAGATTCTGCTCATAACGTGTGAGTAATGACAATAAACTCTCACGATTAAGCATAAAAGAGTTATCTCGCAACATCCGACTACTTAGCCAATGTTCACGAATTTGTGCAATACGAATTTTTTGAAAAGCAATCGCTGCCGCTAATCGTTTTTCGTCATCAAACCAGAAACTCACCCAATCTTGTAAATACTCCGTAGGGCGATATTCACTTTGTGGCGTCAGCCAAGATACATCAACTTCAACCTCATTAGCCGCAAATAGCGGTGTACCTCCACCACCACAAAAACCAACTAAAACACCCGCCTTAGCGAATTCACGCATTGCTGCCTGAGTAATAGAAGTACCCGTTCCCAACATGATAACGGTAGTATTTGCAATTGGGATATTCCAATACAGGGACTGCTTTCCTTCATCAGTGACATACTCAACACGGCCACCATTCACTAATACTCGACAATATTGCAGGTAATAAATATTCGAGCGTTTGGAATGCAAAATAGTTTTAAGGTCACTAGGAGAAAAGTTGTTATCCATAATGTAGAATTACCTAACTAATTAATTTCATTTATGGTAAATATTATGCATAAATTTTACACAAGTAAAACATCACAGAGGTAAATCAAAAAAATTTACAATTCTTTACTAATTCACAGCATAGTACCTTCCCTAAACAGGAATGATTATGCTCTAAGCTATTTGTGTAGCAGCACACTCGATAGTTTAAAGAAGAAGAAAACTTTCTATTTTTAAGCTGCCTGTACGGCAGTGCACATGGGCCATTTGCTAAAAAGATGGGGGCTATTTTTCTAAGCTGCCTGTACGGCAGTGCACGACTCTGCTAACCACGCCCCAAAAATCACTTTTTTCTAAGCTGCCTGTACGGCAGTGCACCCAATTTTTTGCATGCAAAACCTCACTCATAATTTCTAAGCTGCCTGTACGGCAGTGCACAGCGAGCGTACTGATATTATTACTGTCCCCTTTTTCTAAGCTGCCTGTACGGCAGTGCACCGCTTGATACTGAGGGGGTTGGGCTAGATGAATTTCTAAGCTGCCTGTACGGCAGTGCACGTAGCGACGGCGATTCAAATAGATATTGAACTTTTCTAAGCTGCCTGTACGGCAGTGCACAAAATATAAGAATACTTTATCAAATCGCCTCATTTCTAAGCTGCCTGTACGGCAGTGCACATAAAACAGTTTTAGGCGATTTATTTGTGGTTTTTCTAAGCTGCCTGTACGGCAGTGCACGAGCAAATTCAACGGTTCTTCCCGAACATGGATTTCTAAGCTGCCTGTACGGCAGTGCACTTCCTTGTATGACAACATTTCCGATTATTTCATTTCTAAGCTGCCTGTACGGCAGTGCACATGGTTCTTTGCCAACTGGAGCCGCGACGGCATTTCTAAGCTGCCTGTACGGCAGTGCACGGATAATATTTGTTAATAGCCGGTGTAATTCATTTCTAAGCTGCCTGTACGGCAGTGCACTTGAGGGCAACTTGTCATACTCAATTTCATCATTTCTAAGCTGCCTGTACGGCAGTGCACATTGAATACGCTCTTCCCAATCGAGCGCTAATTTTCTAAGCTGCCTGTACGGCAGTGCACAATGAGAGATTATCTTGCGTGCTATGCATTATTTTCTAAGCTGCCTGTACGGCAGTGCACGCTGTTAGTAAATGGCCCTCTTTGGTGTTTCCTTTCTAAGCTGCCTGTACGGCAGTGCACACCAGGGTAAAGGCATTTCAGCGTCGCTGTGTTTTCTAAGCTGCCTGTACGGCAGTGCACCACAAAGTCCCATTCCAGTCCCTTGCACCGATTTCTAAGCTGCCTGTACGGCAGTGCACATAAAAGAATTGGTGTTCATTCTAGTCGTCAATTTCTAAGCTGCCTGTACGGCAGTGCACGGTCAGAGGAGCACTCTCTCGATGAGGAACCGTTTCTAAGCTGCCTGTACGGCAGTGCACAGTTCCTTGCCTTGTTCGTAGTTTTTGGAGTTTTTCTAAGCTGCCTGTACGGCAGTGCACTGTTACATATTAACTTTAACATGCTGATTTTCAAAGAGCATAACTACTAAAAAGTGAAAAACCCTTTTTATAAGAGATAATTAATTTACCCATAAAATCAATCAATTACAACTCCCTTCAAAAAAAGGGTAAAAATAAGGTAGCAGCAAAAATATAATCACATACTTAAGTCGTCTGTCGTGACTGCTCCCCGCCGTAAAGAGGGTGTCGCAAAAGGTTAAGGTCACTTTTTCAAGCATCAAGTTAAATTCAATCACTGACTTTGGGCAGCCTGTTATTTGTATGGATAACAGGCTAAAAATAATCCCTAATATCAGAGCCACCGCTCTTGATAAGTTATAGGCCATTGCATGCAGGGAAAACTCCAGCTTTACCGCTGACAATCCCTTACGCCGAAAGCGTTCCAGTCTCTGAATTCCCCGTAATGCCGAAAATACCGGTTCTACCAGGCTTTTCCGTTGACTCAATATCTGTTTTGACTCGGGTCGGGCCATATGCAAACGAAGCGCCTCCCTCCCTTCATCTTCCGGATAACGTTTTATTTTTCTTCCTCCTTTAGCCTTTGTGCAGCCCGCTTTCTGCGGGCATCCGGCACAATTGTCAGCGCTATAAACCCGATAGGGCCGCGTTTTTTCAGTGGCTTTCACTGTACTTTGCAGGGACAATTGGTGATGCACAGGACAAATATAGCAATCTTGCTCAGCATCATAAGTAAATAATGATTTAGGATAGATTTTTCGTGCGCGCTGTCGGTCTGAATTTTCTGCACAAAACAGCAAGATCTGATGTTTCTTCGCCTCAGCAATCACATCGTCATGGAAATAACCGGCATCCAATATCAATTTTTCCGGGTGACCGCCCGAGATAGTGAGATTCTGCGCCAATAACGCGGCCATCACTTGGGTTTCACTGGAGGGATCGACCGTGTGAGCGACGATAAGACGTCTGTTGTTGACTAAAACAGACGGTTTATAGGAAGTTGAAAATCCCCTTCCCCGCTTAAGTTTCTGGACGACGGCTTCGGGTTCTGTTGGATTGATACGCAGTTGGCTGGCATCCTTCCCTTTTTTTTCGCGATTTTCTTGTCGGCGCCGTAATACGCTGGCTCCCTGTTCCAATTGCTTTATGCGTTTTTCTGTCTGCGCTGTGGCAGGGGTGGCCGTGAGAGTATTTTTTTCACGTGAAATCACTTCCTGAGTTAAAAGGTGGTAATGAGAACAGGCCGCCTCTATCACTGTCCCGTCACCGGCCAGGCACGAGCCGTCCGAATGACTACGGTGCAAAATGGATAAGGTCAGTGCCTTAAAAAAACGAGCCCGTCAGGACGGATTGGTGCTGATAAATAAAACGCCCAAGACTGGCATGATCGGGCGTAATTCCCTGACTGACAAAAATACAGCCTAAATCTAAACGCGCAAGTCGTTCAAGTTCTCTGAGCGAGCAGTGTCCTTTCATGATCCCATAAAGCAGGATCCCTATCATGGAGCGTGGAGAATAAGGGGCTCTCCCTGTCGAAGCATAATGGCGTTCAAAAGGGCCCCAATCTTGCTCATCAAGAATGTCAGTAACAATAAATGCGCTACGCTCCCCCATTTGCCTGAGATAATCAGAAAGGGAGCCATCCAATACAGGTAAGTGCTGAGCTTTGACAAACTGACGTCCGGTATGAAGGGAAGGTTCCCGTTTTCGAATGAATAAGGTCATAAAAGATCTGCGCTTAAAAGAAGTACGTAGATCTTAACGGATAATACACGCCTTTTGCGACACCCTCTAAACGGCGAGGCTTCCCACTTCTCAGGCCGCCACCGTCGATGCAACGGATTTACGCTGGCCTCCGTGGGCAGAAACGACGAGTCCCGCCGCCTGTAATTCCTGTATGCCCTTGCGCTCGATGTTGAGCGCTGCGTTGATATCACGATCATGTTCGACACCACAGCAAGGACATGGCCAGCTCCGCTTATGCAGCGGCAGTTCTGGCATTTTGTGACCGCAACAGTGACAGGTTTTCGAACTGGCGAACCACTGATCCAGCTTCACCAGATGAACCCCTTTCTCTGCGGCTTTGTATTCCAGTTTCTTGATGAAGCCATGCCAGCCCGCATCGCCGATAGCGCGAGCCAGCCTGGGATTCTTCATCATGTTGGCCGATTTCAGCGTCTCAACAATGATCGCTTGGAGTTGGAAAACGCCATATCGAGGTTAATCACCGCCTGCTGCAAGGCGATGGCGTCATACGCTTTGAGCCAGGCATACCGGCGGGATTTTTTCGCCACTGACAGTAAGGGCTTGAGGTCTTTACGCGGGCTGAGGTTCACCCCGTGGCGTTGATAAGCGTGCTTCTTGATGTGGAGCGCCTTGTTGTACGCGAAACGAACCGCACCGAACTGAGCATTGAGATAATCAGCCTGTTCGGGTGTCGGGTAAATGCGGACTTTGGTGGCTCTTAACATCATCAGCGCTCATCGGGATAGTTGATGTATTTTAACCGCTTTTTTTTGGCCGTGTCCCCCCGGGCTGCCAATGAGCGTGAGGGTTAATAACCTGAAAGCCCTACGGGCTTTTCGCCTTATATCACCGCCCGCATTGGGCGAGGGTTTACGGCGGATTTTGCTAAGATCTGTGTAGTAAGTGAGAATCGTTGCCTATAAAGCGTTCAATGATGATGAAGCCAATTCACTGAATTCGATTATCAAAAAAAATCAGTACCTCTTAATCTCGCAGCCCCTTTTCAATAGTGACATCATCCAATACGCCAACAGTTGTATTAATTTCACCATGAATTTAAATATTGAAAAACTCAATATTACCCAATTTACCAAGTCTACAATTTATATTTTCAGCAACATAATTATCTTGACTAAAGATATAATCTATATTACATGTTATTATGAAACCAAATATAAAAATTACAGGTAAAAAGTGATTATTTACTGCCACTATTTAAATTAAATCCCTCTACTCATGAATTATTTTATTTTCATTCACCTATTTTATTAGCTAATGAACCTATAATGACTCATTTCCAGAATATACCACCACTATATCAATATCTTATATAAACCATTTTCAGCAATCACTCCCATCATTAAATAAAAATATCAGGTTGTTTTCTCATATATCTAATATTCCATTCCATCTGAACAAGGGTGGATTATCTCTATAATTAAGGAAATGCCCTGAAAATATCAGAGCATTTTTTAAGTTAAACGCATCGCTTACTATTAGCGCCGTAGTATGGTGTAAGAAAATATCATGTTACGAAGATAATCGTTGTCAACTTTATTATCAATGATTTCACCAGTCTCAAGAATCAATCGATGAGTTGGTTCTTTTGAGCAAAGAATCATGAGCCGCATTTTATCTTTTATAAGCCAACTATCATTGCTCGCAGGACTAAGCCAGTGAGATTTGAGCAAGATATTACCCTGACTATCGCAAGGCATTTCATTAAATTTTACCGTCCAGTTAGCATCAACTTCCGTTTTTTTATTGATAGGCCCGTTCTCACCTTGAATATCAACAGAACCATAAAATAGGAATTCACCATCAATAAGGTGAACTTTACCGGCACTCCATCTTGAATATCCTAACCCAATGTTTTTAGGGATATTTACCAACGTTTGATATTGAACACCTTTAACTGAATACATCATGTTTCAATCCCCTTTGGTATAGTTACTGTGCGAAAATAGAATTTCACCACTCCAGATTTAACCAACAAATGCAATATTATTACTCTATGAATAAATAATTTCATATCCCTTTAAATCAATCATTAACTTTTCCATTCCATATTTTTTATAGCCAATTATTTAACCCCATTATAAATAAATTTACCCATCAACAAGAAACTTTATTAAATCCTAATGTTTTAAAAAGACAACTTTAAATCACTCATACTATTGCAAATAAAAACCATTTAAACAAATTGATTTTTCATATAAACCAAATTAATCCTTTGCATTAAAAAACCTATAAACCATTATTTTTAATTCTAAAAAACCACATGCATTTCAATTAGAATCAATTATAAAAAATCATTTGGAATTTGTCTAATATAAAGATTAATAAAATAAACCGTTATCAAGCATCAATTTGTAGTCATTATCATCAGAAAATAAAGACAAATTCACATCCATGTGATTTTATATTGTTTCACTGAACTACTTAAAATATCAGAGTTTATTAAAAAACAATTTATTTCCAAGGGGTTTTTATTAACCATTTTGAGATTTCGATACATATAACCAATAAGTATATTTCTCATGAAATTCTTTCCTGAGTTGTTTGGGTAGTCTCTTAGCCAACTTTTCTATTTCTATGCGGTAATAGCTTTCAATCTCATTAACCGTTTTTTCTGGATTGGATTTAATTAATCGTTCCGCTAATTCTTTAATCTTATCTTCAACCAGCTCGTTACCGTCTCTTCCCTACCGATAAAATGAAAAAGGAGCAAGTTCTGATGGAGTGAAACTTTTAAGTTTCTCTAAATAAGACTCTAAAATAGTGCTACATCTTATACTACTCATAATTCCATATATAACAATAGGTTGAATAAGGCCATGTGTAGCAAAATTATGAAACGCTATTTAGATCCATTTTCTCTTTTTTTAGTTCCATTTATTCTTTAATCTCAGACTCACAATGTTTACATTTAATAACGATTGGGTTAATTTTTTCAGCACAAAACGGGCAGTTTACGTAATTCTCTTGATTATCCTTTTTTCTGCTACCGAATAAAGTCATTATTAAGCCACCAAATATTATATTAGTAAGCTAATGAGTATATTTTACATCCAATTATATTTACCACACCACCTTTGCGTTATTAATAAATTCAAAAAACCAACCACTCAGAAATAAATATTAACTTTACAGATAAAACTGTTTGTAATATATCTCACCAAATAACTGCAATGATAAAAATATCATTATTAAATTACGACTATCTGAAATAAAGAAGAGGAATTATTGAATAATGGGAAAGTAAGCTGCTATCACTGTGAACAATAAGGGCCAAATGGCCCTATCATTATGCAGCCTTTACAATATAGTTAAATGCGATATTGCGAGGACGATTCTCTGAGGCTACAGGAACAACCCTTGACGCCAGGAATCCAAAGCCATATGGGGTATCCGTGTCAGAGACATTTAATGATTTGAAACTGCCATCTGAGGCTATTCCAAGAACTTGACTAGCATAAATAGCCCCTCTTGTTGCCAAATGATAGTTTGGCGCTATCATGCCGGCGAATGAACCCTCAATATTTCTGATGGCATCCCCCTGAGAAGTTAAAATTCTACGGCCACTATCAACACCGCGTTTATCATCCCAACCTCGAATAAATTCACCTCTTAAATCGGGCAATTTACCCTCAGGATAAGCTTCTGCTAACTTTGGGTACTGTAATTTATCAAAAGCTGAACCGTTACAAGTGAAATAACCAACAGGTGGATTCGGCAATGGCCAGGGAATAGGAGAACCAACAGGAACTTCACTGATTGTTTCAATTCGATTATCTGTATATTCACGTAATGAATTTACTATTTCCTGAGCAAGCTTTTGTGTGACTCCCAATGTATCACTATTACCAATCACATTTGTAAGCTGAACAACACCTTTTTGTGTTAATGAAGCGTCGGGAATGTCTGTTGCAATTTTTTGTTCTAATGCTTGATTTAATTGTGCAGTAAGCTTGGCTATATCCCCATTATCCAAAACCTCAGCGCCAGATTGTTCCGCAATAAAATTAGCTACAACAGATGATATTATTGAGGATTGGCGTAATACCTTATTTAACACATGAGTAGAAACATTCTCTGGTGGAAACCCCGTCTGTAGACTCTGACTTTCTTCATATTTTTCTTGATTCACTACATTAGCGTCATCACTAATAGAAAAGGCTTTAAAATCATTTCTTTGGTTCATATACCTTCCTTAAATTAAATAACATTATTTCATAATCAATATATTCAGATCATTGTAAAAAAATCCCCTTGAAACTCATGCCAATCAAAGTCTAGTTTAGAAAAATAATAAAGTGTTGTTCTTATTCCTTATAAGGTTAACTAATTTTGTATAATTGATTACAATAAACAATTCAATATCAAGAAGTTACTAATCTCTCCCTTCTTTCATTTCTTACTACAATTTTTCTATTTCAAGTTATAGGCTGAATCTCTTTCAATATCCTAACTAAAACATCAACAAAACCATTATATGAACGACCTGTTTATTCAAGCCATCGATTGTTCCGGCTACTGAACATCAGACGCTTGCAGAACGTCAACACGAATAAATTTTTCCATTCGAATAGAGAGGCTTTCACTGTTGCTGTGGAGACGTCTAAATCAACAGAGTGCTGTAGCAATGAGAGTGTTTCATTTGCTTGTTGTAACAATGCTGCTTGCTGTTGTTTTGCATCGTTGATTTGATGAAATTTTAAGAGGTCTTTATCTTGAGGTTTTATTGTTTCAACTTATCGAGCGGAGGAGAGATTCAAATAACAACACTAATATATTGATAAATAACAATTAAATTAATAATAAAAATAAAACTATACATATTACTATACACAAAAAATCTCATTACTAAATATGACTATCTGAAAGAGAAGAGAGAAATTATCGAACAATGGGAAAGTAAGCTGTTATCGCTATGAATAATAAGGGCTTCACGGCCCTGTTTTCACTTCGGCACTTCCGGCCACTGCACATCAGGCGCTTGATTCACATCTACACGAATCAGCAACACTCTGTACTTTTTCCATGTCAGTAAAGCGGATTTTTCTGCTTCGGTAGCGATATCTAAATCAACAGCATCTTACAGTAATTCAATGGATTCATTCGCGTGTCGTAACAGAGCTACACGCCGCTGCTCCGCTTGTTCAATCTGATTTGCTTCCAGAGCAACATTATCAGTGACCCATTTTGTACCATCCCATTTATCAAAATTGGTGGCCGGTTGCTCGAAAGTCAGAGTTTCAGGTAATTCACCCAGTTCAGTGATTTCCCGTTGAGTACGTGTTAATGTGTCGTAAGTGATTTTTCCGCGATAATCCGGGACGATTTCCCAACGGCGTTTATCTACACTGCGGCAAACAGCTTCGCCGTCAGACTTCGGTAACTCAGGAGCATCAGGATAAGCTCCTGCTGATAGACTAACTCCAAGCATGACGTATTCAATATCTGAAGCGATAAATTCTCGAAAGCACGGACTCAACCAGCTTGGCGGTGATCGGTTTTTCACCTGTCTGGTATCCTGCTTCCATCACCAGCTTCAGATGCAATTGCACCTGCAATGGAGTCCGGAGTTTCATCGCCAGCAGGTCGACAGCCTCAGTGGTCAGGATATATTCCAGCTTACCCTTACCGGTGCTGGTTTTCAGCAGCCACTGAATGTATTCACGCTGGCTGCCGGTGATCCCGTCCAGCGTAAAAATATCGGTACGATAACCAATGTCCCTGCCTGCCGGTGTATGCGTCAGCCAGTCAACCTTCAGGGACTGCATCATATTCTGGAATACATGGCTTTTGGCCACCGGACCGTTATCGAGATACAGCATTTTCGGGCGGCCCTGGAAAGGAAAACTAGGTCTGACTTTTAGCGCCGTGGCATTAAAGAGAAAGCGCAGCGCTGACTCCGCATCTTCACCGTACACACCGGTATTCCTGGTAAGCGACACCGCTCTGGTCATCCACCACGCTGAACAGCATCAGTGTGGGTTCGCCCCGGGCAGGGTCTACCTAGTCAGGCCGCTCAATATGTTTGAGGTCGGACGGTGACATATCAAACTGCCAGCAGTCATTACTGTTTTCAGCCTGAAATCTTACCGCCGGAGGCTCCCGTAACAGGCGGGGCTGCTCCAGACGCCAGCGGGAAAGCCAGCGATTGACTGTCTGTTTTCGAAGTAAACCTTTGGGACTTCTGATCAATCCCTGAACAGTCTCCACACCATGCTCTTCCAGCAACTGTATTGCCCGTTCGGTCGACAGATGGCGGCCAGATTTGTTAGTAGTACGTAATTTCAGTGCGGTAATCTGAGTGGCGCGTTCGGGGCTTTTTGGCGGCAGGCGATCAAGCCGTTGCCGCAGTTGCAACAGGGAGTCAACCGGGATAGTGCTACACCAGCTGCTCATAATTTTCCAGAGTCCGGTAGACTGACGCCCGCCCAATCCCGAGCTGGCGGGCAATTGCCGTAGCGCCCATCTTCTCAGTGGTGTACAGGCGATATACCTCAGCAGGATCTATTGAGGGCTTTCTTCCGCGATATACGCCACGGGCTTTCGCCGCTGCCGTTTGCGTGTCTACAGGCTGTTCCGTTGCCCTGAGTGTTACGCCCTGCTGATTAAGGGCATACACGATATCCTGCAGGTCCTTAATGCTGCGAGCCAAGCGATCCACGCGGGTCACCATCAACGTATCGCCGGGGCGCAGGAATTCCAGTAACAGCTGCAACTTACTCCTTCCGGTTCGGCTGCTTCCACTGGCTTTTTCTGAACGAATGATTTCACAACCAGCAGCACGGAGTGTTTGTGTTTGCAGGGTGAGATCCTGGTCGCTGGTTGAAACGCGGGCATAACCGTAAAGAGCCATAACTGAGAACTGTCTCGTTTAACTCTAGATGATGAAAACGTCACACCAGGATGAGACAAAAACAACCCAAATGAGACAGAAAAACTGTCTCACTGAGCTGTGCGTTTTGGGTGTACCTGTAAAATACAATTTAGCCAGTTCACAGGGCTAAGATATTTCAAATGCATCCTCACAGAATTTCTATCTGAGCCGTTACAATCCCCCCCTTATGTGTTTTAATTTCTGAGAGGGAAGATGCACTTCCATTAGTCTCACTATCTTCCTTCAGGAAGACAATATGTATTAACAGGATTATTTTTTCGGAGGAATGTCACTAAAATAATTCAGTGCGCCAGTATCTACAGATCGGGCATCCAGTTTTTGTCAAGCAAGCGTGCCTTATAGAAAGATACTGCTGAAGATGGGGAGAAATTTATTTTATTTTTGCCCGTAATGTCAAAGTCGATGATATCGTCCACTTTTGTTGAAAAAATAAGATGAGTTCCCTCATGAAAATAGTTATCGTCAGTGGTAAACCATGGTGCTGCATGCGCAATAGTTAAAAAATTCTCCTGATCAATAAAACCAGAGACGGCTTTTATTCCACCTTTCTTCAGAATAACTTTTTTTTCTTTCGCGGTTTTTTCGAGTCCCTGAGATATTTTACTGTCAATTTCATAGAATGGCTTGAACTCATCAAGTGTGATTTTTCCGCTAGGAACATTATCTAACTTAGTGGAATCAAATAAAAAGCACCTTTCCCCTGTCGATAAGAAGTACATTCCCGATTTTTCACCATAAACCTGATATATATCATGAACTCCATCTTCCCAGTCGGCATTCTCGCTGCACTTGTTATAAACTTTACATCTTAAGTAGTAGTCACTTATATCATAGCTGGCCTCTTCAGTTAGTACAGGTTTTTTATCTTTCACCTGATAAGTGTATTTCTTGATAGTTGTGTAGCCACCTGCATAAAGTTTATGAGCATTTTCATCATAAGTGAGAGCATGAGCATGAGCTAATTTGTACCACGGGACCTGCTCTTGTGGGATTTCAACATTGTTTCCCCCAGCGGGTAAGATGCCCAGCCATCCATATGAGTCCGCTATCACAACATTTCCATCAGGGAGTGAGTGTGCTGAATGTATGTTTGTTTGATAGCCTGTTATTTCCTTGTGAAATAACACTCTCTTCTCCTTTGAAAGTTCGAATATAATTACACCATTACTTGTCGTGGATAATATTGATTTTTTTCCGTTGTATAAGATGGGTTTTATTTCCGTCATATACTGAACGTTGGGTGACTCCCATACAACATCCTTATCAGTAAGCGTTAACTTTTCTCCACAAATATTGAGTTTATATATTTGTATTTTGTTTTTTTTCCTGTTCCCAACAAGAAGCGACATGTTATCCATATATTCTCCTAACCTCAGGTTTATTTCAGATAAACAATGGTATAAATCATACCATTCAGACTATTGACAAAGTGCTGGTCTTTTTATCCGGCACTTTGTTTTAATTAAGTTCCGTTCACTAAACGGAGTATGTGTGGCGGTTAATTTCATTCCTTTTTTGACGGGTTGACCATCAATGTGGGTTATGCCATGACAAATTGTCCAGATACCACCAGCATCTTGATATACTGATAGCCAATTGCCTTCTTTCCCGTCTAAGAACTGTGACAATATAGCCATAGCACTCGCCCCGGAGAGCGCAAGACCAATAACGGCAACTTAATTTAATCTTGGTCTTTATTATTTCTACTCTCCCGCTTTAGCTGGAATTCTTTTCGCTTGTAATGCCAATTAATTGAAAAGGTTCCAACAGTACAGATAATGCCGATAATAAGTGCCCAGTCGTTCAATGACAGCGCTCCAAGCGTAGCCGTTAGCATCCCCCAACAATAAGCTGACGGACTTGTGTATTTGTCCATGAGTTTCATATTTCCACCCCCGTTGGGGATTAAGACCCCGTTAAACGGGCGTGAAAAGAAAAAGGCCGCGAATAATCGCAGCCTAGAATGAGTTATTCGAAAAAACTGGAGTACTAAATTTGAACTATATAAATCACCGGATTTAGACTATGAGTCGATAGCGTGAGTACTACAAGGTCAAGTTGGGTAATTATATAGGGGTTAAATATTCTTCAAAACTAACCGAAATCTCCACCCTATATCACCCAGCATAAATACCGATGATAAGAACACCCACAAACATAAGCACTAACATATAAAAATTGTTGTGGTGATATCACTGTCCAGCAACTGATAACAAGAGAAAGTGAATACCATATTGACACCATAAAGATCTTCTCTAGCAAAACACGGTAATGCCCTGAGGCTTGCATTTTTTTCAACAACCTATTGCCAGACACGGATGCAAGTATCGATAAGCCTGTGATTAAAAATCCTAATAGTGTTGCAGATACTTGCGCAGCAACGGTTGCGGCTGAACGAATAGTAGCGTCATCAAGACCTATAAACCAACCTTTGTACCACGTAGTAATAGTGAGGGTAAATGCGATAAATATACATATTTTTATATAATATTTCATATCTCCCCTCCACGTTAGCAAAAACCGCCGTAAACCCTTACCCAGTGCGGGCGGGGATATCAGGCGAAAAGCCCAGAGGGCCTTAGGGCTAGCGACTCCGACGTCTCCTGACTGAATGGATATCTGCCGATAAACCGCGATATCAATGCGGCGCTCAACATCCAGCGCAAGGGCATAACAGAATTACAGGCGGCGGGACTCGTCGTTTCTGCCCACGGAGGCCAGCGCAAATCCGTCATAAAGACGGTGGCGGCCTGAGAAGTGGGAAGCCTCGCCGTTTTTTACGGCGGGGAGCAGTCACTGAGTTATATCAAAGTTCCTTAAAGTAATTCTTGATACTAAAAAGAGAGAAGCAAAAACAATCATAAAAATGCTACTGCCTTGAACACCACAACTGTATATAAATACAGCATCACCTATAGAGCAGACTGAAAAGAAGATTTTACCTATCAATAAGAAAGGCCACGCAATGCGCGACCTGAAAACAATATCGCATTTTAATCGCATTTTATTGACGCAATACGATTAAAATCGTATTATCTAATCATCCCAAGCGGATAGGCTCTTTAACAAATGAGGAAACGATGGTTACGGTTCAATGGACGAGGAAGGCACGAAAACAGTTGCTTTCAATCGATACCAGATACCGGAAAGCTATCAATGAGAAGGTTAACCAGCTTGAAACTTTCCCCGCAGTGACGTTGGACATCAAGAAGCTTCATGACCTTGATAACCAATACAGACTACGGGTTGGTGAATACAGGATAATCTTCGAAATCACTGACGGCGAGCCGGTTATCTGCTCGATAATGGCAGTCAAACGGAGAACATCGACAACGTACTAGGCGGGGTAATAACCCGCCATTTCCTCATTATTAAATTCACCGCGACTCTTGGCCACCCGGATGAATACATGAAAATGCAATATATAAATGATGAAGCAGGAAAACCTCAATATGTTGTCCTGCCAGTAGCTGAATACGAAAAACTTCTCAGCACAAAGGAAGATTGGGAGGATGTGCCATACACTCCGTCAAAATATGATGATGTGACCGTGCCTAACGGCGTCGTGTCCATTATGGTTGATCAGGATGTTTCTATTCTGGCGGCCTGGCGCATCTATCGTGGGCTGTCTCAGCATGAGGTAGCTGAAAAACTCAACACAGCTCAATCAACCGTGTCTCAATGGGAGGCTTCGGATCGACCACAGAAGCGCACACGAGAAAAACTGGCTGCATTATACAACTGTACTCCAGAACAACTAATTCCGTAACCCAACGGCCCCGCTCAGGGGTCGTTTACTTTGGCTGAAAGACAAAAAGCCATGCTATGCACAGCCATCTAGTTGTAAACCTTGAGTTTGCTACTGGTAGAAATAAAAAAACCCGCTCATCGGCGGGCCTGAATGTTCGTTAGTGAGCATAGCTACAATTTCCCACTGTTTATAGACAATAAACCAATTGCGGACAAAATGCAAACTGTCTATATGTTTTTTATTGTGTCACTTTACTGAATTCGGATGCTGCTCTACTCTCCTCAATATCGCATTTCGCCACCAGCTTTTCATAGAATGGCTTCCAGTTCCTTCTCCATGTCCTTTCGTTTAAATCGGGCAGGAGAGCCTTAATTGCTGTATATGCCACTGAGGACGGTACGCGGCTATAACCGCGACCAGAACAACGCTCACAGATTTTAATTACTGGCGCGCCCGTCGCTTTCGTCGCTTCGTGATCAACGACTTTCCCGGTACCGTTACAACGACAACGGCTGGATACAATCCCTTTGCCATTACAAGGAGAGCAAAGTTCATCTACACGCTCAGTTTCTACCCGTTGCTCTATCACGTCCTTATACCCTGCGTACTTAATCACATCACGCTGAACTGATATCAGCCCGCGTCCATTGCAATGTGTGCATGTGCTGGTTGTAGCGGCTGACCGGGAATATTCCTCAAAAGCCATTTTTGCCAAGATCACCAGGCATTTTCCTAACTGGCGCCCACCCGCTTTGGTAATAAGTTTGGGTACCTGACGTCTGGCATACAAAGTCAGTTGCTCAACGGTCCGTATGGTATCTTCATTGCTGACGCCGTGTTTACCCAAGAACGCCGCCATTCCAAATGCAGCCTTAGATTCGGCCATGCCTAATGCCGCCATCACATCAGTACCGGTGATCCGGTCTGTTGATGTACATTTCGGTGAACTATTGACGACCAGTCCTTTCGGGCTGAAATGTTTTAATGCTGATTCGAGTTTCATTATTCCACCCACTTCTTAAAAGATAGCTCACGTACTTCATCACCGTTAACAAGTACGTCATTGAAATCACCATAATCAGGCCAGCGAATACTGACCGTTTCTACATCGTTTTTGGCAACGAGATTACCCCTGGCACACTCAAACGCGGCCGCGTGCCCAGTCGCTGAATGCAGGTCCATATCAGCGAAAATAATTAAGTGCTTAACCCCGCTCGGTACCCGGAACTTCCCCATGAATCCCGCGTTCATAGTTGGCCAGGTGTTGCAACCGTATATCTGTTTACATGACAAAGCCGTTTCTATGCCTTCAGTGATCCCTAATGTTGATGAAACTGGAAACATGCGGATAGCAACAGAGCCTGTGTGCTTTAAATAATCATCAGACTGGAGGGAATAGGTCTGTTTGGCGAGATCCATATTGGCTTTTTTGTCACCCTCTAATAACGTCCTGTGCAAGTAACAAAGCGCGCCTTTATCGTCCGTAGCCAGAGAATACATGGCCTGAAAAGCTTTCGTTCCCACGGGCTGATGATTGCAATACCTGATTTGCTCGACGGGTAAACAGTTAATCCCCCGGTTGCGTAAATAGCTTTCGGCTGACGTTCCGCGCAGGTTCACCAGTGTGGAATACTTCCTAATCACCTTGTCACGAAATAATGACCGGTCATCTTTATTGACAGAAGATTGAGCGCTTTCAGGCTGACGGAGATACGTATTGCCAATAATTTCATCAACTTCTTTTGCCTGCGTTTTAAAATCTTTCTTCTGAGTTAGCCGAAGCAGCGCCCAACCATCACCCCTGTTACAGACACAAATAAAGGTTCCCCGACCGTCTTTATCATCACAACGATATTTGCCCTTCCGCTCACAGATAGGACACTTCCCTTTGTAGTGCTTTTTCCCTGTAATGGGCGGTAAGCTGTAATACTCAAAAACTTTCGACCAATTGCCGATCACTGCATCCGTTGTTTTCATCAGTTATCTCCCTGCATGGCTGAACTGAGTTGTTTTTTCTCCTGGCTTTTTATCCACGAAATCAGTTTCCATTTGATAAAATTATTGATTTCCGGGGTGATTTCGACCGGATGGTCATTTAAACCATTGGGGTACTCACTGAATTTGTCTCTAAAGGTATGCTTACACCAGCCATCAAAGATAGGCTTGCCTTGGTTAGCTCGCTGGCGCTGGTAATACTTGATTTGTGACCACCAGCTTTGTTTTTCTTTCTTACTGTAAATACGGTCCTTGCCGTTGAGCTTTTTCAGCCCGCGAGAACGATCCACTTCCACATCTTCACCACTCAGAGGCTTAAAACCACACTTAGGGCAAACATAAACACCTACCAGCTTCATAAAGTGTTTAGAGGGCAATGCATCATACTCAATATCATCGGGATAGCCGAGTCGGTGAACACTTCCACTGTGATCGAATATCATGCAGGTTTCTTTGCCGGGAGCGGTACGTAATCCGCGGCCAAGACATTGCACCCATCGGATTTCTGACTTGGTAGGCCGGGCATAGATGATGCACCGGACATCACTGTCAAACCCCGCAATCAGCGTACCGACACTCACTAATATTTTTGTTACACCCTGCTCAAACCGATGGATGATGATCTGCCTTTCTTCCGGGGGTGTTTCAGCAATGATGACCTCAGCATTGACACCCGCTTTATTAAATTCGACCGTGATAAAATTGGCGTGGGCCACGTTGACACAAAAACAAATCGTCGGTTCATCGTTGCCGTTCTCCAGCCAGTTCCTGACGATATCGCCCACCAGCGTTGAATCCCCCATAATCTCGGCTAGCTGGTCCTCTTTGTAATCCTGCCCAAAATCATCACTGGCGGTCAGCTTTACGCCTTTCAGGTCCGGTTTGGTGGGGGCATAAAATTCATAGGTGCTTAGTTCGCCTTTAGCAATAAACTCTTTCATCGTGGTGGGTTTCAAGAACTGTTGATAGTAGTTTCCCAGAAACGAAGAAACTGTATTCGCCCTTCGTAATATACTTTCCGCTTCAAGATTTCGGCCTTCCTTTATCCGCGTGATAGCGACATCAACAAGTTGGTGAGTACCACATAAGGTTGCGAATAAGTCGGTATTAGTGACATAATCTCTTTGAGATGGAATGTTCATTATTTCATCTCCTTTGCAAGAACCGAATCAAACATGCTCGCCAAAGTATCGCTGTTCGGTTTCTTGCCCCCTTTGATTTTCAGTTCTTTTTTCCACTCATTGATAATCCGCTTACTGTCCTCAGTGTGTTCACACGCAGGCATCTCGTTGTATTGACGCTCATAGTTAATTTTGTGGAAATAGGGATTAATGATTACAGGCGCAACGATGCCCACCGCGTGTTTGACATCTTCGTCAGTCGGTACACGGTCGAGGTATTTTTTAAAGATTAATTCTCCTGTATCCACCAGGTGGTCAGTGATTTTTTTCAGTTGCTTAACTGCGCGAAAAACCCCCTTCACGCTGTCGTTATTCGCTGACGGCATGGCTTCACCCTCGATCATCTCCCCGTCAATGAACAACGGAATGCTGTCGATGAATGCCCCACGACTGAGGAATTTATTCACCTCGGCTGTCGTGATAATCGGATAGGCTTTAACTAACCCGAACAGCGTCACCGCCATTGGCTCGTCATGCCATGAACTTTTGCCTTTTCCGTTTCGGATGGCGGCAATCAATGCGTCCTGATGCTTGAGGCTCAACAGATCATAATCACCAACTACGATGTAGTGGGTGCTCAGTGCTTCCAGATCCACCGGTTTTGCATGGCTGTTGTGGGGTTTGTGAGGTTTGTGTGTTTTCCGGGCTGGCGCGTTGGCCTTAACCATAGCAGCGGCCTCAGATTCTGACATGCCAGCAGCGACTAATTCAGCAACAGCTCGCGCAGGCTTCCGGCTCACGAGAGCACAATGTTTTTTGATAATCTTTTCTGCTTTTTCGTTTTTGATAATCATTCTCATTTGTCCTAAAAAAATAAGGGGGTACTTATTTAATACTTTTCCGTGCCTGCCACTTTTTTTGGCTTTTTACCCACTTTGATAATCATTCTCATTTGACTATTTTTCTCATGTTTAGCCCTAGTGATCCCCTAACCACCGATCCCACAGCCAGAAGACACAACCTTTTCCGTACTGCCTGATACCACTGCGATCATCCTGCCGCCTCAGATTGGGGCTGGTTCTCTGGCAGTGCTTTAAGCGGCTTCTCGGTATAACCCTGACTCACTCTTGCATATTTCCTGACAAACTCCCTTAACCAGATATTCGCATGACGCCGTGCCGTGTTATCTTTCCGATATGAAATTGGTTCCTCATCCCAAGCCGCTTGATAAACCTCGGCATACTTCACCGTGATTTTTGCCCGTGCAGCCGGATCAAGACTCAGTAACATCTCCTGTATTCACTTGCCGTCATCAAGAAAATATTGAGATGGCATTGATACTTGAGAGTAGGAATTAGGGAACATGGTTAATAATTTCCAGGTGGTGGGAATACCTTTGGCAGATCTGGGCGTAATTCGTGAGGCTGAACTTCGCCTTTTGTAAGGTCCACAATGTCAGGAACAGATGAGACAGAAACACGCTTCTTCCCATGCAACCAAGCGCTAACTAATGACTGTCTACACCCTAATGCATTGGCAAGTATCGTTTGATTACCCACAATTTTTATAGCCTTTTCTACCGCAAGATTTTTCATACTCCATCCTCTTATTAACTCCATAGTGATATTAATATCACCAAAAAGATAAATCAATCACTATAGTGTTTTTGCAAAGATATCACTTTAGAGATAGAATTAACAAAACTTATTGAAGAGGTGGGTATGACATTCGCGAAAAGACTAAAAGAGGCAATGAGAAAGAAAGACTTCACACAGTCTTCTCTTGCCAAAGAAGTAGACATGGCTCAGTCCATGATATGGAAGTTAACCACAGGAAAAGCGCAAAGCACTACTAAAGTTGTTGAGTTGGCCAGAGTTCTCGGTGTGCGCCCAGAATGGCTTAGTGATGGCAGTGGTCCCATGCACCCAGATAACTCACCCACCTCAGTTGTGGTAAAGTGCACTAAATCGTTTCCTGTAAAAATCTATGATGCCGATAGTGATACAGGGGATACAATTATGATTCCGGGATTCTTTGAATCATCTGACGCGTACAGAGCGTATAGAATCACCCAAAATACTGGCTGCTCAGAAGCTCCAGAAGGTTCTTTAGTTGTAATCGATAGATCAGAAAAAGCAGCTAACAATGATTTGGTATATGCGCGCATAGGAGAAAACTACTCTGTATATCGTTTTGTACAAGGTGGTGCTTTCGGATTTCTATCGGTTGATGATGCTAGGGTACCATTAACTCCTATCAGTCCTGACGTTGAATTAGTGGGTGTTATTGTATACCTGTTCCGCGATATGAAACGAAGACGATAATAACCCCGTTCAATTTCGATTGTTGTAGCATAAATCCCTGGGTGCGTTCGCAATAGGTCTGGCATTCCTTCCCCTTAAGATACTGTTTAGACGCACAGTATCTTGATTTTTAACTAAATCATTACAATTATCAAGATAAAAAAACATTTTTTGTTTTTTTAAAAATTCCTTTTATTTCAATATCATAAAATAAAAAATAACTTTTTATTACTATAGGTCTAGAATAACTAGAACTATAGTGATAGATTAAATACCACCAAGGTGATAGATTTAATCACCAGAAGAAACAGAAGTAGTTGAATGAGCAGGAACGACAATAAACACACCGAGGTATGATTATTATGTTCAAGAAGACTTTTATTTTTTCAGCAATAAAACGCTACAACATGGAGGTAGATCATGCGTAAACCAATTACTTTAGACGATGCAAAATACCGCTCAGGTTTGGCTTGTTCACTTTATGAAGTCATTACGAGTATGGCTGACAAAGAAAAATGTTCAGGCGAGTTGTGCGAACTAATTGCTCTTGTGTGTGATATTAACTATGAAGTCAATTGCTCCCTTGAATCCGCACTGGGAACAGACAAGCTTAATTTGGACTGAACTGATTTAAAGACGGCTCTGGCACCGACACCAATCAAATACCAGAGCCTGAACAGAATAAACACTTTGAGGCATGATTACTATGTTCAAAACAGATAATACCACAAAGACTTTTATTTTTGCAGTCACAAAACACGCAGATACTGAACAGCTCATTGTTAAAGTTAAATATGTGGCTGAAAGTTATCAGCAAGCCAAATATGCGTTATCTGAAATGCTATCAGGGTATTTCATTGTCTGGATGGGGCAAGTAAATAAGGTGAAACATGCTTAATACAATATTATCTTCACCACAGACTACCAATATAACTCCAGCTAAAATTATCTGGGAAAGCTACATTGCACTCCATGATCAATTTGTAGCCGTGGTTAATAGCCAGCCAAATCTTGCTGATAATGATAATTTCTTTAATGAATTAGTTAAGCTTAAAAATATTTACGATAAATTTGATGCCTCATCGAAAAACAAAGGCAGACCGGACTGTCTTTTGCTCTTAGAAGTAATTAAACAGCTTGCCAGTTTAATTGACATTGCGAATATAGCTGTAATAAATGAATCAACGAAAAAAAGAGGCTATTATGTTTGATTTAGAGACCTCTTTCTCAGGCGTGGAGATAAAAACAAAACAGATAGAAGTACTTCTCCAAATATGGCAAGAATCATATGGAAAAGAATGTGATGAATCTTATGCCATCGGTGCATTACAAGATCTGGTTTTTGGGCTACTAAAAGAAACAGAAACGATGGAGACGCAGATAAAAACGATTAAAGGTCAAAATAAACCTAAAATAGAAAATAATGAAATCAATATCAGTAAAATAAAACTTAAAGATTTATTAGATAAATCTGAATATCTTGAGGTATTAATGATACCTGTTAGTAAAGCTGTTACTGATGAGGCCAATACAGACACCGCAACATTAACAAATCTCGCTTCCAGTCTGGCAAGCGATATTGCACAAGAAATAAGAATACTGGGAGGAGCTTAAATGATGAAATTAGAAAAATCGATTATTCCCGCTTTGATGACGATGAGCTTATTCATGATGGCGGTATTGATAATGCATTCAGCATACATACATTACACCTGTCTATGCTGTTAGCCGTCATGGCCGTTCTTACAAGCGCCCTAGCCGTAGTAATGCCATTAATAAATTGGCGCATATTATGACGGAAAAAGTATTTAGCCGGGCCGGACGCGAAACTAATTATCCAGCCCAACTAATAATTGGTGAAAACAATATAGTGAACTGGACAATAGGAGAATTACTACCTGAGTATATTTCATGCCAAAAAAGAGCAGTACAGCGAATAAGATTACTGCTTAAGCGTAGGAAAGAAATAGATGTACTACGCAAAAAATATATTAACGCTTTCTGTGAATATGAGCGATTAAGAAAAGAGTTTATTAATGCTACCAAGTAGCTAATGAGATTAACCATGTTTAAGATAATCATCACAACCAAAAACTATCGCACAGGACGAATAACAAAAGAAACCTTCCGCAACAAATATAAAACATATCGAGGAGCTGAAAAAGCTGCTCAAGAGATACGTCGGGTTTGTATGCCAGATAGTAAAACTATTATTGAAACAGTTGATGCTGAGGTCGTGGAAGTTAAACGTACTTAATTACATAGAGGGCTAAATAATGTCAGAAAATAAAAAACACGTACACGCTGAATTAATGTTTCAATATGCACAAGATGCTTTGAGAACAGATAAGCCGTATGAGCTTTGGGAAATTTTTGATGCCGCAGATGGAACGTGGGAAGATATTTTTCATCATCCGCATTGGCATCCAGATTTTAAATATCGCCGCAAGCCTGAGATGATAACAGTCGGCAAAGTCAACTTTCCTAAACCTGTTGATTATGAGTTAAAGGAAGGTGACAAATATTATACAGCGACAACTTCAGAAAGCGGTGATATAAATTGGTTCACATGGTGTTCTGATAATATTGATTATTATTACTTAAATTCACGTCTTATTCACTTAACAGAAGAATCTGCTAAACAACATTGTGACGCATTAATTAAAATAAACAGGGAGGAGTTTTAAATGTAAAATATTGCCAATTATATAAGTTAGTTAAATTTTAACTACAGCTTGATTGCTGAGGACTCCTACACCCTATAAAAGGAGTAGATCTATGAGTAATCAAACATTAATTGAACGATACAGAAATCGTTTAATAGCAGCAAAACTCGATGCAATGTTAAAGAAAACCAATAGCTATTGTATCGCTGTTAGTCTTCATGATGGCTCTATGTGCACTGTTGAATTGTCGGAAGAGATATTAAAGAAAACTTTGCATGTATTTTTCGAATTTCCTGCTTATAACGAATATACACGATGTAAAGCGGATAATTATATTTTAAATAGTTACAGTGATTGTTTATCAAAACATGGTGATAGATTAACGGGTGAATGGAATGATTTTATGCGTACTCTTATTAAATTAATTTCAGAAAGAGCTAAACACGGCGGACTTTCACCAGAATATACCTTTCAGTAAATAAGGACTCCTAGTGAATATTACCCATTTTAATTTCTCACAAAGAGCTATTCAAAGTGAGCGTGAAGAAAAATATGAAACAGCGGCTATTTTTTGGAACAAAGTCGCTGAACACGCCAAACACCAAGTTAACCGTGAATGGGCTGAATATCGTGTTGAACTAAATTTAAAACGTCATTCATTACAAGGGCGCTATGAACAATGGCAGGAAGATTATAAGCAGCGTCGCAAAAGAGAGAGAAGCGAAACAACTCGCTGATGCTCTAAAGGTCCACATTGATAAAGCGGAGGGGATGCAATGGCGAAAAGGAGAAGGAGAAGGAGAAGAAGTAAAACACAGCAAGGATTTGAAGGCATGACAATACCTCAGCTCCTTCAAATAAAAGAAGGGTCCACAGATGGGTATGTCAATTCCCAAAAGTTCATTGAATCTTATTCGACGCATAACGGAGACATATTAATGCCACTTAATCGCTCCATGCGCCGCCATGCCAAGAAAATGAAAATTGAAATTAAGGAAGTGAAACAATGAAAGAATTAATCACCATCAATAAAACCCAAATGCCTGTCGTGGAATATCAAGGTCAGCGCATTGTGACGTTCTCAATGATTGATCAGGTTCACGAGCGACCAGATGGAACAGCTAAAGCCGCATTCAACAGAAACAATCAGCGCTTTGTGTGTGGAGTGGATTATCAAATCTTAGGTCAGGACGATATACGTACCAACCTCCCTGACGGGTTATTTTCCAAGTTCGCCCCCAACGGCATTGTGCTTTTTGAGTCTGGTTATCTGATGTTAACCAAACCATTCAATGATGATATTGCGTGGCAGGTTCAACGTGAACTGGTCAACAACTATTTCCGTAAACCGCAAACGGTACTGAGCGAGACTGAAATGATTGCCAGGATCGCCAGTCATGCCGCCCAACAACAGCGCCAGATTAACCGCATTGATGAGAAGGTTGAACAGGTTCATGAAACCATTGAGCAAATCAAACACGGAGCTATTCCCGTAGGCTGGATTGGGTTCTCTCTGGCTGCGACTGAATCAGGATTAACCAATGCCAAGTGCCGTACCTTGGCCGAACAGTACAACGTACCAACGGACAGCATCATCATCATGACACCAGACGGACAACCTCGCCCGATGAAAATCATATTTAAAGAGGACTTTATGAGCGCATTCCGTCTGATGATGGATGAAGCTGAACAACGTAAATCCAAATGGTATCACCCAAAAATGGGGCTGTTCCAAGTTATCGGTTGGGAGGGTAAGTAATGAGCAAACATCACACTAAGCCAGCAGGGGTAATCATGGGTGCAATAAAGCAACACACTGAAACAGCATTTGATTACGGCAAGTATGGCGTCATTGTCATTACTGAGGCCGCGAACACCAAAGTCATGAGTTATGCGGAGGCATTGGTATCGTTGGACGCGGGTCAATATGACAATGATTTATTACTGGGCTTTGAATTGATAGTGGCTATTCTTCATGGCTGGAAAGCGGGCTTCTATGTACCAACCAGTGAACAGCGGTTAATGTTGTGGCGTTGGGTTGTGTCAGCCTCGTTTGTGCAAGAGCAAATAGACGGAAACAGCACTTGTGAAGTTGGTAACGGCAAGGGAGGCACTGATACCGCAGCCATCTACGATAATGGTACAGCGGCAATCACGATATACCCATTAGCAGAGCGCATGATGTTAGCAACCCATATTGAGGGGATCGCCTTTGAGAAGTCCGGTAGCGAAGACGGGGCGGATATGGCGGTCAGAATGTACATGACTTTTATCAATATACAACCAGAGATCGGCAATCGGCTATCTGATAAAGGGCGCGAAGGGCTTTCTATCTTGCACGATGAATTAATCAAAGCGGCAGAGGCTGGCGAGTTTAACACCATGCCGATTATTCATTGACAGGAGGCTCAGATGATAACGAAAAACTTTCATCTTAATGCGCTGGCAAACAATAGGAGTCATTGCGATGAAAATCGAATACTTAGACAAGGGTAACATTGCACAGATCGTCGTTGCCAGTTTCATCACTGAACGCCGCAAGCATAACCGTTGTGTCGATGCCGCCCTGTTAATGGTACCTGTTCGTGCTTCGTCTGTCGGTTTCCTATTAAGGAAAACTACTATCACTGGCAAAACAACGCACGTATTGCGGGCCTACAAAATCATTTGCAGGGAGAGCGAACAGTGACGGAAGAGTACAACCAGATAGCAGATACCGATGATGAACTGATCAGGACGACATTCCATATCGACGATGGCAGGGACTATACACAGCAGATCATCCACCGCATGAAACGTAATTTTTATATCCACGAGGGCAAATGCCCTCCTCTGACACCAGCGCCACAGGTAGTAAATGGAGAGCCGGGTACTGATATCGTTCAGTTACATTCTGGTGAATTTGTCGGCACTGGCGTTATGGTGAATTACTGCCCTTTTTGCGGACAAGATATAGATACCATCAGTCACCAGAGGAAAAGTAATCATGAGCAATAATAAAATCACAATGGGAATAGATGAGCTTCTTGAAAATGAACAAGTATTAAATATCGTTTCCAAAAGCCTTGGATATTCAAAAGAGCAATTTATTAAAGAATTACACAAAGCTCAAGCCGATGGTCTCGACTATATCAAATTCGAGGCCGATAACACCGAGGAAAAAGCATGATCAATAACTCATTCCACTTAACCCAAGTAATAGCCTCGGCATGGGGTGATCCATCTGATATCACCGATGCTGTTTGGGATGCCGGTTACAGAAAAGCCGATAGAGCATCGGAAGAGATGGTATTACTGACACTTAAGGTCATCAAGAACTCTCATTACAGCGATATTGCATATGAGTATTGGCCCAAAGATTTAGAATCCGTACTTGCTGCTGAACTGAACTTCCTGATTGATGATCTTACCTGGAGCGATAAAACAACTCCGGCAACAGTGGCAAGGATAATTTTGGAGAACGGTTATATTAGAAAAGGGAGTGATGTATATGTCAAATAAGCTAATTAGATTAAATGAGGTTTTAAATAGAACGGGTTATAGCAAGTCATGGACTTATAAATTAATAGATAAAGGGGAGTTCCCTAAACCAGTTAAAATTGGTCCTCGTTCAATTGCCTTTATAGAGTGTGAAATCAATGAATGGATTGCGCAGCGTATTAATAAATCCCGCTGCTCAATTGAAGATAATGCGTAGTTAGTCATTTTTAAAGCGACTATTAATAATATCTTTCCCGTATTCTAGGGAATTCATAAAATCAGCGTACCATTGAAGCATCTCTCTGCGTCCATCCAGATAAAGGGCATGGTTATACGTGCCCCTGATGCTATTTTTATCAACATGAGCAAGCTGCAATTCTATCCATTCAGATGGGAAGCTATGCTCATGTAATATGGTGCTCATTGTGTGACGGAATCCATGTCCCGTAGCTCTGCCGCCATACCCCATGCGTTTCATCATAACATTTATAGCCATTTCACTAATTGGCTTTTTATAATCCGTTCGGCTAGGGAATACATGTTGATAGCCACCACTAATTGGGTGCAACTGCTGGAACAAAGTCACTACTTGATCAGATAAAGGAATACAGTGCGGCCTGCGCATTTTCATTCTTTCGGCAGAAATTTCTACCATTCGCTTTTCTAAGTCCACTTCGCTCCATTCCAGATTTCTTAATTCACCAGGGCGCAATCCAGTAAGAATCAAAATTCTCAATGCATGCCTAACTACTTGGCTGCTCATATGCTTATCAATGGACCTTAAAAATTCTGGGAGTTCATCGATTTTTAAGTGAGGATAATGCTCTCTTTTATGGGGGATAAACGCACTGGCAAGATCGGGGGCTGGATTATATTCAGCTCTACCTGTAATAACGGCGTATTTCCATACCTCACCACAACGCTGACGGACTTTTTTTAACTTCTCAGTTGCCCCGCGCTTTTCCATTCTTGAAAGAACATCCAATAACTCCAGTGGTTTTATGTCTGCTATTGGCCTGTCTCCAATATAAGGAAAGACATCATTTTCAAATGCGCTCATCATGTCAGAGCGATACCCTGCCGACCATCTATCTTTGCGTTTTTCGTACCACTCGCGAGTGATTTTCTCAAAAGTATTTTCTGACGTGATGATATTTTCTCGTTTTTGCCGCTTTCTGGCTTCGGAAGGATTAATGCCACCAGCAACCATTGAGCGGCATTCTGCCGTTCTTCTTCTGGCTTCCGTTAAAGGTACCTCCGGGTAAGTACCTAAAGAGATCATCTTCTGCTTATCATCAAAACGATAGCGGAATCGCCATCCTTTAGAGCCGTTCGGTTCTACCAATAGTGAAAGCCCGTTTCCATCAGACAACGTGTAAGGCTTTTCTTCCGGTTTGGCTTTCTTGATAGCCATGTCTGTTAGCTTCATCATCTCACCAATGTGTATAGGAAAATTTGTACAGGAAAAACTATACACAAAACTATACACAAATTCTTGTTGATTTTAAGAGACGCCAAGAGCCTTTAAGATACTTGTTTTTCCTATACTCTTTGATTTTATTGAAGAAAATAGACTTTAAGATATGTTAGTAGAAGTGTAATTGGCGGAGGAGGAGAGATTCGAACTCTCGGATGGTTTCCCATCGGCGGTTTTCAAGACCGCTGCCTTAAGCCGCTCGGCCACCCCTCCGCAATGGCGTGCACTATAAACAGCACCGAGAAAGATGTAAAGTCTCCTTCTGTTCGATTGCCGTAAATTTACTCTTTTTCATGGTCGTTGGCTTATTTTATCCGCATGTGTGCATCCTATCCTTGGGTACGGAAGTGATTTTTGCTAAATTACGGCTACTTTTCTTTGATGGTTATTAATGATTATGTTGGTATTCGAAGGTCAAGAAATCGAAACCGATGCGCAAGGTTATCTGAAAAACAGTAGTGACTGGCAGGAAGCAATAGCTTTACTCCTCGCCGAACAAGAAGAAATCACTTTGACTGAACAGCATTGGGAAGTCATTCGTTTTATCCGGGGGTTTTACAAGGAGTTTAATACGTCCCCGGCTATCCGTATGTTAGTAAAAGCAATCGCACAAAAGTATGGCGAAGAAAAAGGCAACAGTCGCTATCTTTACCGCTTGTTTCCCAAAGGGCCGGCAAAGCAGGCAACTAAAATTGCCGGGCTGCCGAAACCGGTAAAATGTATCTAATCAATAATCTAGCTCAGTGGCGGACGCTAAAATCTGCAACATCCTCCACTGCGCAGGTGTGAAAGGAAAGGTTATCTATTCGTGCTCCCGGTGGACCACCCTGCTCCAACCAATGGGTTAATTTATTTAGTTGTTCACTGTCACCATAAGCTACGATTTTGACACTGCCGTCATGCAAATTACAGACATAACCTGTCAGCCTATTAAATTTCGCCCAACGAAAAGTTTGATAGCGAAACCCAACTCCCTGAACCCGGCCATAAACATAAATTGTTATTCCAGATTTAATCATAATTACCCCTATCAACCCAATCACCTTGCGGTATCGCTCACATATATAGTTAAGCACACGACTGTTGGTTGTGTTTTATATTTACTACAGCTAACCTGAAATAGATGAAGTCACACTCACAATTAAAGCAAAAAAAGGCTTCAACCACCGGGTATGCTCTTGTAATTCACCTTACTGCCCTTATATCAATGTCAATGCAAGATCTTCTTTGGAGGTGACTATGATTATCGCCAGCAAATTCGGTATCGGCCAACAAGTACGTCACAAGCTTCTTGGTTATTTAGGAGTCATCGTGGATATTGATGTGGAATACTCTCTGGAACAACCCCAAGAGGATGACATTGCATCCAATGCTACCTTGCGTTCCGCTCCTTGGTATCACGTTGTGATGGAAGATGACAACGGTCAACCTGTACATACTTATTTGGCTGAAGCGCAATTAGCCTATGAAACATCTGATGAACATCCAGAGCAACCTTCTCTAGATGAACTAGCAGAATCTATCCGCAATCAGCTACTGGCCCCAAGGCTGCGCAATTAATCTCCCATTTATACCTAAACAACCTAAGGCAGTTATCGTGTTTTAAGCTGCCTGTACGGCAGTGCACTTTTATTAAAGATCGCATTGAAACTACTTATCTTTCTAAGCTGCCTGTACGGCAGTGCACTGTAATGCTTGAACAAACTCCGTATCATTAGTTTTCTAAGCTGCCTGTACGGCAGCGCACAGTCCCGCATATGCCGCACTGATGAAGCATATTTTCTAAGCTGCCTGTACGGCAGTGCACTACCGCTTATAAAGTAGGGTTTTCCACCGAACTTTCTAAGCTGCCTGTACGGCAGTGCACCTCCGAACCAGCACAAAGATCGCCACGGCTCATTTCTAAGCTGCCTGTACGGCAGTGCACGTCGAGCTGCATGGCGTGCTACCCGTTTTTTATTTCTAAGCTGCCTGTACGGCAGTGCACCTGCAAGATCATAAGCTGCTTTTACGGCTTTTTTTCTAAGCTGCCTGTACGGCAGTGCACGATATTACACCGCCTGCGCATTGATCAGTCACTTTCTAAGCTGCCTGTACGGCAGTGCACTGACCTATGCCGGGCCAATTGCCGCTAACTTATTTCTAAGCTGCCTGTACGGCAGTGCACTGTTACATATTAACCTTAAGTTGCTGACTGTTAAAGAATATAATGATAAAAAATGAAAAAACCCTTTTTTTAGGCGATATTTAATTTTTCTTTTAAATCAATAGGTTATTTTTTAATGATAAAAAAGGGTTAAAACTGGGGTACAGCAAAAACACCTATCTTATAGCAATAAAAGTGTAGATTCTGGCAAAACTTAGCAACCATAAAAACAACTAAAATTGCCTTAAGATATTGTAATAACTGTAAAAATAGACTTTATAAGATGTCTAGAACAGTAAACTCAATATTCAACTTAAACATTATTTGAACACTTGGAACCCGGGCACCGCCTCTCATCCAACGCTTTAGTTTGTATTAGATATTGGCGCCAGGCTCCCTTCATCCGCCGATTGGAAACCAAATAATTACAAACTGATAAAGATTATTTTTCGAGTCCCAATCTTGGAATTTCAATTTTTGGGCAGCGATCCATAACAACTTCCAGACCAGCTTCTTCTGCCAACACTTTTGCTTGTTCGTTAATAACACCAAGTTGCAACCAGAGCACTTTTGCTTTGATATCTATAGCTTCTTGCGCAATGTCATATGCAGCTTCCGCATTACGAAATACATCAACTATATCAACAGGTTGTGGAATATCTTCCAGTTGTGCATACACTCGTTGCCCAAGCAATGTTTGTCCGGCAAGCTTCGGGCTGACAGGGATCACCTGATAGCCTTGTTCCAGTAAATAAGCCATAACTTTATAACTTGGACGCGTAGTTTTTTCACTTGCTCCTACCAGAGCAATAACTTTTACTCGTTTTAGTATGTCTGCAATTTGCTGGTCACTCATTTACTCTTCCTCAAAATTCGGTGTTTTACTTTGTTTATTTATTACAATGTATATGATAAACATTGTTATCAATTGGACTAACTACGTTCGAAAACACAATAACGATTACTAAAGGCATCTCATGGAATTGACAACTCGCACAATGGCAATCACTAAAAATATAGCGCTTATTGCACATGACCACTGTAAAATTTCGCTATTAACCTGGTCCAAAAAACATAAGAATTTACTCAAGAAACACCATTTATACGCTACCGGCACAACCGGTAATCTGATTCAGAACGAAACCGGATTACCCGTTACCAATATGCTTAGTGGCCCAATGGGTGGAGATCAACAAATTGGTTCTCTAATCTCAGAAGGGAAAATTGATGTGTTGATATTTTTCTGGGACCCGCTTAATTCCGTACCTCATGATCCTGATGTAAAAGCACTGCTACGCCTTGCTACAGTATGGAATATCCCCGTAGCAACCAATCTGGCGTCTGCGGATTTTATTGTTAGTTCTTCTCTGTTTTCTGAATCAGTAAGTATTCAAGTGCCTGATTATCAAAATTATTTAAATGAACGTCTGAAATAAGTCTTTGCAACATATACCTACAACTACACGTTTTCTCCAAGTCAGATACTAGGAAAAAACAAGAGTGAGATTTCCAGCAAAGGTATCCCATGATAGCCCCGAATATTTCAGCCAGGCAAAACCTCAAGGTTTACGTTGAACAGGCACATTTAGTCGCTCTAATTGATACACAAACACCGATGGATTCTTCTTATCCTGCATCAACCACACCTGCTTCTTCGCCCGTGTTAATGCAACATACAAAAGGCGACGCTCTTCCGCATCCGGAAAATCTTCCGGCGGCGGCAATAAAACCCGCTCCATCACAGATTCCCTTGCCGGTGCAGGAAAACCATCTTGCCCCTGATGCAAGCCAAGAATAATGACATAATCCGCTTGTCGTCCTTTGGAAGCATGAATAGTCATAAACTCTATTTTCAATTTAGGCCAGCGAGTTGCTGCTTTTTTCAGTAATTCAGGTTTCAAATAGTGATAACGTGCTAGTAATAAAATCGTTTCCTGCTCAGTGACATAGCCACTCATTTTATTCAATAAAGATTCAAGCTGATCTTCTGGCAGAATGACAATTGATTTTTTATTACCCTTAATCAAACTATTTAGTGGCTTACTTAATTGATTTGGGTTTTGTTGCACAAACTCGTTTGCAACCTCACCAATCCTATCATTAAACCGATAAGAGATATCCAATACACATTCAGCATCTTTACCAAAATAATCAGCAAATACGGTAGTCAACATCGGTTCCGCACCACTGAAACGATATATTGCTTGCCAATCATCCCCTACGGCAAACAGGCAGCTTTGGCTGTTTTGCGCTCGCAATGCAGTGAGCAATTTGGCCCCCAATGGTGAAATATCCTGAAACTCATCCACCAGAATATGCTTCCACTGGCTGATAAACCGCCCTTTATCCAGAATATTCACTGCCTGATGGATTAACCCTGGGTAATCAACAGCACCTTCTGTTTTTAATTCAGATTTCCACGCTTTTAATAAAGGCCCCATCAAGCGAATACATTTTTGAAACCGATCCAGATACTCTTCCTGAGCTTGTTCTATCATCGCCTTCTGACTACCACCATGTATACGCATCAAACCCAACCAACGCTCAAGCCGGTCCGATAAACGGTTAACAAGCTGTTCATCGTGCCAAAATTCACCTTCCGGCACTTCCCATTTCAACTCTTCCGTCAGACATTCTCGCCAACCTTTGGCTTGCGCTTTCTTTTCACTGCATTGTTGTTGCCAGTGTTTAATCAAAAAATCTCTTCTTTTTTGCTCATCAGTTTCCAGCTCGCTGATTTTGGGTACTTTATTACTTCCTTGCTGAATGATATGCAACGCCAGATCATGAAACGTTTTTACTTTAATATCATTCACACCAAGACGGATATGAATCCGTTCATTCATCTCACTTACAGCCTGATTATCAAACGCTAACAATAATATCTGTTCGGGAATCACCTGTTGGCGAAGTAATAACCAACCCGCTCTCGCAACTAACACCGATGTTTTTCCACTCCCTGCGCCAGCAAGAACCAGAATTGAATTTTCACCGTTAACAACAGACAAACTCTGAGAAAGATTTAACGGAGATGTTTCTACCCGCTGAAAAAAGTCACGATGTTGCTCCAACATACGTTCTGTCCATTGCAGATTCATCTTTTCAACAAGCTTCTCGCCATTCTCAAGCCAGCTCAAACATGTTTGATACCCTTCCCTGCAATTATCAAATTGTTCCAGACGTTGTAACGGCAATGGTAAAGCCTGAAACTCTGCCTGAATCCGCTGTTGCAACTGGAATAAATCCGTTTTTTTAAACCAGCGATTCTGTTGGTCAATTCTGTTGATTTCACTAACCTGAGTTGCCAGCACATTAGCGCTAATATCACTCATTTCCTGGCTCCATTTCTGCCATTCACCAAGCAGATAATGGTAAAAACGCTGAGTTTGCTGCCATTCAGTGCCATGAAGGCGAACCGCTTGTCTATCGGGCAATTCAAACTCTAATTCACCCCAGACAATACCTCGTTTACACTGAATATTAATTAGCTGGTTAAATGGGATAAGGTATTGATGCTTTTCACCACTGACTTCAATACCCGCATTCAGCAAACGCACCCGATTATAAGGATGCCGAGCAAGACGTTGACCAATTTGTGTTGCTTTTAGTTCCATTATCGAGCGCCATACCTAAAAAATAGTTGAATTATGTCTTATAAGAGTTTTTTATCACTAATAAACCTTTTATCATAATAGTTATTTATGACCGTTATTATTACCTCAGGGGTATTTTGTGCTAACTGTTTTCTCCGGTCCGCGCCGTTTTCTTTATAACAGTCATCTTCTCTATTATAACCGTATTCTAATAGCCTTGGCTGGAACAACACTAGTGCCTTGGTTTCTGGATAAAGATCCTAAAATAACTATCTCATTGACCTTGGGCGTTGTTGCCGCCGCACTCGCTGATCTTGATGATCGTCTGACTGGTCGTTTACGTAATCTGGTGATCACACTGATTTCTTTCTTTATCGCTTCAGTCTCTATTGAATTACTGTTTCCCTATCCTTGGCTTTTTACCATTGGGCTGGCGTTATCCACTTGTAGTTTTATCTTACTGGGAGCCATCGGGCAGCGTTATGCCACTATTGCATTTGGTGCGTTGCTGATCGCAATTTATACCATGCTTGGTTCATCTATTTTTCCATTATGGTATCAGCAGCCCCTATTATTGCTGACAGGTGCAATCTGGTATAACCTGCTAACCCTAACTGGTCATTTACTGTTCCCTATCCGTCCGTTACAAGACAATCTGGCGCGTTGTTACCAACAACTTGCAGTTTACCTTGATGCTAAAGCTAACCTGTTTGATCCCGATATAATAGAAGAAGGATATCAGCAATCCGTCGTTAATGTCGCAATGGCAAACAGTGTCTTAGTTAACACGCTAAATCAAGCCAAAACCTCTCTACTGACCCGTCTGAAAGGCGATAGCGGCCAACGTGGAACCCACCACACTCTGCATTATTACTTTGTTGCACAAGACATTCACGAACGAGTAAGTTCCTCCCATGTGCAATATCAGAGCTTACTGCATACTTTTCGTTACAGCGATATTCTGTTTCGCTTTCAACGTTTTCTCTCTATGCAAGCCCGTGTATGTGAACAAATTGCTCAATCGATACTTTGGCACAAACCACACCAACACAATCCGCGTATCGAACGTGCGTTTAACTATTTGGAAAGTTCCCTACAACAACTCAATAAACAACAGAAACACAACCGCAAGATTACCGCCTTATATAATTTGCTGAAAAATCTGCGCGCGATTGACGCGCAATTAGCAAGCATGAGTTCTGGACGATACAATTTTTCTAGAGACAGAAAAGATGAAACTCAACTATCTGACGAAACGTTGACTGGCTGGCGTGATATCTGTTTAAGGCTCAACCGTCACCTAACCCCACAATCAGCCCTGTTCCGCCATGCAATCCGCATGTCTGTTCTGCTATGTAGCGGCTACACTATGATCCAGTTGTTGGATTTACAACATGGGTATTGGATTTTACTAACCAGTCTGTTTGTTTGCCAACCCAACTACAGCGCCACTCGCCGCCGTTTGACACTAAGAATAATAGGCACCGTCGCCGGCGTATTGATAGGCTTGCCAATCCTTTACTTTGTGCCATCTATTGAGGGGCAACTGGTGCTAATTGTTATTTCCGGTGTATTGTTCTTCGCCTTCCGTAATACCCAGTATGCACATGCAACCCTATTTATCACGTTATTGGTATTACTATGCTTCAATTTGTTAGGTGAAGGCTTTGAAGTCGCACTACCAAGAATTATTGACACATTAATTGGTTGTGGTAACGCCTGGTTAGCCGTAAATTTCATCTGGCCCGATTGGAAATTCCGCCAGTTATCACAAGTGATAAATCGGACGATGAACACCAATTGTCGCTATCTTGATGCTATTTTGGCTCAATATTATCAGGGAAAAGATAATGGATTGAACTATCGAATCGCCCGCCGTGATGCCCATAATAGCGACGCAGAACTGGTATCCGTTATTTCAAACATGTCTGCCGAGCCGAAAAGTGACCAGACTTCTCAAGAAAAAGCATTCCGGCTATTGTGCCTAAATCACACCATGCTAAGTTACATCTCCGCGCTGGGAGCACACCGAGATAAATTGGATGATAAAGTTATTCTGGACATTCTTAATGATACTGTTTGTTATGTCAATACAGCATTAAAACCGGCATTAATAGATGATGATAGAATTAAGCAAATACCCGTCAATATAGTGAAAAGAATTGAGCAAGCTCCGGCTGAAAGAAATAGTAAAGAGCAACTGGTATTGCAACAAACTGGTTTATTAATAGGATTGTTACCTGAAATTGTTAATATCATTAAATAAATTAATCAATTATAACCAGATTGATATACTGGGGCAGTTGACTGCCCCTTTCATTAGCTATTCTCGATAAAGATCTAACAAGCCAGTTCCTTGTGCCAGCGTAATAAATCATTACGGATCTGTACCGGTAAAACGGCTGAATGACACCCTTCAATTGCACCAGCCAAAGCAAGCAATAAATTAATATTAGATTTTCTTTTATATTGATGCAATTTTAAATAACTGGCTTTCGCACCTAACAATCGTAAATCTTCAACTTTACATATTCCAACTTTCCATAACTGGCGTTCCAAAGACATTCCAAGATTAGGCAAATCCTTCAAGCGCTCCGGCATTTTCTTTTTACCCGCCATTTCAATAAATGAGTAGTGATAAGCCAAATACGCATATTGAGATAACAACTCTTGATCTTGCCAAAGTGATTCAACCACCTGGTAATAACGCAAAGTTACAGGCACTCCCTTTTTCGAGTAAATATAGTTTTTCATTCCTCTGGCTTTAAATAATACTTCAGCATGTCCATTTCCTCGTAAATATAATTCTCCATCAGCAATAATAGCGAACATAATCCCATCAGATAACAGGCTGTAACCGCCAAACTGTGGCTTCCTTGTCAATGTTCCAAACGACGAAAAACCATTTTTAAGTTGAGTAAAACGCACCTCAGACAAAAACATACAGATCACTCCATGAGTTTTGTACAAATAAATCTCTTATCCATAGATTTGTCCCAGTTATTAGTAAAATAAATAACAGGAACAAGCAATTAAAAACATACGCAATTCAATTTTCTCTGCCAATGGTTAAATGAGTTTACAACCATTTACAGTCAATATTTGCGAAGCTCTTTGAAAAAATAGACTTGATCTTAGCCTGACATGAAGATACTGTATATTAATACAGTTAATCGTGGCGAGGTTCATTATGGGCATTCAATCATCCTGGGTTTACCCTTCTAAACATCAGTCAACCAAAAAGCGGCTATCACTCTCTTCGCCTGCACAAGATAATTCAGCCAAAAGAGAGGGGGTAGTGAAAGAGGGTAAAGAAGGTATAGTGAGTGAATTGATTTATAGTGATAACCAATATAGCGATAACCAAGCTATCATTAATCGTATATTACTACCTTTGTTGCGCCAATCAGGAAATGAGGCTCGCTGGTTGCTATGGGTTAGTCCACATAAGAAACTAAGCCGCCAGTGGTTAATTAACTCTGGATTACCTTTAGATAAGATTGTCCAATTAAATCGCATCAGCTCCATTACAACGGTAGAAGCAATGGAAAGAGCATTAGCGAGTGGTAATTACAGCGTGGTACTTGGCTGGTTACCAAAGTTATCAGAAAAAGATACCGTAAAATTACAGGCTGCGGCACAAAAAGGTAATGCACTAGGCTTTATTATGCGCCCACAAGATGTAAATAAAGAAACCAACTGTGCTGAATCGCGAGCAGATTTACTAAAAATCCATTCCATTTACTATCATTGACCAAAACTAGGAATTATCGCAATATTTATAACACAAAATAACCAATCCAGACCGAAAATCACTAATCACAATTAAAATCAATTAATTAAGGCAAGATTAGTTGTAAAGAATAGTAAATTTTTTAAAAAAATTATACATTACCTTTTAAATTTTTTACTCTATTAATCAAGGGGCACTTGTAACTTTTTAACTTCGTTGTAGACTTTACACCATTAAAGGTTACTGCACTTAGTACCCTTGTATTGTTTAGTCTATCGGTTTTATGAAAAAGTGCAGCATTCCTCTAACTGAGTTTTTAATCAATATGGCTCGACAGCCTATCTTAGTAGATATTAAAAGATGCTAAAATTAGTGCAAGCCATTCTTATGGATGAATAGTGAACATAGAAACGCGCAAAATTCAAAGTGTACACACAATAATGGTACCGGAGAATTTGAGCACAATTCAGTGCTCGCTTTTATTACAAAGAATGGCAAATGAAAGCCTAATGGGATAGGCAGTAAGCAAAAAGGCTTCCAAAGCCAATTGCCTATTGGGTGATGATAATAACGAGGCGTTAAAATGAAAAAGACAGCTATCGCGATAGCAGTGGCAGTGGCCGCTTTCACAACTGCGACGCAAGCAGCTCCAAAAGACAACACTTGGTATACCGGTGGTAAGTTGGGTTGGTCCCAATACCATGACGTAAACTTCTACGGCAACGGTTATACCAGTGCAATCGGTAATGGCCCTACTCATAAAAACCAATTGGGTGCGGGTGCTTTCTTAGGTTATCAAGCCAATCCATACCTGGGTTTTGAAATAGGTTATGACTGGTTAGGACGTATGTCTTACAAAGGCAGCGTCAATAATGGCGCCTTCAAAGCCCACGGTTTCCAATTGGCAACCAAACTGAGCTATCCAATTATGGATGACTTGGATATCTATACTCGCTTAGGCGGTATGGTTTGGCGGGCAGATTCCAAAGCAAATTACGGCGCAACCAATACTCATCTGAAAAATCATGACACCGGTGTTTCTCCATTGGCGGCTATTGGCGTTGAGTATGCGATAACTAAAGACTGGGCTACTCGTCTGGACTACCAGTGGGTTAACAATATCGGTGACGCAGGCTCAGTAGGCGCACGTCCTGATAACGGTCTGTTAAGCGTTGGTGTTTCTTACCGTTTCGGCCAAGATGAAGCAGCAGCCCCAGTTGTCGCTCCAGCTCCGGTTGTTGCTCCAACTCCAGCTCCAGCACCCGTTGTTGAAAATAAGCGTTTTACCCTGCGTTCTGACGTGCTGTTCGAATTTGCAAGTTCTGAGCTGAAAACCGAAGGTAAACATACTTTGGATCAACTCTATACTGAGCTAGCAAACATCGACCCAAATCAAGGCAAGGTACTGGTTTTAGGCTACACCGACCGTATCGGTAAGGACGTGTACAATCAGAAACTGTCTCAAAAACGTGCTCAAAGCGTAGTTGACTATCTGGTATCTAAAGGTATCCCTACCGGCAGCATCAGCGCAGAAGGCCACGGTAAAGCAAATCCAGTCACCGGTTCTACCTGTGATAAGGTTCGTAAACCTAACCTAATCAACTGCCTGGCGCCAGATCGTCGCGTAGAGATCGAAATTCAGGGCATTAAAGAAGTTGTTACTCAAGCAAAATCCGCTCAATAATAGCCTTTCTTGGTTATAATTAATCATCAAAAGCGCAGAAAACCTCATTGCCAAATGGGGTTTTCTTTTACTTACGGTGAATCTACTTTAAGGAGCTTATTGCGATATCAATCTATAACAACTGAAATTACTCTTTCTTACCCAGAATAGCTTCCAAGTCGTGTTTCAAGCTAGACATCTGATTGGCATATTTTTCTTTCCGTTCAGCATCTTCAATTAACTGGATGATAGTTTCTGACAGTGTATTACCCCGTCGCTGAGAAAGCGCAGATAAGCGATTCCACACGGGAAAATCTAAATCGATGGATTTCTTACGAGTATGCTGATGTTCCGCATTAAAATGCCGTTTACGCCGAGCGCGGATAGTTTGTTTCATTCGGTTGGATAAATCAGGATTCATATGTTGCTCAATCCATTTCAGCACCCTTACCGGCTCACTCTCAAGTTCAATGAGTTTATCAACTGCTGCATGAGCTGCACTGTTCTCAATATATTTAGTAATTAGCTCGCCTTCTTGATGTTTTTTCATCAGATAAGCCCATTTCCAGCCACATTCCAAATTTTCCAGTTGTTGATATTTCATCTTACTTTCTCAGTGACAGCGTAACTAAAAATAAGCATAACAACTATTTTAGTAAATTGCTTATAGCCAAACTGATTAATCTCTGCTTTTTGATCAAATTATGTTTTACATAAAGTGTCTACGATAGCAAACATTCAAGCATGTTGGTTTATATCTTAATCTTGTATAATCGGCACTTTCCTACTTTACAATATATAGCGATCATTTTGACCACTAACAAACTAGACTGGCAGGCATTACTGCCGAATTGCGCGCCTTATGATGCGCTCTTTCATTCTGCTTCCCAACAGGCACCTGCCAGTATGGAAGCCGTTCAATCACGGCTACATAGTGGTTTACAGCTTTTTTGCCGGATGGATTCCCGCCAGCCTTTTATGCTATTGAAAGCTGAAGAATGTGATACTTATTTGTCAGCATTAGCTGAGTCTATCCATCCATTACTCACGAAAGAACTTCCCCAAATTGGTGGCAATTATCACATCCAGCAACAAAAAATTAGCTGGCAACCATCAACAGAAGGCCATTTCACACCTGAGTTACGCGTGGCCTATCGTGAATGGATAGAAGCAGAGCAATTATTTGGCTGCTTCCACTCTCACAACGGAGAAATTCACTTACAACCCGGTCTAATTCATCAGGTAAATGGCGGTGTACTTATTCTGCCATTACGTACCCTACTTTCTCAGCCATTAATGTGGGTTCGCCTGAAACAGATGATTATTCAGCAACGCTTTGAATGGTTGTCTCCGGATAGCAACAAATCGCTACCATTACCTATCCCCTCGATGCCATTAAAGCTACGTCTGATTCTGGTTGGAGATCGTCTAAACCTTGAAGAGTTTCAGGCAACAGAACCTGAATTAGCCAAAAGCGCTCTGTATGGTGAATTTGATCTGGATATGCCATTTCATAATGAGCAGGATTTAAGCCTGTGGTGCAATTATATCAATGGGCTTATTCAACAATGGCAATTGCCTCCGTTGAATCATAATGCCTGGCCTGAGCTTGTCCAACAAGCAACTCGTTATGTAGAAGATCAATACCACCTGCCTTTGGATATTCTTTGGCTACAGCGGCAACTCACCACCGCCGCACTCTATCAGCAAGAAAATCAGATTACAGCTCAATCTATTAAACAAGCAGAGGAGAATCGCCGCTGGCGTCACAACTATCTGCCAGAACGCGGTTTAGAGGAAATTCATCAAGGCCAGATTCTTATCCGTACCCAAGGCATGGTCATTGGCCAAATTAATGGATTATCTGTGCTGGAGTACCCCGGCCACCCTGATTCAGTAGGAGAACCATCTCGCATCACTTGCGTGGCTCATATAGGAGATGGGGAATTTATTGATGTTGAACGCAAAGTCGAGTTAGGTGGCAATATCCATGCGAAAGGCATGATGATTATGCAAGCCTTTTTGATTTCCGAGCTAAAGTTAGATCAACCGCAGCCTTTCTCCGCATCTATTGCATTTGAGCAATCTTATAGTGAAGTTGACGGCGACAGCGCTTCTCTTGCTGAATTATGCGCACTGATAAGTGCTCTTTCCCTGCAACCCATTGATCAACAACTGGCGGTCACAGGTGCAGTAGATCAATTTGGTTACGTTCAACCTATCGGTGGTATTAACGAAAAAATCGAAGGTTTCTTTGAAGTATGCCATCGCAGAGGACTAACTGGTCAACAGGGAGTTATCCTACCAGCGACGAACATCCGTCATTTATGTCTCAATCAAGCCGTTGTAAATGCGGTAAAAGAGCAAAAATTCCATTTATGGTCAGTAAAACATGTTTCTGAAGCGCTGCCTTTATTAACAGGTATCCCTTATTATGATCAACAAGAAACACACTTGTTAGCTATGATACAAGAACGTATAACACAGGCGAATAATCAGGAGCGGCCTAAATTCCCGTGGTTTCTTCGCTGGTTGGGTTAATTCAGAATGTCTGATCGGAGTTGTTCAGCGTACAAGTGTACTCTATTATTTACCTTACACTAAATATAAGGCTATCTGATAATTATGGTTGATAAACGTAAATCCTACACAAAAGAAGATCTTATCGCATCTGGGCGGAGTGAGTTATTTGGAGAAAATGGACCTCCATTACCATCTGGTAATATGCTAATGATGGATCGCATCATTGAAATGACAGAAAACGGTGGTACCTACGATAAAGGTTACATAGAAGCCGAACTGGATATTACCCCTGATTTATGGTTTTTCGACTGCCATTTTATTAATGACCCGGTAATGCCCGGCTGCCTTGGCCTTGATGCCATGTGGCAATTGGTTGGGTTCTTCCTTGGCTGGTTAGGTGGCGAAGGCAAAGGCCGTGCCCTTGGCGTTGGCGAAGTTAAGTTCACCGGTCAGGTATTACCAACGGCGAAAAAAGTCACTTACCGTATCAACTTTAAACGCGTTATTAACCGTAAATTGATTATGGGGCTGGCTGACGGTGAAGTGTTAGTAGATGGTAAAGTTATCTATACGGCAACGGATTTGAAAGTGGGCTTGTTTAAAGATACCAGCGCTTTCTAATCAGTAACATATCGAAAAGGAAGGTGACTGGCTAATTGCTTTTCACCTTTTTCGCTAAAAGCGCACCACCAAGCAAACAGCACATTATTTGAAAAAAATATTTGCTTGAAAAATACTTGGTATTGTTTTTGCTCTTCAAAGGCAATTCCAGTTATATCTTAGAATATGAGATTCAAAATCTAGCTCCAACCTACCTCGGCTAAGAATAGCACAAAACCACATCTCAATAACCTGCAATATAAGCATCTAGTTTATTGCTGGCTAATTAGCATGCAATTGACAAATTGTGCTATGATCAAATTGACCTGATATATCAAATAAGCTCAAAAAGCATATTAGTAACAGGCAAAAACATCAATAAAATTTATTATTATTAACAAACACAACCAAGGGTAATTTATATGAACATCAGAAAAATACTGCTCATAATCGTAGCATTAACTATTACACCAACTGCCACAGCAATAAATAAAATCGAAGGCACCATCGAAATGATAGAAGCATCTAACAGTAATGGAGATTGCTATGGAAAAATAGTCACTCCTACTCGCGCCCGAGGATTTCGGTGGGTATGTACTTATAGTGCCGGGTCGATACTTTTATCATTGCTTCAAACAGCCTATTCAAGTCATGAGAATGTAGCCATAGCAGTCGGGGAAGATGTGCAATATAGCCCTCTCTATAGGGTTCAAATACGTCATAAATGTTTATCAAACCCTGCTTACTGCAATTATCCCTCTCATTAGTAGATAAATTACTGAATGGCCGCAATATCAGCCATATTGGAGGTTAAATAGGATGTATGAGCTGGCGGCCATGAATTCTATTTCATCAAATTTCGCAAACGGAATCCCAAAAAGAACAATACAAAGAAATAGGAAACCAACACATTATTCACATTAATTGCTATACATACCCTATTTACTACACTCAGTGCATCAGCATATCCATCATATGATGTTCTATTAAATAGGTTAAATAAATTTACCAACAGGATTCAATCTGACAGATATCTGTAATAAGCAATCAGTCACTGTCAGATTAAATTTGGGATATATACACGTCGATTAAGAAATGGTGGTTTTTTCTCACCTAACCTATACATCAGTTTGGCAGACTAAGCCATCATCGCCCTGTCTTCCATAGCCTGGCGCCATCCTCCTAACCAATGAGAACGGGCATCTAATGAATAATAGGGACAATGTTCCCTTGAGCGTCCCAAAATACCTGCATGGTACCCTCTCGATAACGCACGTGCTAAACGATCTCGTTTCTGTCTCTTCATGCTCTTAATTTACCTCATAAGCTAGATCAAAAGAAAACAGTGGTCATCATTCATCCAACCACAATTTAGAAATACCCCTATAAATTTTGAAAATCAAGTCAAGAAATTCATATTAATGTAATATTTGTTATATTAGTACAGAGAAAATCAGTAAGATATTAATAATAAAGAGAAATTTTTACCCCGCTGATATACCAATTTTCTCCGAACGTAAAGGTCTTACACCCGGAGAATGGCAGAGGGTTACAATTGGGAAGTGAATTGATTGGCAATAGCTTGCGCCACTTGACTCCATCCTTTTGCCAATGTACGAACTAAATCATCATAACCATCTTCTTCTTGTTTTAGCTCTATATTAAAGGGCTGTTTAATGACACTCGCTTCACTCCCCTGACAAGTTAATGTCCAGTAACCTTGCAAAATCACCTTACCATCATAACGACCATGAAAACTGGTTACTGTTACATCCAAAGTATCTGGTTTATTAACCAATGGTTGATCAGATACTAAACGCTGTGGCAGCGCTACGGTTAATTCCGCTACCAACACTTGCTGTAACTGCTGTTCAAGTGGACTTGCCCACAAGTGATTCGCCGCACCGATATAACTAACATCACTACTTTGATATACCACACCGGAAGATGACAGATAATCGGACAACATAACCCGTTGTACCCATAATTGACGATCATGTTGCACAGTAACACTCTTTTGTGATGCTATTGTGACTACCGGCAATTGATAATAAATTTTTTCTGGCGGACTGCTACAAGCAGAAATAAAAATCACTAAAATTAATGCCACTCTTCTCATCATTTTTTAGCCTTTTTCGGTTCTGGATCTTCAATTGGATTAGCCTCAAAAACCAACGCATTGCTCTTATTATTCAGCGTTCTCAGCACAGGCCGCAGTTCACTCAACACTTGATCTAATCGCTGCATATTATCCAACATCTTGTTATAAGCCGGTGAACCAGGCTGGAAACCTTGCATACTGCGGTTAAACTCCTGCAATGTTTTCTGTATATCTTTTGGCAGATCTTTGGTTTCAGGATTTGCCAACACTTTATTCAATTCATCAAGAGTCCGCTGTGCTTTTCTGATAGCTTTCTGACTCTCTTCCAAAGTGCGAATAGCCTGATTAAACATTGGCTCAATCGGCATATTATTAATTTTGTCTAACGCTGCAATAACCTTATGTTGAATTTGAGCAAGGCCACCACTGATTGTCGGCAATAGCGGATAGCCTGCAATTTCATACGGGCCAATCCACCCTTTTTCATTCGGATAAAAATCCAAATCAATAAACAGTGCCCCCGTTAACAAATTACCTGATTTGAGAGAGGCTCGCAGACCGCGTTTGGTTATGCTATTCAGCTCTTTCTCAACATCAAACCCTTCCCCCAACTCCTTCTCAAATCGCTCCGGCTCAATGGAGATAAGTACTGGAATACGAAAATCGTTATCCAGCCGCTGTCTCATTCCCTCGGAATAGAACGGTACCTTCGCCACAGTTCCCATTCGGATACCACGGAACTCCACCGGCGCGCCCGGTTGTAATCCTCGAACAGAATCAGAGAAGAGCAACAGATAATCTTTATGTTCGGTATATAAAGAATCTTGAATGCTTCTTTGGTTATCAAAAAGTTTGTAAGTGGCTTTTTCTTTAATTGGCTCCCCCAATTCCCAACCCTTAGGTACATCAAAACTGACACCACCACCAAACAGCGTTGATAAAGAAGCCATTTCAACACGCACCCCTTGAGAAGACATATCAAGGGTAATACCACTCTCTTTCCAAAAACGGACATTGGTTGTCAGCAAACCATCATAAGGCGCATTAACAAATAGCTGATATCTCATCAGATGCGATTTCGGTTCAAATTCGTTGGTTTCAACAGAACCAACCCGATAACCACGAAACAACACCGGATCGCCCGGATTAAGCTGACCGGCTTTATCACTGATTAGGATGACACGGATACCTTTTGCATCAGGCGAGGCCAATGGAGGTGAGTCCAACAAATTAAATTTATCTTCTTCATCACCATTCGTTCCCGGCTGAAGTTCAATAAAAGCCCCGGACAGAAGAGTACCAAGGCCAGATATTCCATCACGACCAATCTGTGGTTTCACGACCCAAAAAGCACTATCACTACGTAATAGATTTTCCATGCCATCATTCAACCGGGCCTTAATAATAACTTGACTAAGATTATCACTCAGCATGACCTTCTCAACCACGCCGACATCCACACTACGGCTTTTAATTTTAGTTTTTCCGGCTTCAATGCCTTCCGCGTTAGAAGTAATCAACGTTACTTCCGGCCCTTGGTGGCTGAAATGGTAAAACAGTATCCAGGCACCAATAAGCACAGTGACAATCGGTACAATCCAGACTGGCGACCAACTTTTAATTTTATCGATTTTAGCCTGACTCTGGTCTTCGACTTTATCCGTCACCTTAACACTCCTTCATTGCCTTATAACGAATGTTTAACGTTGGTTCTATCCCAAATTAAGCGCGGATCAAATGTTATTGCCGCAAACATGGTCAGGATCACAACTGAAGCAAAAATAACTGCCCCCATTGCGGGGTAGACACTCATCAATTTCCCCATACGCACCAATGATGACAATATTGCGATAACAAATACATCAATCATTGACCAACGGCCAACAAATTCAACAACTTCATAAATAAAATGCATTCGGGCGGAATCTCGTTTACCGCGACCTTTGGCATCCCAACATAACCAACCAATTGCCAGCATTTTCAGTGATGGCACCATAATACTGGCAATAAAAATGACTAAAGCCACCGGATATGAACCTACGCTCCACAGTAGTATCACTCCAGCCATAATGGTGGAATCACTCTGATTACCTAATGATTCAGTCACCATCATCGGCATGACATTAGCAGGAATATAAAGCATTAAAGCCGTCGCTATCAGAGCCATTGTCCATTGCAGACTGTTACGACGGCGGGCATGTCCACGAGTATGACAACGTGAACAGACTAACTGGTCTGCCGGTAAAATAGCTGTACAGCACTGACATAATCGAACCCCCTGCACTAATCCCGCTTTTCCTGCCTGTAACGGTATATTCACCTTAGGTGCGGGCGCTATCTGATTCCATAACCAGTGGCGATCCAAACATTGAAATGCTCTCACCTGGAGAAGACAGAACAGGCAATATGGCAAAAAACTTAAACCTAACCCAATATCACCATAAGCCATTAATTTAACGAAGCTGACTAATACCCCTGCCAGAAAGATTTCAACCATACACCAGCTTTTCATCTGAAATAAGACCTTGGCTAACCAAGCTTTTATCTTCTGAGAAGTAACAACACCCTGGCACAAGAGAATAATCGCTACCATACAAAACGCAGGCACCAGCTGAACACAGAGCAAAAAGAATGTTCCCACACTGACGTAATTTTCATTAAACATCACCTGAGGGATTTGAGATAAGGTAATTTCACTGCCAATTCCCGCCACACTCATGCTAACAAACGGAAACAAGCAAGCCATTAACAGCATAAATAATGCACTGACTGCATAACCTGTTGGCTGATGTTTAGGTTCTTTCCACCATGTGACTAATGTCGTCTTACAACGAGGACAAACCGCCTTCGTTCCCTGAACCTCTTCTGGCAATGTCACCAGCAAATCACATTGAGGGCACAATACCATTTCATGATGATGGCTACTGGAACACAAGGTTTTTCTCCTGTAAGGAAATTGGGAATATCCACAGAATCATACTCGGAAAAATTCCGCAGTATGATTCTGCTAATTATGTTAACTATTGGTTATTTTTCAATGTTTCCAATTCATGCCAACGATCAAAAGCAGCTTCTAATGCTCGCTCTTTGTCAGACAACTCAGTCAGTATTTTTTGGGTTACTACATGAGGCTGACTAAAAAAGTCAGGATCACTCACTTGAGACTGTAACTGATCAAGCTCTTCTTCCAATTTCTCCAGCAATGATGGTAATCGCTCTAACTCTCGTAATAAATGGTGGCTCATTTTGTTACGAGAATTTTTTGGCGGTTCCTTAATCTTTTCTACTTTAACTTCCGTTTGCAGTTTTTTCCCATTTTGCTGGCGCAACGATACAACCTGTTCGCGCTGTTGCTGAGCATCGTAATAACCACCAACATAATTATTGATCACACCATTACCTTCAAAAATCCAACATTCGGTCACAGAGTTATCAACAAATTGACGATCATGACTCACCAGCAATACAGTACCTGTATAATTGTCTACCAGCTCTTCCAGCAACTCTAATGTTTCCACATCCAGATCGTTGGTTGGCTCATCAAGCACCAACAAATTACTGGGTTTCAGGAACAGACGCGCCAGTAACAACCGGTTCCTTTCACCACCAGAAAGTGCTTTAACCGGTGTCATTGCCCGCTTTGGATGAAACAGAAAATCCTGCAAATAACCCAAAACATGACGAGGACGACCATTTACCATCACTTCCTGTTTACCTTCTGCCAGGTTATCCATTACGGTTCTTTCCGGATCAAGTGCTATCCGATGTTGATCAAAATAAGCAATTTCTAGTTTAGTACCACAATGAACACGGCCGCTATCAGATTGCAGTTCACCTAACATCAGTTTCAGTAAAGTTGTTTTGCCACAACCATTTGGTCCCACCAGTGCAATTTTATCCCCACGCTGGATTTGCGCACTGAAATTATTGACCAGTTTCTTTTCACCAATTTGATAGTTAACATTTTCCAGCTCAAAGACAATTTTGCCGGAACGACTCGCTTCTTCCATCTGTATTTTAGCGGTTCCCATTACTTCACGGCGTTGGGAACGTTCAACACGTAATGCTTTCAATGCCCTGACACGTCCTTCATTACGAGTACGACGCGCTTTAATTCCCTGACGAATCCACACTTCTTCCTGAGCCAATTTACGATCAAATTCAGCGTTCTGCATCTCTTCCACGCGCAACGCATCTTCTTTGCCTTCAAGAAACTTATCGTAATTACCCGGCCACGACACTAACTTGCCGCGATCTAAATCGACAATACGGGTTGCCATATTGCGAATAAATGAACGGTCATGGGAAATGAAAACAAGGCTACCCTGAAAATCTTTCAGGAAGTTCTCTAGCCATTCAATCGTATCAATATCCAGGTGGTTAGTAGGTTCATCAAGCAGTAAGACTTGTGGTGAACTGACCAACGCCCTCCCTAATGCCGCCTTACGCAGCCAACCACCTGAAAGTGAAGAGAGCTTTGCCTCCGCAGGTAAAGAGAGCTGTTTCAATACGTCATTAATACGGCTGTCCAGTGACCATAGCCCACGAATATCCAGCACCTCCTGCAATTCCGCCAAGCGGTTGAGGTTTTTCTGATTCGGTTCTTGCTCCACCAGACGGGAAATCTGATGAAAAGATTTAATATATTCGGCCTGCTCCTGAACACCTTCGGCAATAAAATCAAAAACCGTCCCCTCCACATCACGGGGAGGGTCCTGTTGTAAACGGGAAACAACCAGATCCTGTTCGTAAATAACCTGACCATCATCCAACGTCTGCTCTTTTGCTAATACCCGTAACAAAGTCGACTTTCCAGCACCATTACGACCAACCAGACAAACTCTTTCATTTTCTTCTATATGCAATTCTGCATTATCAAGTAATGGCGCATCACTGAACGACAACCACGCACCAGATAAATTGATCAACGACATAGTAATTATTTTTCCTCGCCAGCATGGCGTAATAGCCAGCAGTTGTGAATCTGACGGTTACGGGCAAAATCCTGCGACTGGGTTTTACTGGTGATCTCTTCCGCCACCAAGCCAACTCTTTCCAGCTCAGCAAAATCCATTTTAAAACCTCGTTTATTATTGGAGAACATCAGCGTTCCCCCACGACGCAACAAGCGCTTAAGCTGTCTCATCAACATGATATGGTCGCGTTGTACATCAAATGCATCTTCCATTCGTTTAGAATTGGAGAACGTCGGCGGATCAATAAAAATCAAATCAAACTGTTCACTGGCCTGAGATAACCAAGCGAGGCAATCTGCCTGAATCAACCGATGCTGACGCCCTGTTAATCCATTAGCCTGTAGGTTCCGTTCAGCCCATTCAAGGTAAGTGCGAGACATATCAACCGTCGTTGTTGAACGCGCGCCTCCCAATCCAGCATGTACTGTCGCAGATCCGGTATAAGCAAACAGATTCAGAAAATCTTTCCCTTCACTCATTTCACCTAGCATTTTCCGGGCAATCCGGTGATCAAGGAACAAGCCAGTGTCCAAATAGTCAGTTAAATTAACCCAGAATTTTGCGTCATACTCATTTACCAGAAAGAATTCCCGTTTTTCTGCCATTCTTTCATACTGGCTTTTACCTTTCTGACGCTGACGAGTTTTAAGTACTAATTGATTTGATGAAAGCCCAAGAACTTGCATCGTTGCACTGATAGCATCGAATAAACGCTGACGCGCTTTATTGGTATCAACACTTTTCGGTGGAGCATATTCCTGAATCACTACTTTATCCGCATAACGGTCAACAGCCACATTGTATTCTGGCAAATCAGCATCATATAGACGGTAACAATCAATCCCTTGCTGTTTCGCCCAATGAGTTAATTTCTTTTCATTTTTGCGCAGGCGGTTGGCATAATCTTCCGCCACATTCATCTCTGATGAGTGTGGTTTATCTGACAACTGATAATTTTTCTGTACGCAATCCAATGGACCATTTTTAGCTTTAAACTCACGTTCAGCCCGTAATTGCAAGCAGCTTAACAACTCAGGCGATGCACTGAACAGAGACAAACGCCAGCCGGGGAAACGGCTTTTCATTATCCGCCCAAATAAACTGTGTAGTGCAACCAATGCAGGTTCACTTTCCAAGCGCTCACCATAAGGTGGATTACTTAACACTGTTCCGGCAGAGCCTTCTGATAACGGATTTTCCAGACGACTGGCATCACCTTGCTGGAAAGTTATCAACTGTGCAACCCCGGCTCTACGAGCATTTGACCGAGCCATATCCAACACTCTGCGATCAATATCAGAACCAACAAAACGGGAAGCTGTCTCCTGAAGACCTTTACGAAAGCGGATCTGTGCTTCTGTAGTCACCTCACGCCAAATTTCTTCATCATGTTGCAACCAGGCAATAAATCCCCAGTGGTTACGATGCAGACCAGGAGCACGATCAGCCGCCATCATTGCTGCTTCAATCAATAATGTGCCGGAACCACACATAGGATCGACCATCGGAGTACCAATCTGCCAGCCTGAACGTAGAATAATCGCCGCAGCCAGATTTTCTTTCAGCGGAGCCTGGCCAGCAAGATCGCGATAACCTCGGATATGCAAACCATCACCACTCAAATCCAATGCAACACTAGCCCTCTCTTTATTCAAAAAAACATTAATGCGAATGTCCGGCTGTTGCTTTGCCACATTGGGGCGTTGATCTAACTTACGAATAAAGCTATCGACAATGGCGTCTTTAACCTTGAGTGCGCCATATTGCGTATTCCGTATCTCTTCATTTGTGCCACTGAAATGCACAGAGAAAGTACTATCTATAGAGAAAATCTGGCTCCAATCAATAGACTGAACGCCAAGATAGAGATCTAAATCGCTATAGACATTAAATTCGTTTAGCGGTAGCAAAATACGTGATGCCAGCCTGCTCCACATCAGGCTTTTATACATCACTCTGTCATCACCTTGAAAATGAACTCCGCCTTGCACAATTTTGCATGATTGCGCCCCCAGCATTTCCAGTTCGTTCTTCAATAATTCTTCTAATCCACGCGCCGTGCTGGCAAACAGAGAGTTCATGTTACATATCACCAAAAAGAAAATTGTTACGCATTATAGCTAATCCAAGTGACATGTCATAAAGTTGCGTGTGTAAAAAACGTTTCATGGAGATTAACGGATGATCACTCTGTCTCGCCTGTATACCCACCCGGTAAAGTCTATGCGTGGTTTGCAACTTTCCCATGCATTAGTCAGTGAAAGCGGCCTTATATTTGATCGCAATTTTATGATCACAACGACAGACGGGACTTTTATTACCGCCCGTAAATATCCGCAAATGTTGCTATTTACTCCGGCTATGTTAAATAACGGTATTTATCTGCGTGCGCCCAACGGAGAAAATGCCACCGTACTTTACAATGATTTCCTACCTGAACAGCAGCCCACGGAAGTATGGGGCAACCATTTTACGGCCCTAATTGCACCAGAAACAATTAATCAATGGTTAAGTCGTTTCTTTGATATTCCAGTGCAATTACGCTGGTTAAGCCATGAATTAAGCCGCAGGGTAAAAAAACACCCTGAAATTCCATTATCATTTGCTGATGGTTATCCATTTCTACTCATTAATGAAGCTTCATTTCACTTATTACAACAGCGTTGTCCGGCCAGTATTAAATTAGAGCAATTTCGCCCCAATATTGTTATTACCGGTGCGGAAGCATTTGCAGAAGACAGTTGGCAATCAATTCAGATTGGCGATGTTATTTTTGATTTGCCCAAACCCTGTAGCCGCTGTATTCTGACAACCGTCAGTATTAATAAAGGTATTAAAAATCCCAACGGAGAGCCATTAGCGACATTGCAATCATTCCGTACAGCAGAAAATGGCGATGTCGATTTTGGTCAGAATCTCACTGCCCGTTCGAGTGGTATTATTAGGATCGGAGATAATGTCACTATATTAGCTAAAAAAAATCCGCGTAAATATGGCAGTGGCGAAAAAGCTGAAGATATTGATTTACCAAAAATAAATGAGCAATCTGTCACTATTGAATATAATGGGAAAAAATTTACAGGTAATAATCAACAAATCATTTTAGAACAACTGGAACAACAAGGAATTAAAGTACCCTACTCATGTCGGGCGGGAATATGTGGATGTTGTAAGATTTCTTTAGTTAAGGGAGAAGTTTCTCCTTTAAAAGCCACAGCGATTAAAAACGATGGACATATTCTAGCTTGCTGTTGTATCCCAAAGAATAACCTTATTCTTAATAATAGCAAAGAATAGGTCTTTAAGTTAGAGTTAAACTAACGTGCCATAAATTGGCACGTTGATTTCCCGGAGATCTCATTAATTCTTTTTTAGTTTTTAGTAATAATCCCCCTTTATTATGAGCTATGTAATTGCTCTCTAGTTCAAACTAAACTCTAACTCCTCTATCCTCCCTCCCCTTTTGGCAATAACACCGCCTAAAAGGGAAGGAAATCAATCACAATGGTGATTGTCATAACGGATTTATTATTACAATAATGAATTAATTATTACCATAATGAATTTATAACTACTGTCATAAAATGATTACACTCTAACAGGAGCTTAAGTAACCCAGACAAAATACCAAAGGAGTAAGTCATGGCACGTATTGTCATTGCAGCGGTCGCAACCCCTGGACATGTCTATCCAATGTTAAAGATCGCTCAATCACTAATAGCACAAGGACATCAGGTAACCGTGTTTACCGGTTCATTATTTCGCCAACAGGTAGAAGCTTCAAGCGCACAATTTGCCCCTTTTGATGAACAGATAGACTTTGATTATCGTCATTTAGAACAGCATTTCCCTGACCGTGCTCAACTTCCTCCGGGAAATGTGCAAATGGCACTGGCATTCAAAAATTTCTTCTCAGCTCCAATCCCAGTTCTTGACCGCCAATTACGGCAAATTATCCGCGAACAACAAGCAGATCTGCTTATAGCCGAGAACTGCTTTTATGGCATATTACCCCTGCTGCAAGAAGAAAAAACCCATCGTCTTCCAGTGATAGTCATTGGCATAACACCTCTGGCTTACTCTTCGAAAGATTCAATTTTCTGGGGGCCACGTATCCCACCCGCAGTATTACCACCAGAATTGACACATGAACAACTCGTAGATGAAACCAACCAGCAACTCATAGCCGAAGTACAGGATAGCTTCAATAACGCATTAATTCAGTCAGGAAGTTCTGCATTAACCAGACCTTTCAACGATGAAGTGATTTTCAGTGCTGATCGCTTTTTGCAACTCTCAACTCTGGCATTTGAATATCCACGAGAAGGATTGCCTGATACAGTCCATTTTATCGGCCCCCTCCCTAATCCTGCACCGACAACAACATCACCGCAATTATGGGAAGAAGATGATCCACGTCCGTTGGTTATAGTTACTCAAGGTACTATCTCCAATACCGATTTGAATCAGTTAATTCTCCCCACATTACGTGCACTGGCAACATTACCGATACGTATATTGGCAACCACCGGTGGCAGATCGGTAGAAACACTGAGTAAAGATCTACCGGAAAATGCGCGCATTGAAGAATTTATTTCGTTTGAGCACTGGCTGCCAAAAGCTTCATTGCTAATATCCAACGGAGGTTATGGAACCATCAATTATGCTCTCAGCCACGGGACTCCGTTACTCATTGCAGATGCAGGAGAAGGCAAACAGGAAGCAGCTTTTCGTGTTGTATGGGCTGGATGCGGTACTAATCTGGATACAGCACACCCCACTGAATCTCAACTTAAGCAAACAGTGGAAAATATGCTGAGTACAGACTTGTTTAAACAACGTGCGCAAATTGTCCAAAAAGATTACGCAAGACATGATGCATTAGCAGCAATATCCCGTCACGTAGAACAATTAATTCTTGAATAAAGCCGCAGTAACCAAACCCTAGATACCTTCGTCTTTCCTCTCCATTTTAGTGCTAACACAGACTAAGAGGGGGAGGAAATCGGCATATGTCATAACTTCATAAAAAATAAATTACAGTGATTATTGTCATGATAAATTATTATTACTACAATGAATTTGTAACAGTAATCATGAAATGATCACACCCTGAGTCAGGAGCTAACTAGCGTAATTAAATCAAAACAGTACAAAGGAGTAAGTTATGGCACGAATTGTCATTGCAGCGGTCGCAACGCCCGGGCATGTCTATCCGATGTTAAAAGTAACTCAATCACTGATAGCACAAGGACATCAGGTAACTGTATTCACCGGCGCATTATTTCGCCAACAGGTAGAAGATTTAAATGCAACATTTATCCCCTTCGATGAGCAGATAGACTTTGATTACCGCCACTTAAAACAACGTTTTCCTGATCGAGCGCACCTTCCTCCAGGAAATCTGCAAATGGCGCTAGCGTTTAAAGATTTCTTCTGTACCCCAATCCCATTCCTAGACCGCCAATTACAACGAATCATCCATGAACAGCAAGCAGAACTCCTTATAGCCGAGAACTGTTTCTATGGCATATTGCCACTGCTGCAAAAAGAAAAAACTCATCGCCTTCCAGTGATCATAATTGGCATAACGCCTCTGGCTTACTCTTCGAAAGATTCAATTTTCTGGGGACCACGTATTCCTCCCGCATTACTACCATCAGAGTTGACACATGAACAGCTCGTGGATGAGGAGACACGGAAACTAATAACCGAAGTACAGGACAGCTTCAATGACGCATTAGCTCAGTCAGGATGCACTACATTAACCCGATTTTTCAATGATGAAGTCATTTTGGGTTCTGACCGCTTTTTGCAACTTTCAACCTTGGCATTCGAGTACCCACGAGAGGGTTTACCTGATACAGTCCATTTTATTGGCCCCCTCCCAAACCCTGCTCCAGTAACAGAATCACCTCAATTATGGGAAGAAGATGATCCACGCCCATTGGTTATAGTCACTCAGGGCACCATGTCTAATACTGATCTAAACCAGTTAATTTTCCCCACATTGAGCGCACTGGCTACATTACCTGTGCGTGTATTAGCAACCACCGGTGGTAGCTCAATAGAAATACGGCCAGAGAACATACCTGACAACGCATGTATCGAAGAATTTATCTCATTTGAGCACTGGCTGCCAAAAGCTTCATTGCTAATATCCAACGGGGGTTATGGAACTATTAATTACGCCCTCAACCACGGTACACCAGTACTCATTGCCGATACAGGAGAAGGTAAGCAGGAAACAGCGTTTCGCGTCGTATGGGCTGGATGCGGTATTAATCTGGATACAGCGCAACCGACGGAATCTCAGCTTAAGCAGACAGTGGAAAATATGCTGCGCACAAATTTATTTAAACAGCGGGCACAAATCGTCCAAGATGATTACGCCAGTCACGACGCATTAGCAGCAATATCCCATCACGCAGAACAATTAATCTTCGAAAATCGTGCTAATTAACTTCATTATATCTCCTCCCCATCTCAAAGCTAATGCTATCCAGAGGGGAGGGAATTATTAAAATACTTCTTATCTATTTTTCACGCCAACTTCAAACGAGTAAGCTATAGCTATTACTATAACGGATAAGTTTCTGTGATAATAACCAACAGGAAACAGGAAACAGGAAACAGGAAACAGGAAACAGGAAACAGGAAACAGGAAACAGGAAACAGGAAACAGGAAACAGGAAAAGAATAACTTACTCATAATCAGATGGGAAGATGTGAATGCGGTAAAATTTCCTCAGATGATAAAGAACAATTTTCTCAATTAAAAACAGTGATTATCTTCTAGCTTGCCGTTCTATTTTCAAAAAATGGTTTTACTCTTTGGAAATCACGGAACAATGGGATCTTAAACCTAAATCAAACCGCAGTGCCATAAATTGGCATACAAACAGGTTCCACAAACGGCATCAATCGATCATTCATAATCTTAATTGGATCGCAAAAACTCATTGCCCGATCGGATAACGTTAATTGTGGTTGAGCTAACAGACAAAGGCTTGCGCTATCCCCAGCTTCTACGACCAAGAATACAGCATCTGTCCCGCAATCCTGGAGCCGTACCTGAATTAGCTCGCCTTGTACCGGCTTTTCTATCATGGCAAAACGGGAAAAATACCAGCTTCTTGGCATCTGCGGCTTAATAAAGCGGAAAGCCACTAACGCATTAAGAATTAATTCAGCCCTGGATTCATCTGAAATATTAATTTGGCGTGTCTGTTCTTCAAAACAATAATAAAGCGTCGCATCTTCTACAGAAAACGAAGTTTCTCCCATTGCATAGGGTGTCAGCATCTTCGCAGGAAAACAGGAACGAAAAACCATACCATTAGACAGGTCGAGCATTACACGGTCATGGTCAGTATCAAAATACCAGCGCCATTGGTCATCAGGTTTAATGTTCATGAGTTATCCTTTTATGCCAGAAAAACTTACGTCGTCAAACAGATTGTAAATAACTTTCCCGCTATTCAGTGAAATAAGCCCTGCCATAATTAAAAGACACGCGAAGATACAGATAAAATTTAGGTGTTCAGAGCAAATATAGATGAGTTGGGGGCAAAAATAAACCCCCAATGATAAATTAACAGCAAGATTTAGATATGATTGACGATATCTTTGATTAATTTTGGACCATGATAGATAAATCCAGAGAAAATCTGTATTAAAGAAGCCCCCGCCGCTATTTTTTCTCTGGCAGAGACAAGTGAATCTATTCCACCAACACCGATAATGGGAATTTTACCTCTTAATTCCTGAGAGAGATGACGAATAATCTCTGTACTATGCAACTGGACCGGGCGACCACTTAACCCACCAGCTTGTTGGCAATAGTTAAGTCCTTCAACTAATCTCTTGTCTAACGTTGTATTAGTTGCAATAGCGCCATCGATATTATGACGAATTAAACTATCTGCAATTTGAATCAACTCTTCTTGAGAAAGATCTGGCGCAATTTTTACCGCAACAGGGACATATTTCTGGTATTTTTGTTGAAGTTCACTCTGTTTATTTTTAATCGCCGATAATAGATCATCCAACGCTTCGCCGTATTGAAGCGTTCTTAAGCCAGGTGTGTTAGGTGAAGAGATATTAATTGTGATATAGCCAGCATGAGGATAAACTTTATCCATACAGATTAAATAATCATCTTTCCCATGCTCTACTGGCGTATCTTTATTTTTGCCAATATTGATCCCAATAACGCCGCCATATTTTGCCTTTTTGACATTCTCTACCAGGTTATCAACACCAAGATTATTGAAGCCCATACGGTTAATTAACCCTTCTGCTTCAACGATACGGAATAATCTCGGCTTATCATTTCCTGCCTGAGCGCGTGGGGTTACGGTGCCAATTTCAATAAAACCAAATCCCATTGCACCAAATGCATCAATACAATCGCCATCTTTATCAAGGCCCGCGGCCAGACCGAGGGGATTTTTAAACGATAGACCCATACAAGTAACAGGCTTCGTCGCGACTGACTGGCGGATCAGAAACTCGAAAGGACTACCGGTAATACGCTTAAGTTGGCGGAAGGTTAGTTCGTGCGCCCGTTCCGGATCAAGTTGGAACAACGCTTTCCTGACTAGTGGGTAGCACATAATTCTGAACCTATTAATTAATTTATAAACATTAAATTATAAAAGTAAAACTATACACATTCATGTGCCACTTAGAAATTTTTGAGCTAAAAAACGCTCATTTTTAATCCTAAAAATATTTCGGCAGGTAGAGTAACCGAATAATATGGGATGAATCTACAGAAATATGCTAATTAGGCGCAAATCTCTCCTAGATGTTGAGCGTGAAAGTCGGGAAAATGCATTGATATAACAAGAATACACTGGTGACTACAATCGTTGACTTTTTTGCCCAAGATACTTTACTTCTCTCGAACAACTCAAAGGGGGGTAAACCAATGGATGCTCTTTAATATCTTGAGCAAATTTCATACTACAAGTATCAAGCATCAACCAATAAAAATGTATTTCAATGCCGCAATAACAACAGCAATACCAACTGCTAATGTCAGTTTCTTAATCCAATCTAAATCTGTTTTTATAGTACCAATATCGGTTTTAACGCTCTCAGTAGCAACTGTTAGATCTGCTTTGGCGACAACACTTATGTTTTGCAGTTCTGTAATAACTTCAACGATTTTTTCAGACTGCTCATCGTTAAAACCAGACGCTTTGAGCGCCTTAACTGCTGTATGTATATCCATTGTAAGTAAAGCTATTCTTTTATCCTCTAAAGTTACTGGTTGACCGCCCTTAAATTAACAATAATACCAGAGAGACATAAAAATTAACCACATATCAGTTTTACCATGAGATACTGACCACCGCATTTTACTTCCAACCCAATGCTGGCAAGAAGAAATTTATTATCCAGAAGATAAATCGGGCTAATAACCATTAGCCCGATAACCTGATAAAAAATAGCTATCAGCTTTCTAATGCCTTGGTAATTTTTTCAAACAGATCACCAGACAGATTTTCCAATGCTTTCAACTGTTCCAACGCACTACGCATCATGTTTTGACGTTTTTCATCATAACGTTTCAGGCGAATCAGCGGTTCAATCAAACGGGAAGCAACCTGTGGGTTACGGCTGTTTAGATCAGTCAAAATTTCCACCAAGAATTGATAACCGCTGCCATCTTCAGCATGGAATGCAACTGGATTATTAACAAATGTTCCAATCAGAGCACGCACCCGGTTTGGGTTACTGATACTAAATGAACGATGATTCAGAAGATTACGCACATTAGCCAGCACATCTGCCGCCGGGCTACTTGCCTGTAAGCTAAACCATTTATCCATCACCAAACCATCCTGATGCCATCGATCATCAAATTCCGCCATGAGTTGATCACAGCAAGGCAACTCTGCCAGCACCGAGCCAGATAATGCCGCCAGTGCATCAGTCATATTGTCAGATTGATGATATTGATTTGATACCACTTTATCGGCCTGCTCTTGATGACCAAAAGCCAGATAATATAGACAAATATTACGCAGAGAGCGCTGAGCAATATCCTGATGAGCGACACGGTATGCACCGATATTGATAGCGTTATAAACCACCGCAAACTCATCAGCCATTTCCTGAGCCAAAGTACGAGTGATTGCATCCAGAACTTCATGAATCGCTTTAGGATCGATAATCGCAAACAGCTCCGCCATCTCACTTTCTGATGGTAACGTCAGAATATGAGCCGCCAGAGCCGGATCAATTTCTTCATCCAATAATACCGCTCGGAAAGCATCCACCACATGCATTGGCAATTCGATCGGCTGCTTCTGCTGATAACGGATAACGTTCAATTTGATATAGTTTGCCATCAGCGATTGAGCCGCATCCCAACGTGAAAACGCATTGCGAGCGTGTTTCATCAGGAATGCCAATTGCTGATCACTGAATGTGTAATCCAGTTTCACCGGCGCTGAGAATTCCCGTAATAAAGAGGGAACCGGCAGTGACGGTACATCATCAAATACAAACGTCTGCTCTGCATTGGTCACATTCAATACATGGTGAACCGGTTGACCATCATAACGTAGCGGAATCACATGACCTTTACTGTCATATAACTCAATATCCAGAGGAATATGCAGAGGCTGTTTCTCTTTTTGATCGTCAGTAGGCGGCGTCATCTGACTGACATGCAACTTATATTGCTGCTTTTCTGCATCATATTCGTCGCGAACTGTCAGTACGGGAGTACCAGACTGGCTATACCAACGACGGAAAAGTGACAAATCCACATTTGACGCATCTTCCATTGCCTGAACAAAATCATCACATGTTGCAGCACTGCCATCATGGCGATGAATATAAAGCTGCATCCCTGCCTGGAATCGCTCTTCACCTAGCAAGGTATGAATCATACGAATAACTTCCGCGCCCTTCTCATACACAGTCATGGTATAGAAGTTATTCATCTCAATGACTTTATCCGGGCGAATTGGATGGGCCATTGGGCTGGCGTCTTCCGCAAACTGCGCCGAACGCATAACACGCACATTATTAATACGATTAACAGAACGAGAGCCAAGATCAGAGCTAAATTCCTGATCACGGAATACCGTCAACCCCTCTTTTAAGCTCAATTGGAACCAATCGCGGCAAGTAATGCGATTCCCGGTCCAGTTATGGAAATATTCGTGGCCGATCACAGCTTCTATATTAAGGTAATCTCTATCAGTCGCAGTTTCAGACTTCGCCAGCACATATTTGGAGTTAAAGACATTCAACCCTTTATTCTCCATAGCGCCCATATTAAAGAAATCCACCGCGACAATCATATAAATATCGAGGTCATACTCAAGGCCAAAACGGGTTTCATCCCACTTCATAGAATTTTTCAGGGAAGTCATTGCCCAATCAGCCCGATCGAGATTGCCACGATCAACAAACAGCTCCAATGCAACTTCACGGCCGCTACGCGTCGTAAAACTATCGCGCAACACATCAAAATCACCCGCGACCAGAGCAAACAGATAACATGGTTTCGGGAATGGATCTTGCCATTTCACCCAATGACGCCCTTCATCGGTTTCTCCCTGCTCAACCCGATTACCGTTTGAAAGCAGATACGGATACTTGGCTTTATCGGCTGTGATACGCGTTGTAAAACGAGCCAATACATCAGGACGATCGAGATAGTAAGTAATGTGGCGGAACCCTTCCGATTCACACTGGGTACAAAGCGCATCGCCAGAAACATACAGACCTTCCAGCGCCGTATTGTTCGATGGATGGATCTCATTAACAATCTTCAAAGTGAACTGAGCCGGCAACTGCTCAATGACTAGCGTCCCCTCCTGCTCACGGTAATGCGCCCACAGTTGACCATTCACATGAAGACTTTTCAGTGTCAAATCTTCACCATCCAACACTAATGGCGTTATTTCGTGGCTCAGACGTTTTATCTGGCTGATTGCGGTGATTTCCGTGTTATCGGCATCAAGATTAAAATCGAGTTCAATATCAGAAATTGTATAGTCGGGAGCGCGATAATCCCGGCGGTACTTAGCTTGTCGCTGTTGTGTCATAAGAAACCTTTTTGTTTCATGCCTGATGGAATTAATTCAATACCAAGCCTTACGCTGCCATAGAAAGAGGTTGAATTTCAAGAGTGAATAACGCACCTTCTGACGTTAAACATTCATTAAGAACGAGTATGATGTTGTGTAAGGAATATGTTTATTCTTTGGTGCTTGTCATCACCTAATGATCAAATAACATGATAACATTTGACCAAAGGCCCTGTTTAGCTTCGATATTTTGGTGAACTATATGATGTTATGCGACTTCAATAACAAAATAATCCCGGTATACTCTTCCCACTTTATCGATTTAGCTAATACGAATACGCTCCGTGAGGATGCATAACGCGCTATGACACTAGACGCTACCCCAATTATAAAATCACTGCTTGATACTGACGCTTATAAACTTCATATGCAACAAGCAGTGTATCACCGCTACAACAACATGCCTGTTGTTGCAGAGTTTCGCTGCCGCGGCGATGAACTGCTAGGTGAATATGCCACAGAATTACGCTATCAAGTTAATACGATGGCTGATTTGGCATTAACCGATGCTGAATTTAATTACCTTTCCAGTTTGCCTTTTTTCAAAGCTGATTATCTGGATTGGTTAAAAACTTTTCGTTTTAACCCACAACAAGTCAATATTTCTGTTACAGATGGCGGCCAATTAGCTATCCGTATTTCAGGATTATGGCATGAAGTCATTATGTGGGAAGTTCCACTACTGGCGCTAATTAGTGAATTAGTTCATCGCTATCGCTCACCAGATAATGCAGTGGAAAACGCAGTTAATCAGCTACGCAAGTTGATCAAACTGTTCTATCAAAATGCTGAAAATGAAGGAGTCGATCTCTCCAATTTCAAACTGATGGATTTCGGTACACGCCGCCGTTTCTCACACTGTGTTCAACACGCTATCGTCAGTGAGCTGCAACAGCATTTCCCTTATTTGATTGGCACTAGCAATTATCAACTTGCACAACAGCTTGGACTCCCTCCGGTTGGTACGCAGGCTCATGAGTGGTTTCAGGCTCATCAGCAAATCAGCCCGGATCTGGCTAACAGTCAACGAGAAGCATTACAAAGTTGGCTGAAAGAATATCCTAACCAGTTAGGTATTGCCTTGACCGACTGTATTACAATGGACGCTTTCCTGCGGGACTTTGATGCCCAGTTTGCCAAAAGTTATCAAGGCTTACGCCATGATTCGGGCGATCCCGTTCAATGGGGTGAGAAAGCGATCGCCCACTATCAAAAACTGGGTATCGACCCAATGACGAAAACGCTGGTGTTCTCTGACAGCTTGGATTTCCAAAAAGCGCTAGCGCTCTATCGTCATTTCCACAACAGAATAAACCTGATTTTCGGTATCGGTACGCAACTCACCTGTAATATTCCAGGGGTTAAGCCACTGAATATCGTCATCAAACTTGTTGAATGTAATGGCAAACCAGTCGCAAAGCTTTCAGATAGCCCCGGCAAAACCATTTGTGAAGATAATGAGTTTGTTAACAGGCTACGTGCAGCTTTTGATATACCTCAGGTTAAACAAGCTTGTTAAACCAAGTTTCATGCCAAAATACCACTGTGCTGCTGGCAAATAACGCAGCAGCACATCTGAAAAGCGCCTTTCCCCTCTATTTCACCGTTTAAATTGATGATTTCCTCTTGTTTCCTGAAACAGGGCAAGTAACATAGAACAAGTTGCCCCTTGTCGGGGATATTCAATTTCACAAACCTGAACTGATATATAAAGAAGAGAGAAATCTATGAGCGTAGCGCCTGTAGTCGACGTACTGCAAGGCCGGGTTGCGGTTGATAGTGAAGTCACCGTTCGCGGCTGGATACGTACAAGGAGAGATTCTAAAGCTGGCATCTCTTTCCTCGCCGTCTATGACGGTTCCTGCTTTAATCCATTACAGGCCGTCGTTAATAATAATTTGCCTAATTATCAGGATGAAATTCTGCATTTAACTACCGGCTGTTCTGTCGAAGTGACAGGGACAGTCGTTGCTTCCCCTGGCCAAGGGCAGAGTTTTGAACTACAAGCGACCCAAGTCGTGGTGATCGGCATGGTTGAAGATCCTGATACCTACCCAATGGCCGCGAAACGCCACAGTATTGAATACCTGCGTGATGTCGCTCACCTGCGCCCACGCACCAACCTAATTGGCGCCGTTGCTCGTATGCGCCATACTCTTGCTCAAGCATTACACCGTTTCTTCCATGAAAATGGTTACTTCTGGGTTTCCACCCCGTTGATTACGGCTGCTGATACAGAAGGCGCCGGCGAAATGTTCCGCGTCTCTACGCTGGATCTGCAAAATCTGCCGTTAACTGACAAAGGTGAAGTGGATTTCAACCAAGATTTTTTTGGCCGTGAAGCTTTTCTGACCGTATCCGGGCAATTGAACGGTGAAGCATATGCTTGTGCATTAAGCAAAATTTACACATTCGGTCCGACCTTCCGTGCTGAAAACTCTAATACCAGCCGCCATCTGGCGGAATTCTGGATGCTTGAACCGGAAATCGCCTTCGCCAACCTCAACGATGCCGCTTCACTGGCTGAAAATATGCTGAAATATGTTTTCAAAGCCGCATTAGCAGAGCGCGCTGATGATCTACAATTCTTCGCTGAACGCATAGATAAAGATGTCATCACCCGCTTGGAAAAATTTGTCAATTCTGACTTTGCTCAAATTGATTACACCGATGCTATTGAAATTCTGCAAAACTGCGGCCAGAAATTTGAAAACCCGGTCTTCTGGGGAGTTGACCTCTCTTCAGAACATGAGCGTTATCTGGCCGAGAAACATTTCCAAGCTCCGGTTGTCGTGAAAAACTATCCAAAAGATATTAAAGCCTTCTATATGCGAATGAACGACGACGGTAAGACTGTCGCGGCAATGGATGTACTTGCTCCGGGCATTGGTGAAATTATCGGCGGCTCACAGCGTGAAGAGCGTCTGGATATGCTGGATAAACGTATGGAAGAGATGGGGCTTAATAAAGAAGATTACTGGTGGTACCGTGATCTGCGCCGTTATGGCACCGTACCTCACTCAGGGTTTGGACTGGGCTTTGAACGCCTGGTTGCTTACGTGACTGGTGTGCCAAATGTACGTGATGTCATCCCATTCCCACGCACGCCAAGAAGCGCAAACTTCTAATGATTGCGTAAAACAAACATAAGAAATTATTATGTATAAAGCCAGCAAAAGCTGGCTTTTTTTATTCTTCAAATTCAAGATACGATCAAAAATCCTATTCCATTTACATTTTGCAATATATTGTTTTCACTTTATTACAAAAATCGTCACTTTGTATCAATTAAATGATAGATAAAGTCCACGGCTAATGAAAAACTGTGCCCCGACTCGGACATCACGGTATTTTCATAAATAATTTCAACGAGTTTCTTAAAGGAATTATTTCTGTCAGTAACAGATGTCCGAATAACACCAATGACGGTAATTAACGATAGTAATTAAATGAAGGTAACAATAATGAAGGGTAGTATCTTTTCCGTGGTCATCCCAGCACTGTTGACTGCTGGTGTAGCAAATGCCGCTGAAATTTATAATAAAAATGGTAATAAACTGGATATCTATGGCAAAGTTGATGCGCGTCATCAATTCTCTAAAATTACCCAAAGCTCAGATAAATCCCCTATCTATAGTGAAGATGGTGATGCAAGCTACATTCGTTTGGGCTTCAGAGGTGAAACTCAAATCAATGACCAACTAACGGGTTATGGCCGTTGGGAATACAATATTCAGGCTAACAAAGCTGAGGAAAACAATTCCGAAGGCAATCAAACCCGTCTGGGCTTCGCTGGTCTGAAATTGGCTAAATACGGTTCCCTAGACTACGGTCGTAATTATGGTGTTCTCTATGACGTCAATGCCTGGACTGACGTACTGCCAGTATTCGGCGCTGATTCCATGTCGCAGGCTGACACCTACATGACTAATCGTGCTACCGGCGTCTTGACTTATCGCAATACAGATTTCTTTGGCTTGGTTGATGGGCTGAACTTCGCCCTGCAATACCAAGGTAAGAACGACGAAGAAAGCAACAACCGCCGCAATTCGATCCGTAAGCACAGTGGTGAACGCAGTAAGCCCAATGGTGGTAGTAACGGCGACGGCTTCGGCCTCTCTGTTACCTACGATATAGGCAATGGTATCAGCGTAGGGGGAGCCTACTCCAATGCTGACCGCCCTATTACACATGAAAGGCTCGTTACTTCTGTCGCTCGCGGTGAAAGAGCTGAGGCATGGAACGTCGGCGCCAAATATGATGCAAATAACCTATATCTGGCCGCCATGTATGGTGAAACTCACAATATGACCTCTTTCGGCTACCAAGATTTCGTCTCCGCAAAAACCCGTAATATTGAATTAACGGCCCAATATCAGTTTGATTCTGGCCTGCGTCCATCTCTGGCATATGTTCAATCCAAAGGAACAACTTCTTTCACTCATCAGGACTGGGTAAAATATATCTCTATTGGTTCTTATTATAACTTTAACAAAAATTTATCCACTTATGTTGATTATAAAATCAACTTGGTACATGACAACTTCTACACCAAACATCTCGATGTCAACACAAATAACGCGGTAGGTGTAGGTTTGGTATATCAATTCTAACAGTCTGATATAAATTAGGCCGGTTAACAGGAGATCCAATTAACATGTTATGGTGCTCGCTTAAAGTGAGCACTATATTTTTTCAAGAATAATCACTATTAGGTATCTGTTAAAAAATAGCATATAACACATCGACAAGCATATCAGTAAGTTACATATAAGAGATATTATTGATGAAATAAACATCATATTTTACTCTTTTTATTAAAATAAACAGGTAATCTTCTTCCGCCACTGACTGCTCTCCATTTTTCTCTTTTTTGATTAACTGGACCGACCAGAGTTCAAAAAACAATCTTCCATTTACATTTTGAAACACTTTGTTTCACATTTTTACTAAATTTTCTGTTTTATCGCATTTTGTGAGTGGATAAAAATAACAACCAATGAAACACTTGACAGTGAAACAGACGACACTAAACTCTCACAAATAGTTCCGTAAATTTTTAAAGAATTATTTTTGGCAGTGGCAGGTGTCCGAATAACACCAATGAGGGTAATAATAATGATGAAACGCAATGTTCTTGCAGTAGTAATCCCAGCTCTGTTAGCTGCTGGCGCAGCAAATGCAGCTGAAATTTATAACAAAGACGGCAACAAACTGGATCTGTATGGTAAAGTTGAAGTCCAGCACAAATTCGCTAACAACAAAAGCGGCGAAGATGGCGATAACTCCTTTGCTCGTCTGGGTATCAAAGGCGAAACTCAAGTTAATGACCAACTGACCGGTTTTGGCCGTTGGGAATACAATATCAAAGGCAACCGTGCAGAAGGTGATGACGAAACTAAGACTCGTCTGGCTTTCGCTGGTTTGAAACTGTCCGACTACGGTTCTCTGAACTATGGCCGTAACTACGGTGCAGTTTATGAAGTCAACGCTTGGACCGACGTGTTGCCAGTATTCGGTGGCGACTCAATGGCGCAGACTGATAACTTCATGACTGGCCGTTCTACTGGTCTGTTAACTTACCGTAATACCGATTTCTTCGGTCTGGTCGATGGCCTGAATTTTGCTCTGCAATATCAGGGTGAAAATAGCGAAAATACTGCTAATGGCCGCAAAGACCGTAAGGACAACGGTGATGGTTACGGTTTCGCTACAACCTATGACGTAGGTTACGGTATCAGCGTCGGTGGTGCATACTCTAATTCTGCCCGTACTTCTGAACAAAAAGGGATTGATTCTTCTGCTGCCTTAGGTGATCGCGCTGAAGCATGGAACATTGGTGCTAAGTATGATGCTAACAACATCTACTTGGCGGCCATGTACGGTGAAACCCGTAACATGACCCGCTTTGGTGGAAAAAATGTTGTTGGCGATAACATGGAAAATGTTGCTAACAAAACCCAGAACATCGAATTGACCGCTCAATATCAGTTCGATTTCGGTTTACGTCCATCCATAGCTTACGTTCAATCTAAAGGTAAGAGCCTGAACGACGATGCTGGTTATCACTATGCATCAGGCAAGAAAGCATCTAGCAGTAATGATCTAGTTAAATATATCTCTGTTGGTAGTTACTACTACTTCAACAAAAACTTGACTACCTATGTTGATTACAAAATCAACCTGCTGGATAGCAATGAATTCACCAAAGAGATGGGTATCAGCACTGACAACGTTGTTGGCGTAGGTATGATTTACCAATTCTAATTACCGTTGGTAAATAGATTTAGCTGAACAAGTTAAACATCATTAAGAGAAAGCAGCGCTTATGTGCTGCTTTTTTAGTCTTATGTTTTCCTTCTTTTTCTCACTCCGCAAACTGCCTCACAAGATTATCTTCTTTTTGCGACAAATAGTTGGCAAACTGTTTTAGCGGCGTTAACCTGACTACCCTTTTGAGCTTAACTCTGAGCTTTGGAATTACAAACATGTTTGAGAAAATCACAGCAGCGCCTGCTGACCCTATTCTTGGCTTAGCCGATAGTTTCCGTTCTGATCCTCGTACAAATAAAATCAACCTTGGTATCGGTATCTATAAAGATGAAACAGGAAAAACCCCTGTTCTGACCAGTGTTAAAAAAGCTGAACAATATTTACTGGAAAATGAAACAACAAAGAATTATCTGCCAATTAGCGGTTTAGCCGAATTTGGCCGCGTAACTCAAGAATTACTGTTTGGCAAAGATCACCCAGTCGTCACAGATAAACGCGCCCGCACAGCACAAAGCCCTGGCGGTACAGGTGCTTTACGTATTGCTGCGGATTTCATTGCCAAACAGACTAATGCTAAACGAGTTTGGATCAGCAATCCAACCTGGCCAAACCATAAAAACGTCTTTTCCGCCGCTGGCCTGGAAGTTTGTGAATATAAATACTATGACGCTGAAAAACACGCGCTGAATTTCGAAGGCATGCTAACAAGCCTGTCTGAAGTTCAGGCAGGTGATGTTGTTTTGTTCCACGGTTGCTGCCACAATCCGACGGGCATCGATCCAACCCCGGCACAATGGGCTAAACTGGCAGAAATGTCTGCGGAGAAAGGCTGGTTGCCTATTTTTGATTTCGCTTATCAAGGATTTGCCAAGGGCCTGAATGAAGATGCAGAGGGCCTACGCATTTTTGCGAAAAATCACAATGAACTGATCGTTGCCAGCTCCTATTCAAAAAACTTTGGTCTGTACAATGAACGTGTCGGCGCCTGTACCATTGTTGCTAGTGACAGCGATACAGCCGAAAGAGCGTTCAGTCAGGCTAAAGCGATTATTCGAGCGAACTATTCCAACCCACCTGCTCATGGCGCATCTGTTGTCACCACCATTTTGTCAAATGAAGATCTGAAAGCGGCTTGGGAACAAGAACTGACCACCATGCGCGAACGTATTCAGCGTATGCGTCAACTGTTTGTCAATACCTTGCAGGAAAAAGGGGCAAAACAGGATTTCAGCTTTATTAGTAGCCAAAATGGTATGTTCTCATTCAGTGGCCTGACAAAAGAACAAGTAGAACGCCTACGTGAGGAATTTGGTATATACGCGGTCAGTTCCGGTCGTATTAACGTCGCTGGTTTGACGTTGGAAAACATGGTTCCACTGTGTGAAGCCATTGTTGCGGTACTCTAAGTTAACATTTGCCTTACTATGAAAAAGTCGCTGAATTTCAGCGGCTTTTATCATTCAGAAGATTCGACACTCGACACAATTGCGATATTAATCTCATTGAGTACATCAAAATGAAAATAGAACGGGTTGATCATCACCAACCTGGTACTTCATCCTGTAAAAACGGATTAGTCTGCCGCTCATAACCTAACGTCGACATTGGCCCGTGCCCTGGAATAAATTCATAATCATCACCAAGTGGCAGAAGTTTATCTTTAATTGAGTTAATTAACTGCTGGTGATTACCGCGTGGGAAGTCACTACGCCCAACTCCCCCTTTAAACAGAACATCTCCCATATAAATCAGTTTATCCGCATGATTTACAAACACAACATGCCCTGGTGTATGCCCTGGACAGTGCAATACAGATAAATCAACGCCCCCTACTCGTAGTTCATCACCTTCATTTAACCAGCGATCAGGTTCAAATGATGGGCATTCTTCAATGCCAAACATCCGACTTTGAGCTTGCAATCCTTCGATCCAGAAAGCATCTTCCTGATGAGGCCCATAGATCGGCACATTAAAATATTTAGCGACTTCCACGGTTGCGCCAACATGGTCAAAATGACCATGAGTCAATAAAATCTGAGTCAATTTCAAACCACGGCGTTCTATCTCGGCGATCAGCTTTTCTGCTTCTCCCCCCGGATCAACAATTGCCGCTTCCTTACTCTCTTCATTCCAAATAAGGGTACAATTCTGCATAAAAGCAGTAACAGGAATAATTTGGTATTTCATTATTTCATTTACTCCATAGTCAAAACAAAATAGTTACTCACCAGATTACCATGTCCTGACGGGACCTGTATCAATATGAACGAAATTACTGTGTGGATAGTATCCTACCCCTCCCGCTTTCATTTTCAGAGCCGCCTTGCAGATACTGCTAAGCTCAATACCTTCAATATGAAAATCCATCGCCCGCCCGCGAGTATGGTAACTCTGTCTAGCCACGCCTTTACTTTGCTTGCGCAACTGATTGTTGGTTATCAGTGAACGGTAACCAGAAATAAGTTGTACAGGTTTATTAATCCCCATCATCATTTGCAGCAAATAAATCTGATCAAATAATTTAGGATCGATAGTCTTAACTCTATTTTGACGATAATCTCGAAACAGATGATCCAAGCGGGCCAGCTCTTCTTTGTTGTAACGATAGCCGTCAAAAAATTCGGCTTTAATCGTTTCCCCCGTATGTAAGTTGTCAAAACGTAAAATCCGTGGGCGTGGAGTTGCCAGAGTCGCAAAAACATGCCCCGGCAAAAAACTCAAACCTAAAGCAGCAGCCCCCACACAAAGCCACTTACGGCGATTATGATCAATTATATCCATGAAGAAACATCTACTCAGATTATGGAAAAAATAAACCACCAGGCAACTGGTCACTGGTCTATGAGACAACTAATAACAAAAATTAGTTGCATTTAGTTTTGTAAAGGTAACAACTTTGACAAAAACTGGGAACCTTGTCTCACACTATTATCGTAATCATAAATATCGGTACGGTACTGAGGAATCCCCTGTTCATCTACCCAAGCAGTTAAATAATACAAATAAACAGGAATACGCTGTGGAATGTTAACATAAACGGTATTGCCCTGTTTCACGGTATTCGCCACCTTGTTTTGAGTCCACCCCACATCTCCCAATAACATATTCGCTAATTCTGAAGCCTTGTTAATTCGTACACAACCAGAGCTAATAGCTCGGATGTCTTTGTTAAACAGGTTATGGTTCGGCGTATCATGCAAATAGATAGCCTCCGAGTTTGGCATATTAAATTTATAGCGGCCTAATGAGTTAGTCGGTCCCGGAGCTTGCCATATTCGATAAGGAAAGTTAGCAGGCGTAATCACGCTCCAATCAATCGTGTAAGGGTCGATGACACTGGCATCAGCACGCCAATTGGAAAAGATAACGTACCCTCCCCGTTGAAAATATCCGGGATCATCAAGCCCTCGTGGCGCGATATCTTTTCTTGCCAGGCTAGTTGGCACACTCCAGGGAGGATTAATCACCACATTATTCAGCACGCTACTCATAATGGGTGTTTTACGGCTTGGACGACCAACGATCACTTTCGAGTCCAACACTTCTTGATCATTAAGATAATAATGCAATGAATAATCTGGAATATTGACCATAATTCCTGTAGACACACGGCTTGGGATAATACGCAAACGCTGGATATTAAGCGCTATCAAACCCGCTCTAGTTTGAGGTGAAGTATTTAACCAATCTCTTGTGCGTTTACCAATTACGCCATCCGGCGCCAACCCTTGCCAATGCTGAAAATTTTTTACCGCAGTCACCAGTTCAGGATCGTAGATATGATCTGATTGAGTTGTCAGTTCGCTCAACATCCCAAGACGAATAAGTATTTCTCTCAACACAGCGACATCAGAACTACTCTGTCCCGGTTTTAACGCACTTTTATCAGAAAGCTGTGGCCACGGTTTACTATCAGCCAGTTGTTTCATCATCTCCTTGCGCATATTTTCATATTGAGGATGTTGTGGCGCCAATGCTGCAACATAAGCGGCCACATTGTGATCGATAATAGCTTGCTGCCACTGATCCACAACTTCTGATGAAGGTAATACAATTTTGTATGCTGTAATGCTTTTGTACGGTGTAGTGCTGTTATATAACATAGTGCGATAGAGCCAGCTTTGGCCCTGATGACCGACATCTGAGACAAATTGTAAATAACCTAGCATAGCATCCGATAAGATGAGATCACGTCCCATCTGACTCAATTGAGCATCATTGAGTTCAGTCAACCATTGACCAAATTGCGGCTGAAACCCTGCCAATGCAAGTTCTGAAAGTTGTTGTTCAAAACGTTGAACCGCAGTTTTATCTTGCCACAAAGGTTGCATCTGATTGGCAGAATACAAACGAACCAATTGGTCAAAGAAAACAGGCTTAACTTGCGCTGGTATCCAGCTTCGCAGCATTTTACGACGCTCTGTTTCTGAAATCACAGCAGTTTGCGCTTGTTCGAGTGTTATTGCCTCAGATATCTTTTCAGTCTCTATTTTTGATAGATTCTGCGTATCACCTTCAATCAGCCTATTCTGATGATTAGCTAAAGCATATCCAGCTACCATGAATGTACTGCAAATAACCGAAACGCGCAGTGGCTTTATCACTCTTTTTACCATATCAACATACCCATCTTCGGAACATCTTCACAAATTAATTTTAATTATGACAAATTCAGACTCTAATCAAAGAAAAACAACAAGTTATTTACATTGTAAACTATTTATCTACAAAGGAAATATAATATGCCATCGCCAGCCAACCCAACACACAAGAGCGAAAAAGACGCCAAAGCGTCTCGTCTATAATTCAAGGTATGCAAACTACTTTCTTAATTCAGCAGAGAGACCTGCCTGATAACAGGCAGGTCCTCAATTCAACACCATTCCTACGATAATTTCTGGTTGACTACATCCATTTACTACAACAACACGACTATCATGATAAAGAAGTGCTATCACATGAGACAGCACCATATGCAGCGAGAAATGACTGAACAGAGATGGCAATTCTCTGAGATTTCTCCTCTGGAGTCGGTAAACCAATACCCAAAGTAGCCTTAAGCCTTGGTGTTCCAATGATGCCGTCGATAAACACCTCTGCGGAGATTTTCGGGTCTATTATGTTCAATTTTCCCTCCTTCATCTTTCGTTCCAGATATTCGACAAGAAAATCTACGATCTTTTTGACCCCCTTTTCATAATAGATCTTACCCAATTGCGGAAAACGCTGAGACTCCAACGTCACCACCCGGTAGTTTGCGATCATTGTCTCAGAGAGAATTGCCGTGAGAACTTCCTCTGCAAAAATGGTTAACGCTTTCCCAATATCTGGTTCGCGGTTCATCGTCTTGTCCAAACCGACTTCAACTTCTTCTATTCTTTGCCTGACGACAGCGACTAGCAGCTCTTCTTTAGAAGGGAATCGGCTATAATAGGTTCCCTTCGAAGCATTAGCACGTTTCGCCATCTCATTGATACTGGCACCATCAAAACCCCGTTCTGCAAATACCTGAGCAGCAATCTTTAACAGCTCGTTAACTCGTTCTCCTGAAATTCTAGAGTACGAACGGGTTCTTTTGTGATCTGTTTGGGCTTTAGGTGTACTTGTCATGTAAAAAAACCTAAATTTTTATTGGTACCGAACGGTACGGTATACTATTATTAAGACTATAGCAGCAACACAACCGATGGCTGTGATCAAATGGCCCTGGCCAGCTACAGTCACCATGATTCTTTCAGAATCACATCGTACTACTTATGGAGAAAAAAGAAATGAACGTTGGAATAATTGGTTCAGGGATTGGTGGAGCATGCCTGGCACATGGCTTGCGCAAAAACGGAATAAAGGTGAAAGTCTATGAACGAGGCTCGGCTACATCATCCATACTTCCCGGTTATGGCATTTACGTCGATACGTTTGGCCAGCAGGCTATGCAGGAATGCCTACCGGAAACCAACTGGCTAACCTTTAAAAAGATTTCAAAGCCTGTTGGTGGACAGACAAGATTTTATGATGAGCATCTGCGCCTTCTTCTCGCAGCTCAGAGAGATATTCACCAAGAGGATGGGGAAATCATTACCGAAGATCGGATGTCAATCAGCAGATCTGAACTTATAGAAGTACTCAACGAGGGACTCTCAGATACCGTTCAATGGAACAAAACGTTCGAGCGTTATGAACACATGCAAAACGGTAAAGTCAGGCTTTTTTTCACAGATAAAAGTCATGAGGATGTTGATGTTCTTATCGGTGCAGATGGAAGCAATTCAAGAGTACGCAAACAGTACCTCCCTGCGATAAAAAGGCTTGACATTGGCGTCACGCTCACCGTTGGACGTGTGCGCCTTACCCAAGCTCTTGCTGACTCATTACCTCCATATTTGCTGGATGGGTCGCCCAACAATATCGTGCCTAAAAGCTCTGGTGGATTGTTTGTCTCTCTATGGCGTGCTCCAATCAATACCCAAGTAAAGGCCACATCGACAGAAATTGGCGATTTCGTCATGTGGGCCTACGCAGCAGCAACGAATAGCTATCCGGATACGATTACCGATTTTCCCGCGGAATCTCTGTGTGATCTGATCTGTACCCGTATTGCTGGATGGGACCCAAACCTGCATACCTTGATTAAGCAAAGTGATATGGAAAACATCTCTGTGATTCCGTTACGCAGTATGGATCATCTCTTACCCTGGCGTTCCAGCTCTGTCACACTCCTTGGCGACGCTATTCACAACATGACGCCAATGGTAGGAATGGGGGCAAACACAGCGCTTCGAGACGCACTTTTGCTCACACAGACGCTGACTCAGGTAGCATCCGGTCATGAAGATTTAATCAAAGCGATTTCAGATTATGAACAACAAATGCGAACATATGCTAATGAGGCCGTTGAAATTTCGTTACGTACCGCGTTAAATGCAGCCGATCGTTCGATGATCAAGCGAATACTGTTTCGAACTGTACTTCGGGTTGCACAAACTTTACCGCCAATAAAGCGAGTGCTATTCCCGATAACAAAATCTGCGCAACACCAGGGAAAAATAAAATTAGGTACTACACACTCTTTGAGTAGTACGCAATAAGAGGCTTTCACTTTACCTCCAGATAACTTGAATAAACGATTAGCAAAGAATTTTCAGTAATATTGCGTCGGCTCAAGAATAGAATCTGGTTTTGGTAAACCAGTGAGGACTTCTTTTTGAAAAATAAAGACTTGATAAGGCAGAATCGATTATTTACTATCGTGTCGGCCAGAATATCTTTGTCTAAAAAATATAATAAAAATCCATGCCCGGATTATTTGGTAGGTTTTTGCCAAATTTACAATGGCTTAAGTCTATATTTTCCGGGCTACAAAAAATTAAAGAAGTTATGTATTTTTAAATCTATTAATTTTGTCATTTATAATATCTAGATAATTCATTAGCAATTAATGAAAATAATTTAAAGTTAATATGATATTTTAAATCAATTAGTTAACTCAGTAAAACAGAACAAAAAACCTTATTCACTTCATATCATTACATTCAATTATCCGAGAGTCTGTACATAATTCATAGTATTTTTACATTTAAAATTCAATTACCATCCTTAATCACAAACATTAATATTCAGCAGCATTTAATTATTTAACCTGTAATATCATTACTTTAAAAACAACAAACATTTAATTAATAGAAGAAAATAATAAATTATAGATAAATTTGTTATTATTATTTTTATATTCTCATCATCATTTCCAGAATTATTTGTAACATCACTCTCTAAATACGTGGCTTGAATTCACAATATCCATTACTTTGTAAGCACAAAACATTCATATTGTAGCGATCATTCATAAACCCGGAAACTTCACAAATTTCTGACACCATTCTTCCCGGTTCCATTGCGATCTTTTCTATTACCACCACCAAATTCACACTTTTGGCAATCATCCAACCGATAGTATCAGGCGTAAAACCCTGCGCCGCTTCATTTTCATAAATGTAATGCGCCAGTTTCTGTAACCCCTCTTCAGATGAGTTAGCATGCATGGTTGCTACTCCTCCAGGATGGCCGGAATTCCAACTCTTGAGCAAAGTATAAGCTTCACCGCCGCGAATCTCCCCCACTACAATCCGGTCTGGACGCAAACGCATTGTCGTTCGCAGCAAGCGACGCATATCCACATCCTTACTAGTGCGTAACAGCGCCCGGTTAGCATTATTAAGCTGTAATTCCATCGTATCCTCAATCGCCACAATACGGTCACTCGGGCATTGCAGGCTGATTTCGTACAAAATAGTATTAGCCAGCGTCGTTTTCCCACTGCCGGTACCCCCAACGATTAGAATATTCTTGCGCATCATCACAGCTTCACGAATTGCCTCAATTGGGTGTTCAAAACTGCGTTTATAACTCGCTATTCCAGATGCCAACCGCATGGCAGCAGCGCCTATCGGCTTAATAATGCCGCTTTTGCGGTAATCAGACAGCGATAATACCACCGGAGAGTGTTTACGAATGGCAATAGTCGGCGCATTTGCCAGCGGAGGCAAAACACCGGCAATCCGAGCGCTCCCCAATGGGAATTCACCTTCAATCAAACCTACATCAACGCCAACATCTAACTTTTGCAACGAAGCTGAAATCAGTAAAATCCGCTCTGCCGCATCCGCCGGAAAATGAGATTGCGCTTCATTCATGCCTTGGTTATGCAATTCAATCCACAGTTTTCCATCAGGATTAATGATGATTTCCACCACGTCTTTGTCATCAAGCGCTCGGAGGATAATCGGCCCGCAAGCTTCTCTCAGCTCATTCAACGCCTTCTCACGACATACACCGCCTGTTCCTTGAATTTCACTGGTTCCAGCTTCAATATTCTGCCTGATTTTCATGGTTAATCTCGAATTAAACAGATGGCATAGATAACGACTGTTCAATGGCGTTTTCAATGCCCGATACCGCCGTCACCACCAGCATCAACATGCCGCCAATCATAAGAATTGAAGCCAACAGAAAGCCACGCGTCACTATCTGAACCTTAACTATCGTTTCATCCAACCAGTGCCGTGCAAACTTCGCCATTGATTGATCAAAACCCTGCAATCGTGACAATAACCTCAGATAACTGATCGCCTCGTCATCCGGGAAACGGTAACCGGTATCGCGCAATGCCTCACCAAAACCAGCCCCCATTGAAATATGTTCGAGCGTAGCCGCGATACGCACATACAGCCAGCGGGAACCCGCCTGTTCCAACAGCAATTCCAGCGCCGATTGCAACATCATCCCTGAACGGATCAGCAACGACACATTCAATATGAACATACTGCCATGAATGGTTCTGTACAGCGACCACGGCGGAAACCGGTCAAGCACCGTTCGCAGTCGCCCCCCCAGAAAAGATAGCGATAACAACAATAAAATGATCAATATCACCAGCAATATCAGCGAATAAAATCCATAATCATTGACAAATATTCCCATCAAATAAAGGGTATAAGCCGCACCATCCCAGGTTTCCGGCTTAGAAACAGCGGCCAGTTTGGGCACCAAACTCCCAGCCACAATATGCAGCAATACACATATCATCCCGATGAGTATAAGTGGATAAATAGATGTGCCAATAACGGCACTGCGGATCTTGCTACCCGCTTCGATCATGGCGATCGCATCCATAAAAGCGCTACGTATGTCGCCGGAACGCTCACCCGCAGCAATCACCGCGACTTCATTGGGACCAATCCATCGCTGTAAACTCTCCGCCAAGGTACTGCCCTGACTGACCGATTCATAGCAACTACTTAACACCAACGCACAACCATTGTTGGGTTTATGGCCTTCGTTGCTGGCGATATTATACATTTCACGTAATGCATCAATCAGCATGATGCGATTTTCCAGCATCATGATTAGATGCCCGTAAAAACGAATCCGTGCTTTATTACCAAACTGGATCTTCGCAAATCGATAGTTCAGTCTTTCAACAAAATCGGTCATGGACATAGCGTTTCACTCTATTTGATGGATCGCGGGAATAATCGGCCCCATCACACGTTCTGCGGCACGGGGATCGATTATCCCGTCATTTATTTTGCGAATAAGCGCGTCGATCTTGCTTAATCCCGCCATCTCCGAGATCCAATATCGAGTCGCTTCGTGATGATGACCCATTCGATAAGCTTGCATTAAGCCGGGGGAGGTGCGTATCACTTCAGCGACTACTGTTCGGCCCAAGGTGCCGCACTGTTTGCAATAGTCACAACCTTCCCCCTGTAGACAAACCGATTCCGGCTGACAATAAAGATTGAGTCGTTTCAACAGACGCTCGGAGACTTCTTGCTCATGCCCTTGCAGGGGAACTTTACAATGAGGACATAACACCTGAATCAGCGCCTGGCTGACTAAACCAATCACCAGACGCGAATCCATTAATAGCGACTCCATCACAGCTTCATCCTGCAAGCGGGGCAAGATCGCTAAAGCATCGTTTGCATGTATCGTGGTCCAAATAAGATGGCCGGTCATTGCGGCACGAAATGCCATCTTTGCCGTCACTGCGTCGCGTATCTCACCGACCATAATCACATCAGGATCGAGCCGCATTGCATCAGCAATTGCCATCGCCCATTCCTGTTCGACAATAATGCTATCACCTCGATCTCCGGTTATAGGAGATTGATTAGCGCCTTCAATTTCATATTCGGGTGGATCTTCAAGCGTAAGCAGATGGATGCCGGCTTGCTCGGTTATCATCTTCTGCATCACAACTTTCAAAGTGGTGCTCTTTCCACTACCGGTCGCACCAGACAAAAGAACCACGCCAGCCCGATGCTCCATAAGTTCTTCCAGTATCTGACACTGTTCCGGCAAATAGCCGAGATCACTTAAAGTGCACACCGTACCGGGGCTGTCCGCATACAACAATCGCAGCACCATCAACATGCCGCGATCAAGCGGGCGGGTATTAATACGCGCCCCGGAAAGTCCGCACTCGGCCAGAAACTCATCTTTCATTCGTGCGCGCTGCGCCTGCATCGGTTTAAACGTCGGCTCTGCCACGTCACACATACTTTGATAGATAGTCGCGCATAATCGCAACCCTTCTTCCGGCCGCAGTTGGCCTATTGAGCGCAAATAACCATCGATACGGCAACGAATTTCACAATAATTACGGCGAGCAACGATATGCAAATCTGACGCCCGTTCCTCAGTCGCTTCACCGATTAAGCGAATGATATAACGCTGAACATCCGATTCACTCCCTCCCAGTCCATGACTCTCGCTCTTACTGAGACGGTACAATTCCAATATGCTCCCCATGCCACAAGTGACAGTCTGATAGATAAGGCCATGTCTTTTAACCGTCTCTTCATAGGCCAGCACATGGGGATCAAGCCGGTGGGAGGCAGACACGGCAAGTACGCATTGCCCCTTCTGCTGAGGTAACTCAACAAGACATATCAAACTGCGGTTAGCTAACTCTATTTCAAGTACGCCGCTCAAGGCAGATAAAACTTTTGCGCCCTGCCTGACCATACACAACAGATCGGAGCATGTTATTTCCATAAATATCGCCACCCATCAGTAACTAACGGCTTAACGGCAGCGGCGGCGCAACCATCAAGTCAAGGCTATCCAGCAACGATGCATCATTAGTAGCCGTAAGACCTACCTCATAGAATCTCCCCTGTTTGGAGAAAGTCACTCCCCCGGTATCAATGCGGACCACTTTATAACCATTCGGCAACTGTTCACCTGCTTTCACATCCATGATGCCGCCTGAACGAAGCCGGAGCGTAGCGGTCAGAGCCCCATTGCGCCCGAAGATTGACTTAACCAGAGGCAGGCCATTATTAACGGCATCTCTTTTATTCACCATTCTGGAAATTTTATCGAATTCAGCCTGAGCATTTGCCCTTGCGGTTTCAGCTTTAAGTAACATCAAATCCGTCTGTAACTTTTCCAGTCGCGCAGCAACGCTATCAGCCGTTGCCTCTGGCAATGCAGGCTTCTGTGCAACATGGCGCTTCGCCTGAGCTGCCGGTAACTCAGTAGGTGATGCTCGCGCATATGTCAGGGAAAATACCAACGCCACAAATAGACTGATTATAAGCTGGCTAATTTTTTGCATAGAAAACTCCACTCAGCTTCCACTCAGGAAAACCATCAGATAACACAATTCTGGCGCTGGTCACTCTCAATCCGGGGAGCGGCTTACCTGAAAACAGTGCATCTGGCGCTAATTGAGAAGTCAGTGTCCAGTTATAAGTCTGCCAATCAGGATTGGCCCACACGCGGGTTTCGCCTTCCGGCAAAGGGGGCGGAGGGGGAGGTAAAATGGAAGCTTCCTCAGTCAACGTTGGCGGCGGCAAACCTAGCGCCTGAAAATAAGACATCAGCTCAACCAGCGCCTGATCTGACGACTGCAACACATCATCGTTGTTTTCCTGATCATGACTCTGCGACTGCTCAAACGGTATCAATACCTGTGCCTGCTCCCCACCATTGGAAATCACCGGGCCAGCCCGGAAAATATTGATAGCAGCAACCTGGAAAACATTGATCGGCATCCCATCATGGCGCTGATAACTCACAGAAACCGCATTAGCATCCAACATAATGACTTCAATCTGCCAACCCGCGAGCGATAAGGGAACCTTGGCTAAAGCTTTATTCCATGCAGAAAACTGAGACGCCATTGTCGGTTGCGCAAGCCACGGATGCGGCGGTGGAACTTCCACCACCTCATTGGATAAATCCGGTACCCTTATTTCTGTATTCTGCTTATAGATGTGCCACATCCACCAACCGCCAACCAACAAGAACGCAGTACCTGCGGTCATGGCAAAGACCTTAATTTGGTACTTCGACATTTCGCCGGTTAAACTCTCAAGCTGACCAACAGATTTTCTCAATGCGGACTGCGGCAACAGTTGCGCCAAAGGTACCTCCAACCACGGCGACTCAAACTCCTTCGGCGCATAAATCGCATTCCACACCCCATTGGCGCCCTCTACCAACTGCACCGTATCGCGCAATTTCGCTTCGATCTCTTCACGAGTGCCGATCAAATCACGTCCAGCCATTATCGCGCCCTGATGTACCGCTACCAATGCATAATGTCCATCAGGCAAATGAAACGCACCTATCCAGTTAGGTTTATCCACCGCTTTAGCAAGAACGGCCGCCAATGAATAACAACCCGGTACTCCTGACTCCTTTGGTACATACCCGACCTGTATACTTCGTCCAACACGATGCCGGACAGCCAAGGTAAACCCTGCGGCAATCCCATTTCTGCGTATGTGAGAACGTGTTAACACAGTGACAGGCGGTCGCCAGATAATGCCTGCGACCAACGTCTTACCATATAGTTTGATTTGCATAGCGCGCCCCGCGCCCGTTTCAGTCTGGGTCATTTTTCAATCTACCACCATTCAATCTACCACTATAGGAGTAATCATGACTACGATCACATTATGGTTTCTTTTGCCCTGACGGCTCCCACCCAAGAATTGATTATCCGGGCTGCCCAAACCACTACGATCACTGGTATCTGACTGCTGTTCAAATCCTGATAGCACCAGTGTTTCACCTGAATGTAATCTCACCTTCTGACTGAATGCGCGTAAATCTATTGTCGGCAACTGCACCTGACCGGTCGCTTTCTCGCCAAACTTCTCCAGCCTCTTTAAATCGCTCAAACTAATGTTGTACTGCAACAATATTTGCTTGTCGGCCATTGCATAAGGCAGCATCAACATATTAAAACCCGTCGTCACTGTCGCTGGCTCGATCCCTACTGAAATGCCAACTTGTGGCGTTGAAGTACTAGAAGTTGATGAAACATAACCGGTCTGGGTTGCAACCTGCATCGGTACCGCTTGCAAATTCAGTGTAGTCACCGAAGGTTGAGTCACTATAGAGACTTTACCTTGGGTCGATAATGCCTTGATCAGTAAATTACTGTCACTAAATGGCCCCTTAAGAATATGAATATTGGTACTGATATCCCCCCCCTCGGTAACACCGCTGCCCGCGCCACCCACTCCGATATGAGCGTCTTTATAGGCCAGTGACCAATCAACGCCATACTGATCAGCCCGATCGAACGTCAGGTTAAGGATCTTGACATTAAGCACCACCTGCGTTGTCAATAATTTGTTCTGCTGATCAATATAATCCTTAATTCTATCAAGTACTTCGGGTGAATCAGTTACCACCAATGATGCCGTCGCCATCGACAAAGTTAACTTACCTTCGCCAGGCGTTAGCATATTTGCCACTGCTTTTTGGATCTCATCCATAACCGAACGGGTCAAAGAAGTCGCGAGAGTTTGGGAACTACCGCTGTTGCCGTTACCGCTATCACTTCCATTTAAGCCCCCGCCGAACGTGGCATTGGTCGTCGCTGTCACGCTGGAAGATAATGCATCCGTACCGGGCAATGCATATATTTGAAACACTCGCGTCTCTGTTTTGAAAATATGCACTGCTCCATTGTGTACTTTCCAATGCAATCCTGATGACAAAATGACCGAATCAAGCAAACCTGCCAAGGAGCCATGCCAATGCACGTTTATTTTCATCTCTTCTGGTTGACCGCCCTCAGATATTGACTGCGCGTTCGAATTGACAACAACCTCCTCCTGGCCACTTTCTTTCACCTCCGATGCCGAACTGGGAGGAGACACTGTAAACCGTGCATCAGCACTGATCAGCACCGGCACGCCACAGATACGCTTGATCTTTTCCGCAAACTGACTCAACGTCATCGGCTCCGCTTCCTCCAGCGTCAACGTGCAAGAAACAGTTTCACCCTCCTTCTTTGATGGAATCTCCTTAGTTGATACCCAATAACCATGCTCGTGAACATGCACAGCCGTCATGGCGGCAGTATTGCGTAACTCCTTAATAATACTGTTAGCATTTGCCATCTCAGCATCTGCCTGCCGATCAACATTAGAGATTGCTGCACAACTTGCCAGACCAGTCGCTATACAGGGCAACAATATCAATCTGGAAAACGTCAAAAACTGGATATGCATGTTATTACCCCTGAGCCTGTACATGAACAAGCCGCTGTTCCTGATAAATATCGACAACGAAAGGACGATTCGCCATCGCATAGGCTTCGAACAGCTCGCTTACCGCATGGATAAACGTGCCGTTAAAACGCAGACCCGCTCGGATAGGGAAATCATAGGAAGCATCCCATACCACTTGGTAGCCAGACCTACTCGCCCATTCTTGTGTAACATCGCGCAGAGTTTGCCCCGGAGTTGCTGTCCACACCGTCGCCACAGGAACGGGTGTACGCATCGGTGCTGCATAAACGGCGACACTTGACATACAGACAAGTACCGTAAAAACATATGTGATTATTTTGTTCATCGATCTTTCCAAAAAGAAAAAAAGTAATCCAAACAACCTGTTAACCAAGACTAGCGACCCAAAGAAAGCCCGCTTGCGAAACAACAACGAGTATTTCCAACAACTAATATTTCCAACAACTACAGTATTTCCACCAGCGCACCGTCAGATACAAACTTCCGAACATCATCCGGTAATCGTCTGGCAAGCAGACTCTCTACCCGTTTTCCTCTACCGTCGATGAGTCTGGAACCCTGCTTAAAACCAATCTGATCGGGTTCAGCGCTCCATTTAAGTAATTCTCCGAAAGCGCCATGCAACAACCCATTGTCCCCGGAGAGGATATTTTTGCGGAAAATATAGACATGAGTCCCTGAAATAAATCCCCCCCAGAGACACTGACTGGCAACGTTGTCACACCAGGCATCGGTATTCACCCACGTCATATGTAGAGTGGTCAATGCCTGCTGCATCTTGCGACTCTTGATTACGCCAACGGAATGATGATTAAGCAATTGCACACCGGCTGAAGCATAGCTCCGAAACAGCGCGGCTACATCAGTCTTGGCACGCACTGACTGCACACGCACTTCATACAACAACTCACCAAAAATCAGTTGCATGATAAATACAACGGCAATCCCAACAATCGCTAATGGCCACATTTATGTTCTCCTATTACTCTAGATTGGTTAACGCCAAATCATCAGATGCACAAGATGCTGCTACTCATCAGTTATGACTTCTCAAAATATGGGAACTGTTTTTGGAAGAATGGAACACGCTGGCAATGTTATATTTGCGATGTGGCCCAGCAATGAATGACACTATGCAAGTTATTGTATTCTTTAGATTTACCTTGGAATTCTCTTCGGGATAATCCCCCAGTCCAGATCGTTGAAAAACAAGCGGTAAATCAGATTTTTGGCTGTTGCCATTTTTATCCGCTTCATACACAGCCAACACGCAACGCATACGATGGTTATTAGCAATCGGAGGTGTAGAGACGGTGACTAACACAGGGACATTTGAATTGTTAAAAAAAGGCTGACGCCGACTGTTTACTTTGCCGTCACCGCTAACATAATAGGCATCTCTCTTACTTGTTATTCCTGACGACATTCCCGACGCAAGCCAATAACCACTGCTGATTACCGCTTGATTTGCCAATAACCGCCTGCCTCCACTAGCATCTCTCCATTCCAAATCTGACTTATCAACATTAATCCCCTGACACACCAACAGTTCTCCCTGTTTACTCATGGAGAGGTTACCTAACGCAGGACACTTGCCACCGACAAGATTTCCAGTTTGAGTGTTGATCACTAAATTATTGCCAACAACGACGTTATTATCTGCATGAATATCACCGGCAGCCAAAGTCCCTTTATTACCGGGATTAGCATTACCATCAAGGATAAACAACGTGCCATGTTCTGGATTGACAACCACTTCACCGTCGCTATTTTGTTCAATATAGGAGGGGTTTCCCTGAGAGCGGGCAGAAAAGGCGATCTTATTCACACCATTAACCATACCGGGGCCTTGCATCGACAGCGTATTCACCTGCTCAAGACTATGACCGCCCATGTTGATGCTGGTTTCCATCCTATTCCACTCTGGATGCCCGCCTATTTTTTGTCGATGAAGCAAGTCGCCCGCCAATGTTCCCGGGCCATAGATTGACGCATCCCGCATGAACGGAGCATAAAAAATACGGCCAATCTCCTTGGGTTGATCATTGAAAAAACCAGAAAAAGATCCAGGCGCATTGACTTGACCATAACTATTCCAATAAGTGGCCGGATTACGATGATCCCGATTTTTATAATCCAAATACAGGCCGCCAACCCCAATCAACTGCGCAATCTTCATCGAATGTTTAGCAACATCGGGCTGTTTTCCATTAGCCATTGCTGGAACGGTATAAATCAACGGATCAATGCGTTTTTTGCCATTAGGCAACATGACAACGCGTAATACGCCATCATACTTCTGACCAAGCGGATTGACCGTATTCTGGTCAAGCCCCGGAGGTAAATAGGAGGGCAACTCTGCCCAATTAATTGGTGCTGGAGTGGGTCCACGACTTAGAGCGACATAATTATCATTAACATAATCCACCACCGCATCGCCAAGATGTTGGATCTGCCCGGCGACAACCTGATTCACCAGCATGTCACTCTGTCTGTTGAGATAAACCACACCAACCACCATCATTGATGCCAGTACTATCAGTGCAACAGTCACTTCCAGCAAAGTGAAACCTGCATCATGGCGGCTTATCATTAATATAGATACAGACTCATCATCATGCATAAATAGTCCTTCTTAATAGTAAGTAAGAAAATCAACTCCATCCGATAAACTATTTACCCCAAAAGCGATCCCGCCAAGGGAACGACACTGCGGCCCACTTATGCCGGGCTACCTATTGAAAAGCGCCATAATCAATCCCGCGACTGCCAGACCCGGGCCGAAAGGTATCTGTGGCGCCGTTTTCATGCTGCATAATCGCCAAATCGTTAGATAACTTATTAGTGTGAAACTTGCTGCCAGCAAAATCATGAATGGAAGCGCTTCCACCCCCAACCAGGCGCCAAGCGCCGCCAGAAATTTAGCATCTCCCATTCCCAACGCATCACGCTGGACCCATTGCCGGGCAATCCACGCCACCAGCCTGAAAAACAGATATCCACAAACCGCGCCACTGACGGCCAAAGGTAATGCCACAAATCCGGCAGAATGCAGATTGAACAACAACCCTAGCCACAGCAAAGAAAGCGTCAGTTGATCGGGCAGCAGCATATGTTCAAAATCAATGATCGCCAGTGCGATCAACATCGAACTCAACACCAACAACCCTAACAACCCGTAACTCCACCCCAGATCCAAAGCCAGTAAAGAAAAAAGTAACGCTACCGCGCCTTCAACCAGTGGATAGCGTATAGAAATCGTACCGTTACAGTATCGACAAAGCCCTTTCTGGTACAAATAGCTCAACAGGGGAATATTATCGCGGGCCGCTAACACGTGGCTGCAACGTGGACAATGGGAACGGGGAAAACAGAGATTAAAGTCGGCAGCCTTGCTATTGATTTCGGAGAAAATCATCATCGGCAAGCGGCAGATCACCACATTAAGAAAACTTCCGACACACAACCCTAGCAACCCGGATGCCAGAACCAAGCACCCGGTAGAAGATTGCAACCACCCTATCATCATGATGATCTCCCGGCAGATTCAGCACACAACGAACCGCATTGGATAAGAGAACAACAACAAAACCAGCGAAACCGGCTTGTTTCCATTACTAAGAAAATGCAGCTTGAGAAGCCTTCACCAAGCCTGCCAAGCCACATATCACATCAAAACAATCCATGTCTTAAAATCAATGTCCTAACTGGCAGAAACAAGCGTCACGGTATTTGCATCATTGGCACTACATGCCGATTCAATTTGCGCCAAAGTCGAATCTGGTTTAATTTCTATGCCAGATTGTTGTCCTTTCCCACTCCCAACGGTCATTTTCGACCAACCTGCAACCCGCAATTTCAGCGAAAGTTGCTGGCAAGCCTCATCAGGCACATTTTGATACTCAATCTTAAAAGTCTGAGCGGTGGCATCGCCCGAAGAAATGGTTACCTTGCCATTCCAACTATTAAAAATAATCCCGGTCTTACCATCCTGAGTCATATTGGCGGGAACGACTTTGTAATTAATGGCGATCTTATTATCCAAACTGTCATAGCCTTTGGCGCCATTTTTAATTGACTTCAAATTTGCGGCCATCTGAGTAATATTCGACGATTCAGTTGAGATTTCCGAAGCCCGGAACAACTTACCAATCCCGGCTGCTGCTGCGGCCAATATCACAATGCCGACAATCATCACAACCAATGCTTCAATCAGCGTAAAACCTGATTGGCGCCAAGCGCCACGTAGTACATTGACTTTCTTATTCATGCTAATCACTCCAAAATCAAAATAAGAGACGCATTACCACTCACATACTCACCAAATGAAACAAAATATTAACGCAATAATAACACACATAAAAACATTTAAAACACTTTAGTGTTTCATATTGAAATTAATCCTATAGATTACAATTTGAAAAATAAAATTGTTTAAAACGTTCAAAAATCACACAAACGATCGTCAAAAACTATCAAATATTTTAATTTCAATCGTGAATATCGATTAAAATTGATGATATAGCCTATTAAAAAATCAATGAATTTTATTCAGTCAATTAGCTGCAAACAATAAAATATAAATATTTTTCATATATAAAATTAATTTGTTGTTAAGACTTCCTGTTGTACCGGGCCTGTCACAGATCACATTTTTGTAAAAATGGGACATACAACAGTGTTCAACACTGAGTGCTCTTTGTTAAAGAAAAAAGCCTTTAATTAACCAAGGTTTTTTAAATGCAGATAGCGAATTTTTGCTCGCTATTTATTGCTAGAAGAATCGGTAAAAAAGGAATAGGGAATTTACTACTCAATTAAAGCACAATAATACCAATCTCATGTTTTAAATAACAGAACGAAATACATATTATGATCATAAGTTGATCAGATAAAAATATAAAATTAAGTCATTAATCCAGATAAATAGAAAATAACTCTATTAATTACCTTGTCTGAATTACAAGAACAATATAAATATGTAGATATGTAACATCGTTAATAAATTCATCTTGCATCCCATATCAATTAATGATAACTATAAAATAAAAAAGTGCCTTATTAACCTTGGTTGACCACAAGACGTTGTATACAATTATTATTAAACTTGATAACAGGCAGGCATTAGAAGCATCTAAAACGGCAGTAAAAGTATTATACCTATTAAAACAACGGGTTAAGATCATAAAATTCGATAATAGTTTGGAATTCACAAATCATGAAATCATTGGTAAAAAATTAGCAACCAAAATATACTTTTCCATCCTTACTCGCCTTGGAAAAGAGGGATCTATGAGAATATCAATGGGTTAATTAGGCAATACTTTCCAAAGGGAACCGATTTTAATAAGTCCTCTACTATGGAAATAAATTTTGTGGCAAACCGATTAAATAATATCCCCGAAAAACACAGAAGAAACACCGAATGAATTATTTAAGGGAGTACGAACATATTTACTTATGGATTAACGATATTGCACTTATTATGTGAATCCAAGTGATAATTTAATTTCAACATAAAATCCTTATGCATATTAGACTAATAAGTTAAACTTTTTCAGCAAATTATAAAAAAATGAAAAGATCATTATATGCACTGATAGTTATCTCAAAAAAATATTTTTTTAATAATAATTAAGAAACACGAATTAATGATATTCAACTGCAATCCATAAATGACAAATATAGAGGAAAGATTATCTATAAACAACTGGCGGATTAATATATTATAAAAGTTAATAAACACTTACCTCATTATTAAATTAACCATAAGTTATTATATAATAACTCAATACTATATATGGTGATAAATATGAAAAGAAAACATAACCAATCCGATATAGAAGACACTAATATTAAACCAGAAAATATTTTAACAGATACAAACAATGTCAATATTGACCCCAACAAAATATTTCCCAGAGGAATAATTGTGATGTTCTCTGGTGATAGCGCTCCTTCTGGATGGGCTTTTTGTGATGGTAATAATGGAACACCAGATTTAAGAAGCCGTTTTGTAATGTGCGGGGATAGTTTTTATGATAAAGGATATAGTAGTAAAGCCAGTGGCAGCTTCGATGAAAAAACCTTTTTCAAAAGCACAACACCAATTACAGTTTCAGTCAATGTCATGGTACAAGACACAGTATTAACAGAGTCACAAATACCTAGTCACAAACATATTGGCGGTATGTCTTATTGGAACTCGTATGGAATGAATTATGGTAACGCCAGTGATACCAAAACCAAATATCAAATAAATAATCCCTACGATATCTCAGATAGTCCAATATGGAAGAATCCTTCACAAGGACTTAATTATTATGCCTACACATCATATACAGGAGGAGGACAGGGGCATAATCACCAAGCAACAGTATCATCTCCTGAACATTATCATAACATTGATGTAATTCCACCTTATTATTTATTGGCCTTTATTATGAAGCTTTAACTCTATTCCACAAATATAGATTTAAATCATCTATTAATTAACAACCAGAGAGGAGCTTGCCTCCTCTAAATCTTCATAACCATACCTCTTTAACGGAAATATAAGTAATCGATATTTTGATGAGGAGGAATTATTATTATGCGAATGCAAGTTAAAAACTGATTTAAATGAATGGCTTTCATAAAGTAGTTGTTGTAAATATAATATTTTCTCTCGTTTTTCATTTTCTGATATTTTATTCTTTAGGCTCTTCTATTAATGCATTCGGTAAAGATTTGCCTGAGGAAATCTGAGACAATGTTTTTTGTAACTTGGTAGAAACACTATACCTTGGCAATGAGTGGTAATGACTACCTGATAAGACAGAGAAACAGATTGTGGCAAAGAAAGAAAAACGACCTCACCATGACGCGTTATTCAAGCATTTTTTAACGCAGCCCGAAACGGCCAGGGAATTTCTATCCCTTTATCTGCCCGAAGAGATCCAGTTGTTGTGTGATTTAGCCACATTGAAACTGGAACCCGGCAGTTTTGTGGACCGGCATTTACGTCAACTGCACAGTGATGTGCTCTACTCGGTTGAAACAGCTAGGGGACAGGGCTATATCTATTGTCTGATTGAACATCAGTCCACTCCTGACCCGCTGATGGCCTGGCGGCTGATGTATTATGCCATGTTAGCAATGGCGGCCCACCTGAAAAAAGGCCATACTGAACTCCCTTTGGTGGCGCCGCTGCTGTTTTATCATGGGGAGGTTCGGCCGTATCCTTACACAAACCGGTGGCTGGATTGTTTTACGCTCCCCGAACAGGCTGCCCGCTTATACCGTCAGGCGTTTCCGTTGGTGGACGTCAGTGTGCTCAGCGATGAAGAGATCCTGACGCATAAAGGGGTTGCCCTGATGGAGCTGGTGCAAAAACACATCCGCTGCCGGGACATGCTGGAATGGGTCCCCCAATTGGTGGAACTCTTGAATAGAGGGTATAATACAACCGAGCAGCGCAATGTGGTGTTACGCTATATTTTACTGAATGGGCATACGCTGGATCTCTCCCAATTTGTCCATCAACTGATTGAACAATCTCCGGAGCATGAAACGATGTTGATGACTATTGCAGAACAGCTTGAACAAAAAGGGCTTGAGCGTGGTATTGAACTAGGCCGAGAAGAAGGTATTGAGCTAGGCCGAGAGAAAGGTATTGAGCTAGGTCGAGAGGAAGGTATTGAACTAGGCCGAGAGAAAGGTATTGAACTAGGCCGAGAGAAAGGTCGAGAGGAAGGTAAAGTGGAAACGGCTCGTTCCTTATTACGGCATGGCGTGAGTTTAGACATTATTGTCACCAGTACCGGACTGAGCCGGGATAAAATTGAAGCGTTAAAGCATTAAATTCATCTTCTCTTTTACAGTAAAATGCCGATATTCAAGATCGGCATTTTTGTTCTTATTTATAGGGAGAGAAATGACACCTTAAGAGCACGGGGAATGCGATTAGGTGAGCTGTTTGCGGAAACAAAATAACTTGTTCTGTTTCGTCAAAACCTTGATGTTCATGCGCCTGATGTAACCGTTTATTATTGATTTTGGCATCCGAACAGAGTTCATATACACAATGGATTTCAAGATGGATCGCGACGGCAAGGGAGCGAATACGCCATTAATTAATAACCAAAGAGGAACTAGCCTCCTATAAACTTACCTGCACCTAATTAATCAAACTGGCGAAGGACAAAAATAATTTGCATAAAATAACCTCTTTTGGTAGCTATAATTGAGAACACTAATGTCAATAATGAGGGCAAACTGAATGACTAAATTAATTCTTACACTGTCTATTATCCTTGGTCTTACAGGGTGTGTTTCGCAGAAACAACCACTTTCTCTTGATTACATCGCAGGTAATGAAACATTTCATTTATCCAAACCTTGTGTAGAACAAGCTCTTTCTGCAAAAGAAATCGGTGATGATTTACCTGTGAATGCCAATAACATTTTTATTAAGGTTAAGAAAGGGCTGAATTGTAGTGACCGATTCAAACTTTTTTTAGCAAGAAACTTAGGGAAAGAGCTGTTTATTCACTTTGATGGTAAACCAGTTATCAAAACCAGACTTGGTTCGATGATTCATCTAGAAGAAGGCTTCCATCAAGCAGTAAAATCGAAATCATTGTCAGATGAAATTCTTAGAGCCTTGAATTAATGAAGAGCCTATGGTTGCTCCCTTTGTGTTTCATTTATTCATAAAAAAGCAAACTATAGGTTCAACTTTAAGCGTTGTAGATAATCCTAATAACCTGACCTATAGAGTAACTTTTAAACCTAATACGATCCGTACCAGCACCATTATTATCCGTAATTTGATGTGATCCAGGTCCCGTTGTACTTATCCGTTTCATTCCATTCGATACGGGATATTCAATTTCAACACCAAAAGCTGATGGAGCCAATGAGTCGGTATCAAAACTTATAGTGTATACCGAAATTCCTGAATGAGTCCGAAGATCAACTCACGGTCCCCATGTCAATGGTGGCGCCCAACCTTGTCTTATAGCCATAACAACCTCCTTCCCAATCAAACCATAATTATGAATGGTCTTTATAAGATAGACCATCACAGCATATATGCACATTTTTTTATGTACTTTTTTAATATAAATCACATCTTTGTGTGATTTATATAAATTAATTAAAAAACTACCGTTTTTATTATAAAATAAAATCACAGTTTATAAAAAAACCAAAAATTATAATCTTATAATAAACCAATTACTGCCTTAATGAACAAATATCAATTTTAACTATTTACTGAACTTCGTAGAAAATCGGTTAAATCGAATTAATACTAAATCTCATAATCAATAAGCAATCAAAAAAGCACCAATCCCTGAACATAATTAATATTTATTTAAAATCTCAAACTATAATAGATGTATTATCTGTCACCCTAAAGAAATAATCCAACTTCAAACATGATTTCATTTTATTTATTACCACCGTAAAAAATCTATTTTATTAGCACCGCAATAAAACTATCTTTTCCTTCTCTAATCGGAAGAGATACTTTTCCTCTTATACCACCAAGATTATTTTCTCCTATAACGATTTGTATAATCATACTTACCTATCGATTTTTTGATCATAAATTAATCGAAAAAACAGAAAATAATTCTCCATTCATAATTTCCTTACCCCTAAAGCCAAATAAAACCGCACCAATACCCAAAATGGGTACCCTTTGCCATACCAATTAATAATTACCACGCACTATTAATTAATATTCCCTCTAAAGATTCATTACTTATAATCATGCCGCTTTATTAAATTCGAACTAAATAATCTCGAAGTAAATTTTTTCAGCATAAATAATAACCGCCACAAGGCAGGTTGCTGCGGTAGCTATAGCCATAGCTCAGTGCTAATCAAAACCTCAGTGTTAATAAAAACAAAGCAACAACGCTCTATTTATCTTTTAAACGTAAATAACTCATTAAGGAAAAATTATGCCTACAACTTCTGAACAAATTGCTGTTGAATATCCTATTCCTACTTACCGTTTTGTTGTTTCAATCGGTGATGAAAAAGTCGCCTTTAATAACGTTTCCGGGCTAGATATTTCTCATGACGTCATCGAATATAAAGATGGTACAGGCAATTATTATAAAATGCCCGGCCAACGTCAGGCGATCAATATTACCCTGCGTAAAGGCGTCTTCTCCGGTGATACTAAACTTTTTGATTGGATTAATTCTATTCAACTTAATCAGGTCGAGAAAAAAGATATTTCAATTAGTTTAACCAACGAAGCCGGTACTGAAATTTTGATGACCTGGAGCGTGGTAAATGCTTTCCCAACCTCATTAACCGCCCCCTCTTTTGATGCCGCCAGCAACGAAGTCGCCGTGCAGGAAATTACCTTGACCGCAGATCGAGTCGCCATTCAGGCAGCTTAAGACTCATTTATAAAGCTGTTTACTCAGAATATTACATAATAATTGGAGGCTACATGCCAACGGTACCAACCTATCCCGGCGTTTATATTGAAGAGGACGCCTCACCCGCACTCTCCGTTCGTTCCAGTGCAACGGCAGTGCCGGTCTTCGCTGTTGCAAATAACAATTTATTAAGATCAGATAAACCCTATATTCGTGTTAGTAGTTGGATGGACTATTTGACACGAAAAGGTGAATCATTTAATCCCAAGAATATCCTTGACGTTTCACTACGTGCCTATTTTATTAACGGCGGTGGATATTGCTATCTCGTCAAAACCGAAGACTTAGAAAAACAAGTGCCAGAACTTGACGATGTAACATTGCTGATTGCTGCCGGAGAAGAAATTAAAGATGCAGTAAGTACACTTTGTCAGCCGGGCAAAGGGTTATTTGCCATTTTTGACGGCCCACAAAGTGATACCGATATAAAAGAACCAGAAAAAGTCCTCAAGCCTTATTCCCCTACCGCTTATGGCGCAGTTTATTACCCCTGGCTAACCACTGAATGGGGAGAAAATAAAACCGCCGTTGATATTCCGCCCAGTGCGGTTATGGCCGGTATTTATGCCAGCGTCGATAACAGCCGAGGGGTCTGGAAAGCACCTGCTAACGTTCCTATTCAAGGGGGATTACAACCTAAATACCCAGTAACCGATGACCTGCAAACGCAATATAACCAAGGCAAGGCACTGAATATGATTCGTACCTTTCCTAAAAGCGGTACGCTGGTTTGGGGCGCTCGTACACTTGATGACAGCGATAACTGGCGTTATATCCCGGTTCGTCGTCTATTTAACAGCGCGGAGCGGGATATTAAAAACGCCATGAGTTTCGCCGTCTTCGAACCCAACAGCCAACCTACGTGGAAAGCGGTCCACCGCGCTATCGATAACTATCTCCATACCCTGTGGCAGCAAGGCGGACTAATGGGCAATAAAGCCGAACAAGCTTACTTCGTCCAGATCGGCAAAGGTCTCACCATGACCGATGACGATATCAAGCAAGGCAAAATGATTGTCAAAGTGGGTCTGGCGGCAGTTCGGCCAGCCGAGTTTATTATCTTGCAATTTACGCAGAATATCGCTCAATAATCGGAGGCAATATGTCAACAATACCAACTTATCCCGGCGTCTATATTGAAGAAGATGCCTCACTGGCTCTCTCCGTTAGCCAAGGGAACACGGCAATCCCGGTTTTTATCGGTCGTTTCTCACCGAAAAAAATCAGCGCAACGCCACAAGTGACGCGCGTGAGTAGCTGGTTGGATTTTACTAATCAGTTTCATGTGGGCTGTATTACGTCGGTAGCAGTCAAATTAACGAAACCTACTCCACCACCTGCTCCTTCCCATCCTGAGAAAAACGAAGGCAATGCAAAAGCCAAAGATAATGTAAAAAATTTTGCCGCCCAAAATATTACGCTTGATACAAACGATAAAAATAACAGTGACTCTTACGATGTAACTACCGTCACCTACACAACAAGCAGTGATGCTTTAAAACTTTATTTCCAAAATGGCGGCGGACCTTGTTATATCCTGCCAATTCCTGATTCAGAAGATTCTCACACGCTGGCATTAATTCCTGAGTTAATTAAGCAGGCTTTAGAAATTACCTTAATCGTCTGCCCTGAACAAGATTCTAATTACCAGAGCAAAATATATAACAGTCTGACATCTTCATTATTAAATGAGGGCTATTTCCTTATCGCTGATAATCAGGATAAAGAAACCACACCCAATGTGAGCCTGCAATCACAAACCGCGACTTATTATCCCGCAGTTAAAGTCTCACAACTTATTCAGGTAGAGGAGAATAGCATCGCGATTTCAGGTTATCAGGATGAAAAAGTTACCCATCTGGCGGAACTCAAAAAGCAAAACCCAAAACTCTACAAGCAAGTTATCGAGGCAATAAAACAAAAAATTGCAGATAACAAAAAACTCATTCCCGCCAGTGCAGTGATGGCCGGTGTCTATTGTGCTACCGATGCCCGTCGGGGCGTCTGGAAAGCACCTGCTAACGTTGTTCTCAGCGGAATTAGCGATGTCGCGGATCGACTCAGCGACAATGAACAAAGCACTATGAATCAAAAAGGCATCAATGCTATCCGTTATTTCAGCAACAAAGGATTTGTCGTCTGGGGCGCGCGTACTCTGCAAGATGATGACAACTGGCGCTACATCCCGGTTCGGCGTCTCTTTAATGCGGCAGAACGGGATATCAAACAAGCAATGCGATTTGCCGTTTTTGAACCCAACAGTCAGCCCACTTGGAAACGGGTTCGGTCAGCTATTGACAACTATCTCCATCAACTCTGGCAACAAGGAGCGCTGGCCGGTAATAGCCCGCAGGAAGCCTATTTTGTCCAAATTGGTCAAGGTCTCACCATGTCCGATGACGATATTAAACAAGGCAAAATGGTGGTTAAGGTTGGCATGGCGGCGGTTCGTCCGGCTGAATTTATCATCCTGCAATTTTCGCAAAATGTAACACAGTAACCGTACTGAGGCGCGGTTCCCCGCGCCTGTTCTATTGAGGAACCGAGAATGGAAATAACACAGCCCGGCGTCGCCATCACGGAGAACCTGATATCCCAGCAACAAGACGAGGCATTTGTCGGTATCCCGGTTTTTATCGGCTATACTCAACCGACTGAAAATAGCCATGTCAGTGATAAAACCGCCGCCAAGTTAAATAGTCTGGCCGATTTTACTCGGTCATTTAAAAAAACAGGATTAATGTACTACTCCGTGCGCCACTTTTTTGACAACGGAGGCCAGCAAGCTTATGTACTGTCGCTAGGTTCTGATAAACCACAAGACAATTTTCAATCATTGACCACCACCCTACAGCAAGATTGGGTTAAACAAGCGATTTCGGCACAAAGTGCTATCACGCTGATTGCGGTCCCCGATATTGTCTATCTGAACCAGATGGATGCTCCCGATTCAGAAATCGACCAATACGACAAGATTCAGCTCTGGCTACAATTTTGGCAATCAGTACTTAACCTCTGCCGGTGCCGACGCGGAATCATGGGATTGCTGGATGCCCCCGATGATCCCGCACTGGCCGCTGAATGTTTAACGCAGCTCTCTTCCAGTGATCGGCAATGGGGCGCGGTATACTGGCCGCGACTAAAAAGCGCCTATCAGGAACAAGGTCAACCGATTGTACTTTCACCGACCGCCGCAGTGGCCGCCGTTATCCAGCGTAACGATAACCACATGGCTGTCTGGCACGCACCCGCGAACGTCGCGTTAGCCAAAGTAATAAGCCCAATACGCTCTCATATTGAAGCCGATGACCTGTTTAATCAGAACGGTACTTCGTTGAATCTGGTTCGCAGCTTCCCCGGCAAAGGGATAAAGATCTGGGGATGCCGCACGCTGGACTGTACCCCCGACTCCCCTTGGCGCTATATCCAGACTCGCCGTCTGGTTTCCTATATCGAAGCCCATATGACTCAACTGGGCCGGGCCTTTGTCTTTGAACCGAATAACGCCATCACTTGGATGAAGTTTAAAGGTCAGGCTTACAACTGGTTACGCCAGTTATGGCTAAATGGAGGACTGCGAGGTACTCAGGAAGATCAAGCTTTCGAGGCATTACTGGGAGTTGACGAATCGATGAACGAAGCGGATCTGCGAGCCGGGAAAATGATCATCAAGATCAAACTAGCGCTGCTCATTCCAGCGGAATTTATCGAGTTGAATCTGACATTTGATACCCGTACCGGACTCACCCATTAAGCAGGGGCAAAATATGAACAATTTACCCACCCCGTCGGTGTCACACCGTTTTATCGCCAGTTTTCTGTTTAACAATATCCCTAGCCCACTCGACATTGCTTTCCAACGTATATCGGGACTTAGCCGTGAATTGCAAACCACTCAACACAGTCAGGGCGGAGAAAATGCCAGAAACGTTTGGCTAGCGGAGAAGATCCAGCACGGCAATTTGGTTCTAGAACGTGGCGTTATGACCGTCACGCCGCTGACTTGGGTGTTTGATCGCGTCCTGCGCGGCGAGAAAGCCGTGTATGCCGATGTGGTCATCATGCTACTGAATGAACATTCAATTCCCGTAGCGAGCTGGACATTAAGTAATGCCCTGCCGGTTCGTTGGTCCACCGGCGACCTTGATGCCAATAGCAATACGGTTTTAGTGAATGCGCTGGAGTTACGTTATCAAGATATGCGCTGGTTAGGAGTGAAAGCATGACCGTCGAAATTAAAGAGCTGATTATTCAGGCCAAAGTGACCGATTCAGCCAGTCACTCGCTAGCTCCGCGCACACTAGCGCAGGAAACGCTAGATAATGCCCGTCTGATTGAGATAGTGAAACGGGAAGTATTAGACGCATTACGTGAAGCAGGAGGTCATTATGAGCTTAATTGAACGCAGCCTGTCCAAACTCACTCTCACCGCTTTCAAGGATCGGGAAGGGAAAATCTCGGTAGGCAGTTTACAGGCAATGTATAACCCCGATGCCATCCAGCTTGATTATCAAACCCGTTATCAACAAGATGAAAGCATTAACAGTACCAGCCAAAGCTGCCGCTATGTGTTATCCCAACCGGCTGGCCTGTCATTAGTTCTGTTATTTGATGCCGCCATGCCCGGCAACAACACCCCGATAGAAACCCAACTGGCAACTTTGAAAACCTTGTGTGCCGTGGATGCCAGTACTCACGTTCCCCACTTCCTGAAAATCAAATGGGGCAAAATGCGTTGGGAGAACAAAGGCTATTTTGCTTGCCGCGCTAGCGGCCTTAGCATCAGTTACACCCTATTTGACCGGGACGCCACGCCATTGCGGGCCAGCGCTACCCTATCTCTGGCGGCAGATGAAAGCTTTGTGATTCAAGCTACCGAGCAGCAATTAAAATCACCCCCGGCTACTGCGGTTAACGTAACGGATATGCTCTCCCTGCCGTTGATCGCCTTAGGCGCCGGAGCTTCTCTGGCAGGCGGGATTGATTATCTCTCGCTGGCTTGGCAAAACGGACTGGATAATCTTGACGATTTCACCCCCGGACAAACCCTGCAAGCCAAGGGGGATGCATGAAGATACCCGCGATAACGCTCGAGATAGGCGGTAAAACGCTTAACCACTTTACGGTTATCAGCCTGACAGTAAACCATCATATTAATGGCATCCCCTCGGCCAACATCACGCTGGGGATCGCCGGTGATGCCAGTCATATCTTTGATGCCAAAGCGCAAGCTGAACTGGCAAGTTGCCGCCCCAATCATCAACTTAGCGTGCAGATAGAAAAAACTGTAGTGTTTAAGGGGATCATCGTTCGGCAAACATTAGGGCTGAAAGGTCAGGACAGCATTATTACTCTGATCGCCAAGCATCCATTGCAAAAATTAACTCACAACTTCCACTCGCAACTGTTCAACAAACAAAATGATGAGGCGATTATCAAGAAGTTGTTCAGCCAAGCGGGTATTCCTGTCACCATAAAACCAGCGCCTCAGCTTAAAACGGTGCATGAGCAAATGGTACAGTTTCGCTGTAATGACTGGGCTTTTCTAAAAAATCGGCTATTCGCGACTCATATCTGGCTGCTGCCCGGCAACGACAGCGTGACGCTAGTCGTCCCGGAATCACTGAATCGGTCAACTATACATACCATCCACCAGCGAGCCAACCATCAGGATATCGTGTTATTTGAGGCTAATCTGCAATGGGATAACCAACGCAGCCCCAAAACCGTGAGTGTGCAATCTTGGGATGTCGCTCAACAAAAACTGTCTCCAGCCCATCAGGTAAAAAACAGCGGCCTTGGTCACAATCAACTCGCCATAGACAACCTGACATCATTAACCAGCCAAGAATGGCAATGGGTTTTCAGCTACCCGTTGGACAATGAACAAGCCAAACAGCTTGCTCAAGGCATTCTGAATAACCGCCGCAGTCATAACGTCTCTGGGAATTTTGAGGTCGAAGGCGATAACCGTTATCAAGCCGGTGATGTTCTGGCGTTAAGCGGCTTTGGTCAAGGGATGGATGGTCAAGCGATTATCACCGGCGTCAGTCACGCCATCAATCAACGGCACGGCTGGCGCACTCGGCTAACTCTGGGGCTATTACCGGAAACCGAGCAAGCTATACCACCTGCGAAAGAGCTACACGTCGGGATCGTGGAAAAATATCAGCGAGATAGCCAGTCACTAGGCCGTATTCCGGTCAACATACCGGCGTTAAACTTAACCAACGGCACTCTGTTTGCCCGTTTGGGTAAACCTTACGCCAGTCATGAAAGCGGCTTCTGCTTTTACCCGGAACCAGGAGATGAGGTGATTATCGGCTTCTTTGAATGTGATCCTCGCTTCCCGGTGATATTAGGCTCGATGCATAACCCGAAAAACAAAGCACCATTAGAACCGAGTGAAAAAAATCAAATGAAAACCTTAGTGATTAAACAAGGGGAAAATCAACAGGCATTAATCTTCGATAATAAAGAGAATACCCTCGCATTAAATAGCGGAAAAAATACCTTATCTTTGCAACAGGATAAAGATATCACGCTTAATTCTGCTAAGAATCTTATTACCCATGCTCAAGAAATTAAAATAGCGGCCGAAAAATCGCTATCCGCTTCCGGGAAATCTGGGGTTGATATTAAAGGCGCGAAGATTAACTTAACCCAATAGTAAGGTAATGAGATGACAAACAAAGCATTAGCCAATAAAGCATTAACCGAAACAGCATTAACCGAAAAAGTATTAGCCGACATTTATGGTCGGGGTTGGGCCTTCCCGCTGCAATTTTCTATTAAAGATTTTTCTATTAAAGATCGTACGTATAAATATAGTACGTATAAATATAGCGCGCACCCTGAAATAGCAACCGGCGTCACAATGGCGGAAGGAGCAGAAAACGTTCGCCAAAATATGAAAATTCTTTTTCTTACCGAACCCGGCGAACGGATTATGCGTGAAAATTATGGTTGCGGCCTGAGTGATTATCTGTTCGCCAATATCCGTGACGAAATAATGGCAGAAATTCAGACTCGGATTGAAGAACGGGTATTACGTTATGAACCCCGCGCCGATATCAACGAGATCCAAGTAAACCAAAGAACAGACGTGCCTAACACCCTGCATATTCAGGTCACTTACACCCTGCGAGGCAGCGAAATCAGCCAGCAGATTGAAGGCGCCCTTGAAGTTAATGAAGGCCGAGTACAGGTGAGTCTATGAGCAAGCAACTGGTGGTGGATGGCGACACTTTGCTGTTCGAACCCTTATTTGGCAATCGGCAAGCCACCATTTTGGGGCCAGCGACCATCCGCGGTAGCGGACACGCGCAAATCCAAGGCAAAAAAATCGTCATAGTAGGTGATGAAAAAAAGGTCCAGTTTCAGGCGCAATATATTACCCCGAGCCACCCGGTCCCCGGCATGGGAATGGTCACTATTGCTCAATTGGATGCCAGCCAGCTGGTAAACTTCTGCCGTAGCCCTGCCACGGTAATTGTGGTCGGGCAACAATTTATCGCCCGTTTTACCCCGTCACAACCGGCCAATAATCCATCGAGCGGCCCGGATGTGACAGCCCCCAGTATGGGCAAAGGCCGTTTTATTGCCAGCCAATATGTGGTCACTGCCGGATAAATAACCTCTTCAACTTTATTCTAAATAACAGGTAATAAAAATATGGGACAAGCCGAATTAGAAAATAAACTCTCTGCTATCGTGCCGGATACTGCATTTAAACTTGATGAAAGAAGTACGCTGGATATATTAAATTGGCTTAAAGATTACGCAAAAGAAATCCCTTTCGATCAAGAGAAAAAACAGTTCTGGGATAGTTTTTACTTTATTCAAGAAAATAATCCGCAACAATTGGCGAATATTTACCAAAATGCAAATAAAGCAGATGGCCTTTTACCGGCACATCAAGCATTTATCTTGGCTTTTTTAAAGCTATTAGAAACAACTAATCGATTATTAAATACCTTTCCGGCCCGGCATCGCAATCTTTATTACCGGGAATTATTGGGACTAAAACCCAAAAAAGCGCAAGCGGATAAAGTTGCTATCGAAATTACTCTGAATACTGACAACCCAGAATTTCTGGTAGCCAAGGGAACACTGTTTGATGCGGGGCAAGACAATACCGGTAATCCGTTACACTATGCATCTGATACGGATTTATTGGCGAATCAGGGAAAGTTAACCGATCTGCGTTGGTATCGGAAAGTTGATAATGTCTGGAAATCAGCAATACTATTAAGCGACTCAGACAACATTGAATTCCCCAAAAACGGTATTCAACTTTTTAGCGAGACATCCAATGATCTTGAAGTTCAATCTGACCACCTAAATTGGGGCGAAGCAAATATATCGTCATTAACCCATGACACATTCTACTTAGGCTTTACCAATGTATTACCGGGACAAACTTTATCTTTATACTGGCAGTCAGAAGGTGTTAAAGCACTTAATTTATCTTGGTCTTATCTAAACCAGAAAAATATCTGGCAGCCAATCAATCAACTGGTTCACGATCAAACTCATAACTTGTCTGACCGGGGTATCTGGCGCACCTTATTGCCAAAGGATGCTGCAAATCAGGCGGCTTTGATGCCGACGGGACGTTACTGGCTGAAAGCCGAGATAACTCATCAGACCGATCCTCAAGATTATCCACGTATTAAGGGCTTGTTGTATAACGCCGCCACGGCGACATTAGTCAACGCAGACACCGTTGAACAGGATCACTTTATCAACGGATTAGCCGCCGACAGCATTAAACAACCGGTCAATGCATCCCCTGCAATCAGTGGCGTCACTCAACCTTGGGCCTCTTGGAATGGTCAGCCGAAAGAAACAGAACAAGCCTTCCTGACACGGCTCCCGGCTCGGTTATCTCACCGTAACCGAGCGCTGAGTTGGGGCAACATTGTCACCTTATTAAAAGAGCAATTTGTCAGCCTGTTTGATGTCAAATACCCGTCTGCCGGTGAATTAACCAAAATCCCGGCGCCGGAAAAACAACAACTGATTGTGATCCCTGACAGCCGTTACAAAGATAACGATGATGCGCTGCGTCCAACGTTAAACCCCGCTCGGCTGGCGGAGATGGTCGAATGGATCAAACAACTCAGCAGCCCTTGGGCAACGATTGAAATCAACAATCCCACCTACATTGACGTTAATGTGAACTACCAAGTGACCTTTATCGCAGGCGTTAACCCTGACTACGGATATCACCAGCTACAACAGCAATTAAGCCGAAAATATATGCCGTGGGGAGAAAATGCCGCTATCGGCGTGACAGTCGGTAATCGCATTGATTACTACCAGTTGTTAGCCACCATCCAGCAATCTCCTCTGGTGGAACGCGTCACCGATTTAAGCCTAACCATCGCTAACCGAGTCGCGGGCGCCGTGGGTAAAAGTATCGAGGCTGCCGATAATGAAGTGCTGATTTTAGTCTGGTCAGAACAGCGTCCCTCAAACCAAGGAGTTAACCAATGAGTCATCAGGATGCCCTGTTTCCCATCGTCAAAGACGATATTACCTTCGATGCCCTACTTGCTCAGGCCAAAACGGTGATTGAGCAACAATCCGGCCAATGCTGGAGCAATACCAGTGAAAACGATCCCGGCATCACCTTATTGGAAGCCTGTTGTTATGGCGCTTCCGATCTGGCCTATCGCCACACATTACCGCTGAGAGACCTTCTAACGCCAAGACCAGAGGACCAAACACCCGGCGACGGTATTTTTCCCCAAGAATTTGGCCCACAACAAACGCTAACCTGCGGCCCGATCACTGCGGAAGATTATCGCCGGGCTTTATTAGATTTACATAGCAGCGACACGGTTAATGAAACAAACGAAAGTTATTTTTTCTTTAATGATGTCCAATTAATTCGTGAACCTGAAAACGAACGCTATGAATATTGGTATAACAAAGAAAAACGTGAATATAGCTTTAAAAACTCCGGATCAGATAGCCAATTAGCTCTGAGAGGAAATTATTGGCTCTATTTACTGCCTGGTCGGGAAACTGAAACTAATAAAACACTGGCTGAGGAGAGGCTGAAAACTTTCCTAAAAGATAACCGTAATCTGGGGGAATTCATCAGCAATATTATCTGGCTGCAACCTACCGATCTCCCCTTGCAGATTGATATTGAACTTGAAGATAACGTCATTGATCTTCCTGATATCTTCGCCCAAGTTTATATGACGGCGGAACAGATGGTGCTGGCAAAACCCAAACGTTATACCACTCAGGCCATGAAAGATCAGGGTTACAATCATGAAGAGATATTTTCCGGCCCTTATTTACATCACGGTTGGATACCGACCTTGCCTCAAGCCAAAAATTACACCAGCGCTACGGTATTAAATCTAAGTCGTCTGGTTAACCGATTATTGGCTATTAAAGGTGTGCAAAGTATAACCCGGTTGGCATTAGCTCATCACGACAAAACTATTACGCCATTGTCGGATGATAATTGGTCCTGGAGAATCGCCCAAGGATATTACCCCAGATTATGGGGTAGCGATCCATTGGCATTAATTACCTCAACAAACAGCCCGCTTACCATTACCGCCAAAGGGGGCGTTAAAATTGGCGTTACCAGATATGATGTAGAGAAGCAGCTTATTGCAGAACCACTGATTAATACACAACCTGAATTACTGCATTGGGGTAAATATCGTAAAGTTCTGGATTACTATCCGGTAAGCAATAAATTACCCGCTTGCTATGGATTGCAGACCTATGCCAGCAACCAACAGCAAATACAGTTGCACCAATTTATGCTCCCTTTTGAACAAATGCTGGCTAACGGCTGTGCCGAACTCGCCCTTTTACCAAAACTATTAGCCTTTAAACAACGGGGAGAAACAGTACACGGTGTGCAATGGCCTTTTAAAACGGGTACAGTCAGCCATCGTGTTCACCAACAAGTCATTCCTGATTTAACCGCAAAACTAAGCCTCGATTCACAAATCTATATTGATAACCATATTCAGAAGCCAAACTATATAAAAGAGGCGACAATTCTGAATTATCTGTTGGGCTATTTTGGTGCTCAACTTGCCGCCAGACCACTTACATCAAACTCACTACTGGGTTTCAAAGACTTTTTGTCTACTCAGCGCGGCTATCTGGCTCAACAACCGGAACTGACCTATCAACGTAATAATATTCGGATTGATCAAGTGTCGGCGCTACAAAAAAGAATTGCCGCCCGCTTGGGTTTAGGTGGGGAATGTTTCAGTAAAACACCTAATCTGGATGGCCTGCCTTTTTATTTAATTGAACACCGTCAACTTTTGCCGATAAGACCCGATACCAAATTCGACGATAAACAAAAACCTGACGATCTAAAGATAATTGAAGAGAATTCAGGCTCTAAAAATCATCAACTCATCATCACACAGCAAGGTATTGCAGGTCAGTTATTACAAGGTCAGGTAATTAATCTGATTATTATTGAAGATGATAGAGAATTTATATTACGGAGCCAAATGATCACCGAAGTAACAGGAGATACCTTTTCCCTTAGTACACGTAACAGCAGCGATTTGGAACGCAATCTGGACAGAATAAGACAGAAATTTAATGATGGTAATCTGCGCTGGCAAAATAGCCCAGTATGGCTGGAAGATATGGATTATCAATTGGTTTATGCCGATGAGACATATAAAAATGCTACCGAAGATCAACGTTGGATTACTTCCAGTGCTCAAAGCCCCTTCCCTGCTATGATTGAAGAAAATGATGAAATCACCCTGAAATATGTGATTACCCCATCTGGGCCAGCCTCAAAAATATCAGCTCGTACCGTTCTCACTGAACCACCCGAATATGAACTCAAAGCACGGGTAGTTAAATTTAATCGTATTCAAGGTAAGATATTAATTAAACGCAACCAAGACTCACGGAATAAAAACTTTCCAAAAGAGGCCGAAGCATGGCGTTATCGTTGGTATTTCTCCAGCGAAAAATATGCTTTGGCCGATCGCTTTTCATTTGTAGTTAGCGTGGTAGTAAATCGTCAGTTAATTGAAAATGACAAAGTTGATCCTTATAAGTTGGAATCTTGGGTGAAAACAGAAATATTAGCTGAATTCCCCGCACATATTTCAATGATTATTCACTGGTTATCACCGGAACATTTTAAAGATTTTGCCAGCACCTATAAACGCTGGCAAAACAATGACGCCCCTTTAGGAGACGAGGCATACCATATTTTAGAGACCTTAACCTTGGGACGCCTGCCTTCTGATGCAACCGGTATTGGCAATATGCGAATTGCCACTAAACAGCAGCGTACCGAGGTCATTGGTGAGTCTGGAGATAAATGGAATGAATCAGTCATAAAAAGTGATCAATTATTATATGTTCCTTATACCGGAGGCATGGCTAAACTTAATGCAATTATTATTAAAGATAATAGCAAAAATAGAAATTAATTTATCCAATATAAAAACAAATTAATATAGCACAACAAAAAACTTACTTTAAGATTAAATATCTTTTCCTGTTTAATTATACAGAAAAATCTACAAAATATTTAAATGTCAATAATTTAATACCATACAATATAGGATGATAAAGATGGAAAAAAAATCTAATATGGAAAATATCAAATCAAATGGCCCATCAGCAGATGATTTAAAAAGACGCTTTAAAGAAGGCAGTATTCCATTACAAACCGATTATGCCGATCTGATTAATATTGCTGATATGGGTCGTCGAGCTGTTGGCAAAGCACCCGGTCAGATGGATAATCCAAATTCAGCGCTGAAACTGGATAATGACGGCGCACTAGCGGTAAAACTTAACGACAACGGCGGTTTAAAGACAGATAAAGATGGATTAAGTGTAAAAATCAAGAATAAAAGCCTGTCAGTTGATAATAACGGATTAGCAGTCAATACCGGCAGAGGATTGAGAATTAACAACGACAAGCTTGAAGTCGATAATCATCACGGTATTGAAATAGTTAATGAAGGGGTAAAAGTTAAAGCTGGTGAAGGTATTAAGGTAGACGATAAAGGTGTCAGTTTAAAAATGGGAAAACCTATCAACAATGCCTATTCTCCATTAATATTAGAACCAAAAAATGATGTTTTATCTGTAAATATGGGTAATGGCCTGATTGACAGAGACAATGGAATATCAATTTGCCATGGTAATGGCATTGATGTAGGTTACAATTATGTGGCTGTCAAGGCTAGTAATGGTATTACTGTTGATGGTAGTGGTGTTTCAGTTAAAGCTGGCAATGGTATTACAGTTAATTCAAACGGTGTCAGTATTGATCCCACTAAAATACTCCCCAGAGGAATGATTGTAATGTTTTCTGGTGATAGTGCTCCTACTGGATGGGCTTTTTGTGATGGTAATAACGGAACGCCAAATTTAAAAAATCGTTTTGTGATGTGTGGAGATGGTTTTTCTGATAAAGGAAATAGCTATCATTCAGCTAAGGGATACGGTAATGAAAAATCATATGACAAAGATACACAACAAACTCAAATTTCTGTCACTGTTAATGTGCAAAATACAAGATTAACAGAATCACAAATACCTAGTCATAATCATATTGGAGGTATGGCTTATCGGTATGGTACTGGAATAAGATATACTTATTCAACAGGGAACGGAGAAACAGACGAAATAAGGAATCATATTGATTCTGAAGTAATGACTAAAGATAGTAGCCCGTATTACGCATACACATCAGAAACAGGCGGAGGACAAGGACATAACCACCAAGCAACAGCCTCATCCCCTTCACATGATCATAGAGTTGATGTAATTCCGCCTTATTACTTATTAGCCTTTATTATGAAACTTTAATTATATTCTACAAATACAAAATTAAATTACCTATTATCTGCTAATTACCAAGGAAATATCAATATGACTTCGGAGCCAAATCTGTTAAATCGGATTACCATTACTATTGCAGCTAATAATCAACAGGTAGCTAAAAAAGTATTGCATGGCTCCATGCTTAATCAGGCCAGCATAAATAAACTACTCAACTCATACTTTGATGAATATAACATTCATCAGGATATCTCTTTAGAGACATTAACCCTTAATCTTGGTGAGATAAATTTCCATGATTTTAATTTATTATTCCCTGCTCGCCTCAAGGTTGATTTGAATAAAGCACTTAGCCAATATCAGATAAATAACCATCAGGAAGAAATTCTACTGAACAAGCCAACATTTAATGAATTCACCGATAACTCTTCCGCATTCTACGATAATAATTTAATTGACGCGGAGAATTTCATTCACTCTTTATATCAACAAGATTCCCAACCCAATACAATGGAGATAATAACGCACAATAAAGACATTCAGATTAATAAACTTATTCATCAATTAACACAGATAGAGAGAAAATGGATATTGCTATTGGCAAAAAGCTGCTTATCTGAACACGGCATACAACGACTTTTGGCTATCAAACAACCCGCTTTATTAATTGCCATTAATCGTAGATTATCCGAAAAAGTAAACAAACCACAATATCAGGAGGAGCTTGTCTCCTCCGCACAACTGATACTCAATGCACTGGAATATCTACAGCGGCATAATATTCAGGAAATAGCTAAACCCGATGCTAAAATCATTTCACGGATTACCACTGAACTTAATAACGGTGTATTTAATGCCACATCTGTTATTAAATTATTTCGCCAGGTTATTAATCAAAATACTCCATTAAATAATTGGCTAAAACAACTCTGGCAAACCGTTTCTGTTTCACGGCTTTGCCAAAAATATCTGTCGGTTGAAGAATATCAATATTTATTGGAATGCTTTATGCCAAATCATATAGATAAAAATACACCCGGTAAAAAATCAACCACAAATAACATTAATTTTTCAGATATTCAGCAACATCAACCTCTGGTAAATCAGAAGGTGATCACAGAAAATCAAAAAATACTATCAGCATCAAACTCTCCACGCCAAGTCAATAATGCCGGGATATTAATACTATGGCCGATGCTACCCGCATTATTTAATCAACTTGGCCTACTTGAAGGGAAAAAATTTATCCATCGCCAAGACCAATTTAGCGCTGTTAATTTCCTTGACTATCTGATTTGGGGAACCGAAGAAACACCGACAAAACGTAAGAGATTCAATAACGTTCTGTGCGGATTAACGGCTGATGAAAACAGTGAATCAATCTCACTTAAACCAGAGAAACAATTAATAACAGAGCAATGGTTGGATACCGTTATTGCTCAACTTCCCGGCTGGAAAAAATTAAGCCGTAATGATGTCCGCCAACTATTTTTACAACGACCGGGAGAATTGCTGACAAACGAGCAAGAAATCAAAATCACCATCCAGCAACAGCCATTTGATGCATTGCTGGCTGACTGGCCGTGGCCATTAAATATCGCCAAACTTCCCTGGTTGGATCGCTCTTTATTAATCGACTGGCAAAATATTTAACAGGTTTATATGAACTCTCTACTCAAAAACAACCATTACATGGCAACAGAGTTACACTGGATTTACCCTCATCTGGAACGCATTGATCTGCGATTACAACATTACTATTACCAAAATGGAGAAAAATACGATTATTTACCGGAGAGTTTTCTCCTTACCGAAGATGAATTAAACCAGCGTCTGACAAAGCCACAAGGCATTCCTCATTGGATCACTAAACAAGATGATATTATTAATTTCCCTGAAATCGAAGAAAACCCCAATGCATTATCACAATTAGTTGAACGTTTTGAGCTTACTGAATTTGAACGGGATGTTTTATTATTAGGTTTATTACCCCATTTCGATAGTCGTTATCATGCATTATTTGCTGCTCTGCACGGTAACAGTAAAAAACAGTGGCCGAGCTTTACCTTAGCAATTGAATTATTTAGCCAACGCCAAAGTGATCGGCAATTACTCCAAAATAGCCTTCTGCCGCAAACACCGTTAATCAGTCATCAACTATTACGGCTTAATAGCCACGAAGAGCCTATTTGGTTACAAACTCAATTTCTAACTCACAGCACTATTTGGTATTTCTTATCAGGCCAACGGGTTATTTTATCCCCCTTGACAACTTGTGCTTATTGGCATTCTTCTGCCTCACACGGTTGGTATCCACAACCCCTTTACCGTTCACTTGGAAAAATATTATTAAATAAAACCGATGAACTACGCCCGCTGGTAATACTCAGAGGAAAACAAGATAGCGCCAGAGAATTAGCGGTAAGCAATATTATGGCATTTCATAATATCAATACCTTAACTCTAGACTTAGCTCAACTGCCGGAGGAAAGTAATCCTAACTTGCTGATAGATGCAGTACGGGAAACACGATTACATGATGCCTGTTTATTAATTCGCAATTTTTCTTTGCTCAAAGATGAAAAGAAAATATTACATAGCGAATTATCCGATTTATTAAATCAGCCAAAATTACGTGTAGTTTGTCTGGCAGAACCACAAGATTCATTAGTGTGGATTAAACACCTGCCAATAGTGCAAATTAATATGCCGGTACTGACTCTGGCGGATAAAAAAACCATGCTGGAAGCAAGTTTATCGGATAATATCGCTCAGAAAATAAATATTACTGAGCTATGCCAACGTTTTTCATTCACCGCAGAAACATTACCGCAAATCCTTATAGAAGCGAATCAATACCAAATACTCCGACAACCGGAAGGTCAATTGGAAGAAACCGATCTGCGTAAGGCATTAAGTTTCCGTGCTCAACAGAATTTCGGTAAATTAGCGCAACGAATAACCCCCAAACGCAGCCTTAATGATTTAGTCATTTCAGATGCATTAACCCAACAATTAAAAGAGATTATTGCCGCCATTCATTACCGCGACCAAATTCTGGCTACCGGCTTTCAGGAAAAAATCGGTTATGGCACCGGTATTAGTGCGCTATTTTATGGAGAATCCGGGACTGGCAAAACGATGGCTGCCGAAGTGATCGCCGGTCATCTTGGCGTTGATCTAATTAAAGTGGATCTCTCTACCGTGGTGAATAAGTATATTGGCGAAACGGAAAAAAACATCTCCCGGATTTTCGATCTGGCCGAAGCGGATTCCGGCGTGCTATTTTTCGACGAAGCGGATGCTTTATTTGGCAAACGCAGTGAAACCAAAGATGCTCAAGACAGACATGCTAATATTGAAGTTTCCTACTTATTACAAAGATTGGAAAGTTATCCGGGATTAGTAATTTTAGCCACCAATAATCGCAGCCATTTAGACAGTGCTTTTAATCGCCGTTTTACCTTTATTACCCGTTTTGCTTATCCCGATGAAATATTACGTAAGAAAATGTGGCAAGTCATTTGGCCGGAACAAATTAAATTATCCGATACCATTGATTTTACCCATCTGGCTAAACGAGCTGATTTAACCGGGGCTAATATCAGAAATATTGCGCTATTAGCCTCAATGTTAGCGAAAAATGACCACTGTGACCAAATCGAAAATAAACATATAAATCGAGCCGTTACACTCGAACTAAATAAAACTGGCCGACTGGTTTTCTAAAAATTCAACAAAATTGGAATAAATATGACAACCCTAATTGCTTCTGACAATGCGATTATTGAAGTAAATAACGCATTAAATACTGTTTTATCCCAGTATCTAAATATCAATGGTAATAAAATTGATATCCGTTTTGATCTACCTGAAATTAATTCTATTCAATCGGAACCGACAGTCAGTGTATTTCTTTATGACATCAATGAAGATTTACAATTACGCGCTGCCGAACCAAGACGTTATAACCCAATAACCAACACATTATTACCGGGATGGGTCAATATCAATTGTAACTATTTAATTACTTACTGGGATGCCAGTAAACCATCAAACGACAGTTCAAGTCCGGATAGCCAACCCAATAATCAAGCGGCGCAAGTGATGACTCGTGTTCTGAACGCATTAATTAACAACCGTCAATTAACCGGCATTCCCGGCGCCTATACCCGAATTATTCCCCAACAGGAAAATTTAAATAGCTTGGGTAATTTCTGGCAGGCTCTCGGTAATCGCCCCCGCCTCTCTCTAATGTATTCAATTACCGTACCAATGAAACTGCAAGATATTAAAGACAACATTACACCCATTAGCCAGATTTCTGCTTCTGTGGATCAGAAACCAAGCCTAAATAATTCACAAATCAACCAAGCTCTGACTGATAAACTGTACGCCGATTTAGGTGGCACAGAAGATATTTATCTTGCCCTGGATAAAGTCAATCTGATTACTGAATTCGCTACAATCGATAATGAAAATCAGGAAAATAGAAGTATAATCCTTAATATTTCAGGCATTACTCATTCAAATTATTTACCGAAAATAAAGGACATTATTTCAAAATGGCAAAATAGCCAGAGTGCTGTTATTAAAATAAATGGTGTCGGCATTATTATTTCCAAAGCAAATTCTGACAAATTAACTGGAGTTTAACTTTATTTCTATTCAATCATATGATAATAAAATAAGCCCCTCACCAAAAAAACAGGTAATAATATGCCAAACAACAAATACAGTGAAAAAGTTAACCACTCAGGAAATAGAACGGAAAAGCCCTCAATATATTCTGACGAACATAACACTATGAATAATTGTTCATTGGGATTAGGATTGGGTTTACAATTAAATAAAAAATTAAGAACAGGGAATGAAAGAAATATAGAAGGCGCACAACCTTTTACTCCTTCCCCCTTAAAACAAAAACAATATAGCACCAGCCCCATAACAATGTCTGATATATTAGATGAAAGCGCACTGACTTCACAACCGATTATTACCGATTTAATTAACCCGCAAAAGATAAAAATGTCAGACGGCGTAAAAAATATTTTAAATAACAAAGAAGGAGGCGGAGATCTGGTGTTCAAGGCACTACAAATTAAACCATCAGATGAAACTCTGCCATTCAATGCATTAAAAATTGTCGATACCTGGCAAAATGAAATACCCGATAAAGACATGTCTATTCTAGCGTATTGGGCGCCACAAGGAGGATATGTTGATATCCCGGCACAACCCGATATCAGTCGCAATCCACAATATGTATTTACCCCAAGCTTCAGTGGATGTTCATTTGTGGTCGATAAAATGAATAAAGATACTCTCCGGGTTCGACACGTACAAGGTGGTCAAGAAGACGTTGAATATAATAACCAGAATATTGATCACGGAATGGGTATGATTACGGCAATGGAATACCGCGATTATGGATATCACGAGGCTGATGGCAAAGTTATAGAAAATACCTATGGTTTTGCATTCTTAAAATTTAACCAAGAGGAAAAACAATGGCAACTTCACTATCAGACAATAGCCGCAGCCCCTAATATTAAAAATATAAAAACTAAATCTAGTTGGTTGCCATTCAATAAGCCTTCAATTGAAGCCGACACCATTACTTCCGAAAATATGAAAGTCTTTGGATATAATAGGAAAAACATCAATGATAATTAATCTATATATTATTTACCCCTAATATATTTTCCATTATAAAATTAATAGATGGAAATATTAAAAACAAAAAACACAATAAAAACACTCATCATGCAAAAAACACCATCAATAAAACAATAGAGAGACCAATAAAATGAAATTTAATTATCAAATAAGTGAACTATTCTATAGCGGTTATCATTCAGATATTCCTGTCGCGATTTTCTCTGAACAAGACTTTACCAAAGCTTATGAAATATACCACGATAAAGATTTTAATTATCATAGATTAAGAGTAGAACAAGAGCCTTATGCAAGCTATTTCAGGGCCTTTCATCATACGGATATTCATCAACAAACTTATTCAATATTTGAGTTAGAAAATAGATATGAGGAGATGATCTATCTTAATAAAAATCGGCAATTTGAACCTGATGCTGACTCTATTACTGTCATGTCCAATCATATTCCTTATAATTATGATTTTTATGGCTATACTTCGTTGCAATATTTAAAGACCAAACATTCAGAAGAATTGAATCATTATCATGAATCTAATTTTAACAATGAAGAGCTTAATGACATAGTTCTGATTGATTACTTTGAAGGGTGGCGTCAGGAACATAATCTTACTTCTGAGATTGATATAGAAACTTGCCTTGCCATTGAAGATAGTATTGCCAGAGTTTCGATTCTGGGATTACTGAAAGGTAATATATCAGATGATATTAAACAAAAAGTTATTTTCCCTGAAGGGATAACATTTGAAATGCAGCAAGATCTGCTTGATAATGATTTAGGTAATAAAATAGGTGAATTTAATCAGAACATTATTGCAAAACTTCAAAGATTAGCAAAAGCGGAAGATACGGTTTCAAAAATATTATCACCTTATCAGTATATTGAATATAGAGTTAAAGAGATTTCTGGTAATCGTGTTCGTTTAGATCAACGAGTTACTGTTATTGTTTCAAAGAGAATGCTTGATAAATGCAAGCCTAAGATTAATAGAAAATTTGATGTATGTAAAAACCAACCAAAACCGATAACTAAATATTTCACAGTTTATGATTTAATTAGAAACATCAATCACAAAGAGTTTAATAAAGTTGAATATAGTGGAAAAGATATAAAATATCTATTAAATAGCGACATTGAAAATATTTTAATTAAATTGCACGATGTTACCGGTGATTATGAAAGATATATCAATAAATTTAGAAACAATGAAGATGTGAAATATTATATCAATGAAGGAATTAATAAACTTTCTGGTTCCACAGGAACAACAGTAGACGAATTTCTTGATAAATATATAGAACATATGGATGAGATAAGCTATACGGAAAGTGAAATTATAGCTGATTATTATCTTAATATAATCAGACAGCTTTTCGAGGCTATCTCAATGACTCTCCCTATCAGCCCGATCAAAGGTTATTTAGCCACTATTACGGCCAATACCATCATACCACTTATTCAATCAGCGATTGTGAACACTAATGAGGAGAGTCACGCATTACAACAAGAGGCTTGGGTTAATTTTGCTGTTTCATCCGCTTTCCATGCAATTTTCAGTAATCGTGCAATCAGTGGAAAAATTGCTAAAGGCGCAAAGTTAATTGAAAATAGCGGTGGATACATTACTAATAAATTCAATATCAAAAAAATAAACATTAATTATAGAGGAAATTCTCAATTAGCCAGAGAGAGTGTCAAGAAAATTCCCGGTTCAAACACTAATCCGTGGAGATTAGAAAACATTCGCAATAGATATAAATGGTTTTTTGATCGAAAATATTGGTCAAGATTTAATACTGAGAAAAAGACAGAAGTTTTACAATCACATCTGATGAAAACGCAAGAGGCCAAAGAGTTAGCTGAAATTGTTGGCTGGGAAAAACTTAATAAGATGATAAAGGATTCAGTCACATTAGATTATGAAGGAAATCCAATTAATAAAATATCATTCAGGAAGCTTGAAGATGAAGTGACAATAAGAAGCTATGCTTTCAAAAATGACAGAAAAAGAATTAATGACATAGCAAATTTCCTTGATGATAAATTAACCCTTTCAGAACAGCCAGGAAAAATAATTAATGTTGAAGATATTTCAGGAAGCAGTCATTTAGATCAAGCAGCCAATTGGATTGTCAGTAAAAGTACATCAAACGCTAATAACGTTCAACATGTCACAAGAGTACTATCCAAATATATTAACAAAGATATCAGTGATTTTAATGTATTAATACAATTGCACAGTGAACTCTATCGCTTAAAACCGGGTACTAATTTAAGATATTATCGTGGTTTCGGTGATCAAATATTTCCACATATGGAATCATCTAAAACGATTCTCCCTTATTATCTGACCAGAACAAAAAGCGTTAACGGCGTTGATCCTTTCCTCATCTATTCAACTTTAATTGAAATTCATCCATTTGGTGACGGAAATGGCAGAGTCGCCAGATCAGCTTATGCTCTGGCTTATATTAATAAGCATAGAAAATTTCAAGCATTAACAAATTCATCAGAAAAGATTTTGACCGAGAATGCCAATCGACCTAAAACATCTTTTAGATCGCCAACCAGGAATACTCGTCAGGATGCGTTTTATCTACTAAGAGATAAAGGAGAAGTCGGTAAATTTAAAATATTAGATAACAGTGATTCAAATTATACTGTGGGAGTTGATGAATCCAACTCTAAATTCAATATCTATACCGCTTGGGATAAGAACGAAAGTCCTGCTACCAGTAAAACCGCTATTTTTTCCGCTCATGGTGGTCGTGAAAATTCAGCCAGACCAATTATATTTCCAAAAAATAAGAATCTTATATTTTGGGCGCCAGATGAATACCGATTAGATGATCCACTCATTGAACGATTTGTTAATGAGTTTAATAAATTAAATCCTCATTCAGCGGTTGGCGGAAATTATGAAAAATTCTGGGCAGCATTCCCTAACAGATATAAAGATTATGATTTATTAAAATCGCTATTTACTGAAAAGAAACTTGAGCAGTTAAAGAACATTGGTAATATTATAGAAAAACATACAAATTTAAGGGCAGAAGATGCAACAGGTATTAGCGCCTCAAAATTAAAAAATAGTTCAGTGCCAAAAGTCGCAGAATATCAATTTTCATGGTATGAAAAAGATAAAGAAAAAGAATATGTTCTGGCATTAATCGAAAACAGAAAAACAGTAATAAGGGTAAATGATGGCACACCGGCAGTTGACTTAATAAGCATTAGCCCAAATGTTCCTATTGATAAGAAAGTCAGTATTAAAGATCTTATTGAATTCATTAAAGAGAAAAATTATGAAAATATTCATGTATTAGCGTGTAGAGAAATTTGGGATAACGGCAAACCCAGAAGTACAACTCGTTCTTATGCAGTCACTCGCGGCTATCGCAACGAACATGAAAAGTATTGGGAAAATAAGCAGTTGAAAACGCTGCCACAATCTAAAGCTGCGGATTCAAACAGAACTAAACGAGGGATTTCCACTATTAATATAAATGAATATCTTAATAAACCACGGGATATAAAATACCTTTTGACATCGATGTTATTTACCAATAGTAATAACACTCTCAGTTATAGCGAATATATGGTTGGCGTGGTAACAACAGATGATAAAATTATTACTTTTGCTGATTCTTTAGAACAAGAAAACTATGATATCTTTTTACCCGGCAGAGAAGAAGATAGCCCTGAACTAATGCAAACACAAACAGTACTGGATAATCATTCTCTATCCAACTTCAATGTATATAGCAATAACTTGCTTGATTTCAGTGAAATAACAGTAGGCAAACACCTACATTTTAAAAGCGGAGAGAAATCAGATGGAAATGTCATTTTAGAAATAAACGATTCAGAAGGTTTCCGTTCATTGGCAATAAAGGTTATAAATCTAAACATGATAGGAATCTATCTGGCAAATATTATTAATAGCAATTCCCAAGATTTTAAAGCCGGAAGAGAAGAAAATGGGAAACTTGAAACAAGTATTCTAAATGTTAATAATTTATATCTAAAGCGTGAAAGTGAAAACAGTTATTACATCAAAGTGAAATTTAGTATTATAGACGTTAAATAATATACCTAATCTATATGTAAAACCCGGGGGCTATATTTAATAATATAGCCCTCGTTATTTCCAATGATAATTAATTTTTCAAGTCCATACATTTTGTTATTTTTCTGATTAATCAGATAATTATTGCACCAAAACGTTGATAATAAAAACAAGACAAATCTGAAAATAGATCTCAATTAAATACCCATTATTCAACTTTATGATTAAATACATATAGTTAAATAACAAAACAAAAACGGATAACATTATGCTGTAAACTAAAACTATTGCACTAAAGAAATACCTATGAGAGTTTGTTTCTCAATCGAAAATAGATGCATTATTTAAATATTTACCTGATTATCACTTAAATTCAGCTCCCATAGGCGTATACTTAAAATAAGTCTGTGTGGAGGTAAATGAAAATGGCTAAAAATCAGATTCAATTCCAAAAAGGCATTTCTATTCATGAGTTTATTTCA